>NZ_JAWJWL010000019.1:0-162821 GCF_034721475.1 Burkholderia alba | reverse complement strand
TCGATCATCCCCCACGGCCGTACCAGCTGGATCGCGCGCAGCACCCGGTTGAAGCCGGGCGGCACGTAGCCGGCGCGCAGCGGGAACAGCACGTAGAGCAGCGCCGCCATCTCGACGAGCGGGAACAGCAGCGTCGAGCAGAACACCATCATCGCGACGATCCGCATGTCCTGATCCCACAGCGATTGGAGCGCGCCGAGCAGGGTGGTCTGCACCCGGATGCCGTTCACGTCCATTTCGAGGATCGGGAAAGCCTGCGCGATCAGAAACGTGATCAGCGCGGCGAGCGTGAGCGCGCAGATGCGTTCGATCTGCGCCGACCCGCTCCGGTAGAGCAGCGCGTCGCAGCGCGGACAGCGCGCGGTGTCTTTGCCGCTCATGCGCGGTTTGTGCAACAGTGCGTCGCACTCGTGACAGGCAATCAGGTCGTTTCGGTCCATATCGAGAGTAGTGGCACGACGTCGTGGGCGACATGCGGACAGGGCCGGAACCCGCGCCAATCTTACCAAAAGGCGATTTTTGCGGTGTCAATCCCTGCGGGACGCTGCCGGGCCGGGCCGCCGGGCGGTATGGGCCAGATGACAGATCCGTCATTTTTCAGTGCCTGCCGGGCGCCGATTGTTGCGGTAGCATGGCGGCCTTGGTCATGCGCGTTGTCCCCACGGCGCCGGCCGGCTTTTCGCTCAACTGAGGAACCCATGGCATCGAGCTCTCCGTCCCTGCCGACATCGTACACGCGCACCGCCATCGCGCTCCATTGGCTGATCGCGCTGCTGATCGTGTGCGGTTTCGCGCTGGGCTGGGTGATGACCGACATCCCCGGCTTCACGCCGACGAAGCTGAAATACTACTCGTGGCACAAGTGGATCGGCGTGACGGTGTTCGCGCTCGCGATCCTGCGGATCCTGTGGCGCGCGACCCACGTGCCGCCGCCGCTGCCGAAGGCAGTCTCGGCGCCGCAGCGATGGGCGGCGCACGGCGTGCACATGCTGCTGTATCTGCTGATGTTCGCGATTCCGATCACCGGCTATCTGTACAGCTCGGCATCGAACATCCCGGTCGTCTATCTGGGTATCGTTCCGCTGCCGCGCCTGATCGATCCGGATCCGGCGCTGAAGGACGTGCTGAAGACGCTGCACGTGACATTCAATTACGGTTTGCTGGCGCTTGTCGTGGTGCATGCGGTGGCGGCCGTCAAGCACCAATGGCTGAACCGCGACGGCGTACTGTCGCGCATGCTTCCCTTTCTCAAATAAGGACCGTTATGAAAATCTCGTTTCACCGCTCCCTGATCGCGGCGTTCGCCGCCGCCGCGCTGACCGTGTCGGGCGCCGCGCTGGCTCAGGTCGACCTGGCGAAGAGCAAGGTCTCGGCCATTTCCAAGCAGATGAACGTGCCGACCGAAGGCGTGTTCAAGAAATTCTCCGCGCAGATCAAGTTCGATCCGGCCAAGGCGGCGCAAGGCAGCGCGCAGGTGTCGATCGACATCGCGAGCTACGATCTCGGCGACAAGATGTACAACGACCAGGTCGCGGGCAAGGAATGGTTCGACGCGAAGGGTTTTCCGCAAGCAACCTTCGTGTCGTCGGCGATCGCCCCCGCGGGCGGCAACAAATATAACGTCACCGGCAAGCTGACGATCAAGGGCCACGCCGAAACCGTCACGGTGCCCGTGACCGTCACGCAAAACGGCGCGACGCAGACTTTCGACGGCGTGCTGCCGATCAAGCGCTCGGTCTACAGCATCGGGACCGGAGAGTGGAAGGATACGTCGGTCGTTGCCGACGAAGTCCAGATCAAGTTTCACATCGTCGCCGCGAAGTAAGCGCGCGGCACTCGTTCGCGCCGCTCGAGAGTGCGGCGCTGCCATAAGGAGATTGACTTGAAGAAACATCTGATGCTTGCGGCCGGTGCGCTCGCCGCCACGCTGTCGTTCCCGGCGTTCGCCGAATCCGCCACGTACCAGTTCGATCCGAGCCATACGTATCCGAGCTTCGAAGCCGATCACTTCGGCGGCCTGTCGGTCTGGCGCGGCAAGTTCGATACGTCGAGCGGCACCGTGACGCTCGACCGCGCCGCGAAGACGGGCACCGTCGACGTGACGACCAAGATCGCGTCGATCCACACCGGCAGCGCGAAGCTCGACGAGCACCTGCAGACGGCCGATTTCTTCGACGTAGCCAAGTTCCCCGACGCGAACTACAAGGGGACGATCAAGTTCGACGGCGACAAGCCGGTCGCCGTGGTCGGCAACCTGACGCTGCACGGCGTCACGAAGCCGCTGACGCTCAAGATCGAATCGTTCAAGTGCATGCCGCATCCGATGCTGAAGAAGGAAGTGTGCGGTGTCGACGCAGAGGGCGAATTCAACCGCGACGATTTCGGTCTCGACTACGGCAAGCAATACGGCTTCAAGATGAAGACCAAGCTGCTCATCACGGCCGAAGCCGTCAAGCAGTAACGGCACCGCCGGCGCGCCCGTCGCGCCGTTCGCAGGCCAGCCGCCGCGCCCGGAAACGGTCGCGGCGGTTTGTTTTTGCGGCGGCGAATTTTGGCGAGTGGACCGGCGGCGGCGCGCGCCTATAATTTTCCGCACGCGCGACCGCGGGCGGCGCTCCGAGCGGCACCGGCCCCGACAATAAATCGAATCGTGAGGAGACATCCATGCATGCTGCGCCGGCTGCCTTACCGTCCGTCGAATCCAGCCCGCGCGTCTGGCGCGCGGTCGTGGCCGCGTCGATCGGCAACGCGCTCGAATGGTTCGACCTCGTCGTCTACGGCTTCTTCGCGGTGACGATCGCGAAACTGTTCTTCCCGGCCGGCAACGATACGGTGTCGCTGCTGCTGACGCTCGGCACCTTCGGCGTGTCCTTCTTCATGCGGCCGCTCGGCGCGGTCGTGCTCGGTGCCTACGCGGATCGTGCCGGCCGCAAGGCGGCGCTCACGCTGTCGATCCTGCTGATGATGGCGGGCACGCTGATCATCACCGTGCTGCCGACCTACGCGACGATCGGCATCGCCGCGCCGCTGATCCTGGTGTTCGCGCGGCTGCTGCAGGGTTTTTCGGCGGGCGGCGAGTTCGGCAGCGCAACCGCGTTTCTCGCCGAGCACGTACCGGGGCGGCGCGGGTTCTTTGCGAGCTGGCAAGTCGCGAGCCAGGGGCTCACCACGCTGCTCGCCGCGCTGTTCGGTACCGTGCTGAACGCGCAGCTGTCGACCGGACAGATGATGGCGTGGGGCTGGCGCGTGCCGTTCTGCTTCGGGCTGCTGCTCGGGCCGGTCGCGTATTACATCCGCAGGAAAGTTGACGAAACGCCCGAATTCCTCGCGTCGGCGGGCACCGCGAATCCGTTGCGGGACACGTTCGCGTCTCACAAGGGGCGGCTCGCGGCCGCGATCGGCGTCGTCGTGCTCAGCACGGTGGCCACCTATGTCGTGCTGTACATGCCGACCTACAGCGTGAAGGAGCTGAAGCTCGCGCCGTCGTCGGCGTTCGCGGCGATCCTGGTCGTCGGCGTGATTCAGATGCTGTTCGCACCGCTCGTCGGCCACTGGTCGGACAAGCACGGCCGCGTCGCCGTGATGGTCGCGCCGGCGCTCGCGATCCTCGTGCTGATCTATCCGGCGTTCGCCTTTCTGGTCGCGCATCCGACCTTCGGCACGCTGATCGCGGTGCAGGTGGTGTTCGCGCTCCTGCTGACCGGATACTTCGCGGCGCTGCCCGGCCTGCTGTCGGAAATCTTCCCGGTGGCGACACGCACGACCGGCATGTCGCTCGCGTACAACATCGCGGTCACGCTGTTCGGCGGCTTCGGGCCGTTCATCATCGCGTGGCTGATTCGAGCGACCGGCGCGAAGACGGCGCCCAGCTTCTACCTGATGTTCGCGGCGCTGCTGAGCCTCGCGGCGCTGGCCGTGCTGCGCCGGCGGTTCGGGTTCCGGTGAGACGAAACCGCGCCGGCGGCGGGTCGGCCGAGCGTTGCGCGGGGCGATCCGGCTGCGGGTGACGGCGGAGGGATCGTGGAG
Organism: Burkholderia alba; assembly: GCF_034721475.1. NCBI lineage: Bacteria > Pseudomonadati > Pseudomonadota > Betaproteobacteria > Burkholderiales > Burkholderiaceae > Burkholderia > Burkholderia alba. The sequence goes on along the minus strand of NZ_JAWJWL010000019.1, from coordinate 158,795 downwards.
GGCGGATCCGGCTTTCGCGCGGCAGCCGTCCGCGCTGCGTGTCCGGGCGCGGCCGCCCCTGGTCGCCGGCGCATGCCGCAGCGCCTGCGCCGCGCCGGCCGCCATGAAAAAAGGCCGGTTCGTATCGAACCGGCCTTCGGCGTGCCGAGGGGCAGAGCGCTTAAACCTGCGCGCCCGCGTTCGGATCGCTCGGATCGTGCGAAGACTTCTTGTCCTTCAGCAGATCCTCGCGCTTGATGCCGAGCCACATCGCCAGCGAACCCGCGACGAACACCGACGAGTAGATGCCGAACATGATGCCGACCGTCAGCGCGAGCGCGAAGTAGTGCAGCGTCGGGCCGCCGAAGAAGAACATCGACAGCACCATCATTTCCGTCGACGTGTGCGTGATGATGGTCCGCGACATCGTGCTCGTGATCGCGTGGTTGATGACTTCCTGCACCGTCATCTTGCGTTCCCGGCGGAACGTTTCGCGGATCCGGTCGAAGATCACGACCGATTCGTTCACCGAGTAGCCGAGCACCGCGAGAATCGCCGCCAGCACCGACAGCGAGAACTCCCACTGGAAGAACGCGAAGAAGCCGAGAATGATCACCACGTCGTGCAAGTTGGCGATGATGCCGGCAACCGCGTACTTCCATTCGAACCGGAACGACAGGTAGATCACGATGCCGATCACGACGCACGCGAGCGCGAGCAGGCCGTCGGTCGCGAGTTCCTTGCCGACCTGCGGGCCGACGAACTCGACGCGCTGCAGCTGCACGTTGGCGTCCTGCGCCTTGAGGCCCGCCATCACCTGGTCGCTCTGCTGGGCCGAGGTCAGGCCCTGCTTGATCGGCAGCCGGATCAGCACGTTGCGCGAGGTGCCGAAATTCTGCACCTGCGCGTCGGGGTAGCCGAGCGAGCCGAGCGTCGCGCGCACCGGTTCGAGCTGGGCCGCCTGCTGGTACTGCACTTCGATCACCGTGCCGCCCGTGAACTCGACGGACAGATGCAGCCCGCGATGGAACAGGAAGAACACGGCGGCAAGGAACGTCACAAGCGAAACCACGTTGAAGATCAACGCGTGCCGCATGAACGGGATGTCTTTACGGATGCGGAAGAATTCCATGATCGTCTCCGGGGCTTATTGGGACGAGCCCGGGTTTTTCGGGGGCTGGCCCGGCTCCGAACGGCGCCGCACCACCGGCTTGCCGGTGCGTGCAGCGGCCTTCTTGCCCGCGGCGGCAAGCGTCGTCTTGCTGATGTCGGCGGTATCGGTGTGCGCGTCCTGGCCGAGATAGGCGCTGCCGGCGCCCGCGGCATCGGCCGGCTTCCACACCTGGCCGATCGCCAGCGACTTCAGCTTCTTGCGGCCGCCGTACCAGAGATTCACGAGGCCGCGCGAGAAGAACACCGCGGAGAACATCGACGTCAGGATGCCGATACAGTGCACGATCGCGAAACCGCGCACCGGACCCGACCCGAAGGCGAGCAGCGCGAGGCCGGCGATCAGCGTGGTGACGTTCGAATCCAGGATGGTCGCCCACGCATGCGCGTAGCCCTGCTGGATCGCGAGCTGCGGCGGCGCGCCGTTGCGCAGCTCCTCGCGCACCCGTTCGTTGATCAGCACGTTCGAGTCGATCGCCATGCCGAGCGCGAGCGCGATGGCGGCGATGCCCGGCAGCGTCAGCGTGGCCTGCATCATCGACAGCACCGCGATCAGCAGCAGCAGGTTCACCGACAGCCCGATCACCGACACGATGCCGAACAGCATGTAGTACGCGATCATGAAGATCGCGATGGCAACGAAGCCCCAGATGACCGAGTGGAAGCCCATCCGGATGTTGTCTGCGCCGAGGCTCGGGCCGATCGTGCGTTCCTCGATGATTTCCATCGGCGCCGCGAGCGAGCCGGCGCGCAGCAGCAGCGCGAGGTCGGCCGCGGCCTGCGGGGTCGGCTGGCCGGTGATCTGGAAGCGGTCGCCCAGTTCGGACTGGATGGTCGCCACCGTCAGCACTTCGCCCTTGCCCTTCTCGAACAGCACCATCGCCATCGGCTTGCCGATGTTGTCGCGCGATACCGTGCGCACCGCGCGGCCGCCGGCCGCGTCGAGGCGGATGTTGACGGACGGACGCTGGTGGTCGTCGAAGCCGGCCGACGCGTCGATGATGCGGTCGCCGGTGAAGATCACCTGCTTGCGCAGCAGCACCGGCGTCTGGTTGCCCTGCATGAACATTTCGTCACCCGGCGGCACCGGGTCGGTCACGCTCTTCGGGTAGGTGTTGAGCGGATCGGCGAGGCGCGCTTCGAGCGTTGCCGTGCGGCCGATGATGTCCTTCGCCTTGGCCGTGTCCTGCACGCCCGGCAGCTCGACCACGATCCGGTCGGAACCTTGCTGCTGGAGGATCGGCTCGGACACGCCGAGTTCGTTCACGCGGTTGTGGAGCGTCGTCAGGTTCTGCTTGAGCGCCGCGTCCTCGACGGCCTTCTGCACGGCCGGCGTGAAGGTGCCTACCACCTGGTAGCCGCCGTTGCCCTGCTGGCTGGCCCACTGCAGCTCGGACACCGACGACGACAGCAGCTTGCGGGCCTGGTCGGCCGTATCCTGGTCGGAGAAATTCGCCACCACCGACTGGTCGACCCGGTTGACCCCGCCGTCGCGCAGACCCTTGTCGCGCAGCAGCGTGCGCGCATCCGACGCGTCGGAGTCGAGCTTCTTCGTGAGCGCGCCCGTCATGTCGACCTGCAGCAGGAAGTGCACGCCGCCGCGCAAGTCGAGACCGAGGTACATCGGCAGCGCGTGCAGCGCGGTGAGCCAGCGCGGCGAAGCGCTTTGCAGGTTCAGTGCGACGATGTACTGCGGATCGGTCGGGTCGGCATTGAGCGTCTTCTGCAGCAGATCCTTCACGCGCAGCTGCGTGTCGGTGTCTTTCAGGCGCACGCGGATGTTCGCGTTGTTCGCGCCGTTGTCGAACGTGATGTCGTCCGGGGTGACCTGACTGGCCTGCAGCGCGGCTTCGACCTGGGCGAGCGTGCCGGCGTCGAGCTTGATCGTGGCCTTGCCGCTCGACACCTGTACCGCCGGCGCTTCGCCGTAGAAGTTGGGCAATGTGTACAGAAGGCCGATGGCGAGCGCCACGACCATCACGACATATTTCCAGAGTGGGTAACGATTCATGAGGGGGCCGAACGGGATAGTTGGCTTGAAAGCGTCGCGTCCGGCGCTGCCGTGCCGCGAGCCTCGTGGGCGCTGGGCGGGCAGGGGGCCGGACGCTCGGGGAAGGGCTTACAGCGACTTGATGGTGCCCTTCGGCAGAATGGTCGTGACGGCAGCCTTCTGCACGGTGATTTCGGTGCCTTCGGCGATTTCGACGCCGATGTATGCGTCGGTGACCTTCGTCACCTTGCCGACCATGCCGCCGCTCGTCACGACTTCGTCGCCCTTGGCCATCGCGGAGAGCATGTTGCGGTGCTCTTTCTGCCGCTTCATTTGCGGGCGGATCATGATGAAGTAGAGCACGGCGAACATGAGGATGAGCGGCAGGAAGCTCATCAGGCTCGATTCGGCGCCGCCTGCGGCACCTTGCGCGTAGGCGTTGGAAATGAACGACAAGGACACGTTGGTCTCTCCGTTTGGGAAGATCTGAAAAATAAGCCGGTTATTCTACCACCGGCCCAAACCGCGACGACGCGGCAAATGCGCTTTCGGATCAAGCCGTTAAACCCGATCGACAGCCGTAACCGCTCGTGCAGAAAGGAAATTGTAATGCTTGGCCGGCACGGACAGATGCGCTGCCCGATTAAAAACAGGACTTGTACTATAAAAATAGGGGTGGAATTAAGTCATGTTGCGCGGCCGGCCGCCGCGCCCGCCCCGGACGCCGCCTAGTCGACGCCGCGTGCCCGCTGCTCCGCGAAGCGCTGCTGGAACGCGCTGAAAGTATGGGTCTCGATCGCCTGCCGGATCTCGCTCATCAGTTCGAGGTAGTAGTGCAGGTTGTGGATCGTGTTCAGTTGCGCGCCGAGAATCTCGCCGACCCGGTGCAGATGGTGCAGGTAGCCGCGCGAGAAGTTGCGGCACGTGTAGCAGCCGCAAGTCTCGTCGAGCGGCTTGAGCGAATTCTTGTGGGTCGCGTTGCGGATCTTCACGTCGCCGAAGCGGGTGAACAGCCAGCCGTTGCGCGCGTTGCGGGTCGGCATCACGCAGTCGAACATGTCGACGCCGGCCGCGACGCCCGCCACGAGGTCCTCCGGCGTGCCGACGCCCATCAGGTAGTGCGGCTTGTCGGCGGGCAGCTTCGGCGCGATGTGCTGCAGCACGCGCATCATGTCTTCCTTCGGCTCGCCGACCGACAGCCCGCCGATCGCGAGGCCGTGGAAGCCGAGTTCGGCGAGCCCCGCGAGCGATTCGTCGCGCAGATCCTCGAACATCCCGCCCTGCACGATCCCGAACAGCGCGTTGGGGTTGCCGAGCCGGTCGAACTCGTCGAGCGAGCGCCTGGCCCAGCGCAGCGACATCCGCATCGAATCGGCCGCTTCCCGGTGCGTGGTCGGCACGCCGTCGGTTGCGTACGGCGTGCATTCGTCGAACTGCATCACGACGTCCGAATTCAGCACCTTCTGGATCTGCATCGACACTTCCGGCGACAGGAACAGCTTGTCGCCGTTGATCGGCGACGCGAACGTCACGCCGTCCTCGGTGATCTTGCGCAGGTCGCCGAGCGAGAACACCTGGAAGCCGCCCGAATCGGTGAGGATCGGCTTGTTCCAGCCCATGAAGCGATGCAGGCCGCCGTGCTGCTCGATGGTTTCGAGGCCGGGGCGCAGCCACAGGTGGAACGTGTTGCCGAGGATGATCTGCGCGTGCATCTCGTCGAGCTCGCGCGGCTGGACCGCCTTCACCGTGCCGTAGGTGCCGACCGGCATGAAGATCGGCGTTTCGACGACGCCGTGGTTGAGCGTCACGCGGCCGCGCCGCGCATGGCCGTCCGTCGTCAGCAGCTCGAACTTGAGGCCGTTGTGCGGGCGGATGCCCGCAGCCGTATCGTGGGATGAACCTTCGGTCATCGCTGGAACTCCTTGCCACCGGGTGCTTTGCATGGAACCGGAGTATGCGCCGCAGCGCCCACTCCGGATCGATGCGTCCGGCGCATGTTGAAAACGCCGCCGAAGGATCGGCGGCGGGGAAATCAAGCGGGGCGGGCGTCGTTCGCTCCGCCCGGCGGGCCTGGGGCTACGCGTTGTCGCGACGCGTCAGCAGCATCGCGTCGCCGTAGCTGAAGAAGCGGTAGCGCTGGTCGATCGCGTGCCGGTACGCGGCGCGGATCGTGTCGACGCCCGCGAATGCGGACACCAGCATCAGCAGCGTCGATTTCGGCAGGTGGAAATTGGTCACCAGCCGGTCGACGACCCGGAAACGATAGCCCGGCGTGATGAAGATGTCGGTTTCGGCGCGGGTGGCGGCGAGCGGCCGGCCGGCCGCGTCCGCGTCGCGCGCGGCGGCTTCCAGCGCGCGCATCGACGTCGTGCCGACCGCGATCACCTTGCCGCCGCGCGCGCGCGTCGCGGCGATACGGTCGACCAGCGCCTGGGTCAGCTCGTACGACTCCCGGTGCATCTTGTGTTCGGCGATGTTGTCGACCCGCACCGGCTGGAACGTGCCCGCGCCGACGTGCAGCGTGAGCGTCGCCCGTTCCATGCCGCGCGCGTCGAGCTGCGCGAGCAGCGCGGCGTCGAAGTGCAGCCCCGCGGTGGGCGCGGCGACCGCGCCGGGGTTGCTCGCGAACACCGTCTGGTAGCGCGTTTCGTCGGTCGAATCGGGATCGTGCTCGATATACGGGGGCAGCGGCAGGCGCCCGTGGCGGTCGATCAGCGTCAGGCAATCGTCCGGGAAGTGCAGCGTGAAGAACGGCTCGACCCGCTCGCCGACCGTCACGTCGAACGCGTCGGCGAGTCGCAGCGTGGTGCCCGGCGCGGGGCTCTTGCTCGCGCGGATCTGCGCGAGCGCGGTGCGTTCGCCCGTCAGCCGCTCGACCAGCACCTCGATCCTGCCGCCGCTCGCCTTCTGGCCGAAGAAGCGCGCCTTCAGCACCTTGGTGTCGTTGAACACGAGCAGGTCGCCTGGCGCGATGCACGCGGGCAGCTCGGTGAAGCGGCGGTCGACGAGGCGCGCCGGCGCGCTCGCGGCGTCGACCTCGAGCAGGCGGCTGGCGCTGCGTTCGGGCAGCGCGGTTTGCGCGATCAGCTCGGGCGGCAGATCGAAATCGAAATCGGAAAGCGTGAACATGCGGACTGGTTCGAGGCGGCCGGCGACGCCGCGTATCGGGCGGATCAGCGTGCGCGGCACGCGCGAGCCGCTATGATGGCGGGGTTGCGCGGCTTGCCGGCGTCGCTCGTTCGGGCGACGTGAAAGCCGCTATTGTACTTGCAAGACCTCTACCCGATGCCTGTATCCGCCCGCCGTCCCGCTGCCGCTGTCGATGCCGACACCGCCGATCTCGCCGAAACCGGCGAGGCGGGCGCCGCCGCGCCGTCCCGGCCGAAGTCCGCGAAGCGGCGCCGCGCCGACGGTCGCGTCGAGCCGGCCGCCCCGGGCGCGGCCGACAAGGGCGCGAAGCCCGCCGCGAAACTCGCCAAGACCGCCGACAAGCTCGCGAAGCTCGGGCTTGCACGCGACATCGATCTGGTGCTGCATCTGCCGATGCGCTACGAGGACGAAACGACGCTCACGCCGATCGGCGAGTTGCTGCCGGGAGAGATCGCGCAGGCGGAAGGCGTCGTGTTCGACAACGAGATCGCCTACCGGCCGCGCCGCCAGCTGCTGGTCAAGCTGCACGACGACGCGGGCGCCGAGCTGGTGCTGCGTTTCCTGAATTTCTACGGCTCGCAGGTCAAGCAGATGGCCATCGGCCAGCGGCTGCGCGTGCGCGGCGACGTGCGCGGCGGGTTCTTCGGGCTGGAGATGGTCCATCCGGCCGTGCGGGTGGTCGACGAGGACGCGCCGCTGCCGCAGGCGCTCACGCCGGTGTATCCGAGCACGGCGGGCGTGTCGCAGGCGTATCTGCGCAAGGCGATCGACAACGCGCTCGCCCGCACGCCGCTGCCCGAGCTGCTGCCGCCCGAGGTCGCCGACGCCTGCCTGAAGCCGCTCGGCGTGCCGGCGCTCGCGGACGCGGTGCGGATGCTGCATCACCCCGGCGTCGACGCGGACGAAACCGCGCTGATCGACGGCACGCACCCCGCCTGGCTGAGGATCAAGTTCGACGAACTGCTCGCGCAGCAGCTGTCGCTCAAGCGCGCGCACGAAGAGCGCCGCACCCGCGCCGCGCCGGCCATGCCGCGCCGGGCGCGCGACGAGGCGGCCTCGCTGTCCGCGCGCCTGTACGCGGCGCTGCCGTTCGCGCTGACGGGCGCGCAGGAGCGCGTCGTCGCCGAGATCGCGCGGGACCTCACGCAGCCGCACCCGATGCAGCGCCTGCTGCAGGGCGATGTGGGCAGCGGCAAGACGGTGGTGGCGGCGCTGGCCGCCGCGCAGGCGATCGACGCCGGCTACCAGGCCGCGCTGATGGCGCCGACCGAGATTCTCGCGGAGCAGCACGCGCGCAAGCTGCGCGCGTGGCTCGAACCGCTCGGCGTATCGGTGGCCTGGCTCGCGGGCAGCCTCAAGGCGAAGGACAAGCGCGCGGCGATCGAGGCGGCGGCGCTCGGCACCGCGCAGCTCGTGATCGGCACGCACGCGATCATCCAGGACAGCGTCGAGTTCGCGCGCCTCGGCCTCGTGATCGTCGACGAGCAGCATCGCTTCGGCGTCGAGCAGCGTCTCGCGCTGCGCGCGAAGGCGGCCAATGCGGCCGACGGCGCGCTTGGCTTCCAGCCGCACCAGCTGATGATGTCGGCGACGCCGATCCCGCGCACGCTTGCCATGACCTACTACGCCGATCTCGACGTGTCGACGATCGACGAGCTGCCGCCGGGCCGCACGCCGGTGCTGACCCGGCTGATCGGCGACGCGCGCCGCGAAGAGGTGATCGGCCGGGTGCGCGAGGCCGCGCTGACGGGTCGCCAGGTGTACTGGGTGTGCCCGCTGATCGAGGAAAGCGAGACCTTGCAGTTGCAGACCGCGGTCGAGACCTACGAAACGCTGATCGCCGCGCTGCCGGAATTGCAGGTCGGCCTCGTGCACGGCCGCCTGCCGCCCGCCGAGAAGGCGGCGGTGATGGACGCGTTCTCGCGCAACGACGTGCAACTGCTGGTCGCGACGACGGTGATCGAGGTGGGCGTCGACGTGCCGAACGCATCGCTGATGGTGATCGAGCATGCGGAGCGCTTCGGCCTCGCGCAGCTGCACCAGCTGCGCGGCCGGGTCGGTCGCGGCACGGCCGCGTCGGTGTGCGTGCTGATGTACAGCGGTCCGCTGTCGATCACCGGCCGCGCGCGGCTCAAGACGATGCGCGAGACCACCGACGGTTTCGAGATCGCGCGCCGCGACCTGGAAATCCGCGGGCCGGGCGAATTCCTCGGCGCACGCCAGTCGGGCGCGGCGATGCTGCGCTTCGCCGATCTCGAACAGGACGGCTGGCTGATCGAGCCGGCGCGGGAGGCGGCGGCACGCCTGATCGCCGCGCACCCGCAGGTCGTCACCCAGCATCTCGCGCGCTGGCTCGGCGCGCGCGAGCAGTATCTGAAGGCCTGAGCGGCCCGCGAGGCGCCCCTGCGCGGCGGCTCGCCGCCACCCGGATGCCGCGCCGCAACAGTGCTTTTCGCGCGAGAAGGTTGGCGAATCAGCCTAACCGGTGTATAAATTAAATCTATCGTCTGCAACTTATTGATTGACCCACAATGACGCTTACTGAACTGAAATACATCGTCGCGGTTGCGCGCGAGCGGCATTTCGGCCGCGCGGCCGAAGCCTGCTTTGTCAGCCAGCCGACGCTGTCGGTGGCGATCAAGAAGCTCGAAGACGAACTGAACGTGCAGATTTTCGAGCGGGGCGCGAGCGAGGTGAGCGTGACGCCGATCGGCGATCAGATCGTCACGCAGGCGCAGCGCGTGCTGGAGCAGACCTTCGCGATCAAGGAGATCGCGAAGCAGGGCAAGGACCCGTTGATCGGGCCGTTCCGGCTCGGCGTGATCTACACGATCGGGCCGTATCTGCTGCCGACCCTGGTCAAGCAGATGATCCGCCGGGTTCCGCAGATGCCGCTGATGCTGCAGGAGAATTACACGCTGAAGCTGCTCGAACTGCTGAAGCAGGGTGAAATCGACGCCGCGATCATGGCGTTGCCGTTTCCCGAAACCGGCCTGATGGTGCGGCCGCTGTACGACGAGCCGTTCGTCGTTGCGCTGCCGTCCGGGCATCCGTGGGAAAAACGCCGCCGGATCGACGCCGCCGACCTGAAACAGGAAACCATGCTGCTGCTCGGCAGCGGGCATTGCTTCCGCGATCACGTGCTGGGCGTGTGCCCCGAGCTGATGCGCTTCTCGCAGACGGCCGACGGCATCCAGAAGACCTTCGAGGGTTCGTCGCTGGAAACGATCCGCCACATGGTCGCGAGCGGCGTGGGGATCACGGTGCTGCCGCGGATGTCGGTCACCGAAGTGCGGCCCCATGCGAACGGGCCGGACGCCGATATGCTGTCGTATGTGCCGTTCGAGGATCCGGCGCCGGACCGGCGCGTCGTGCTGGTCTGGCGCAAGAGCTTCACGCGGATGCCGGCGATCGATGCGATCAGCGATGCGATCGCCGCATGCGGCCTGCCGGGTGTCTTGAAGCTCGACATGCCCGCGACGCTCAACTGATCCGACCTTCCCGACCGGGGCACCGCCCCGGTTTTATTTTGCCTATCGCATAGATAATATTAATCAAATTATATTTATTGATAGTTTTTTGTAGAATTCATCGCATGGATCGGGCCAAAGCGCCGGTTCCGTCGGCCGCCGGATGAGGCGGCTCAATACGATATCCGAGGAGGGGCGTCATGATGAAAACAGTATCCCGAACCGCGCCGCGCAACGTCGCGCGGCGTTCGACTGTCGCGAGCCGGGTCCGGGCCGCGATCCGGAGCCTGCGTCCGACGGCCTTTGCGTTCCTCGCGGATCGCGCGCTGGCCGGCTGAGCCGCCGAGCCTCGCTTCCTCTCGCTTTCCCTTGACGTTTCGCCACCCAGCCTTATCAGGAGCACAGGATGACTGACAACAAGAAACTCTCCAGCGCCGCGGGCGCGCCCGTTGCCGACAATCAGAATTCGCTGACGGCCGGCCCGCGCGGACCGGTGGCGCTGCAGGACGTGTGGCTGCTCGAAAAGCTCGCGCATTTCGACCGCGAAGTGATTCCCGAGCGGCGGGTGCATGCGAAGGGCTCCGGCGCATTCGGCACGCTCAAGGTCGAGCACGACATCTCGACGTACACGAAGGCGACGCTGTTCGCGGAGGTCGGCAAGGAAACGCCGCTGTTCATGCGCTTCTCGACGGTGGCGGGCGAGCGCGGCGCGGCCGACGCCGAGCGGGACGTGCGCGGCTTCTCCATCAAGTTCTACACGGAAGAAGGCAACTGGGACGTGGTCGGCAACAACACGCCGGTGTTCTTCATCCGCGATCCGCTCAAGTTTCCGGATTTCATCCATACGCAAAAGCGCGACCCGTACACGAACCTGCGCAACAACGTCGCCGCCTGGGATTTCTGGACGCGTCATCCGGAATCGCTGCACCAGGTCACGATTCTGATGAGCGATCGCGGCATTCCGAAGAACTACCGGCAGATGCACGGCTTCGGTTCGCACACGTTCTCGTTCTACAACGCGGACAACGAGCGCTTCTGGGTGAAGTTCCACTTCAAGTCGCTGAACGGCATCGAGAACTACACCGACGGTGAAGCGGCGCAAGTCGTGGCGGGCGACCGGGAAAGCGCGCAGCGCGACCTGATCGCGCATATCGACCAGGGCCGGTTCCCGAAGTGGGCGTTCCGGATTCAGGTGATGCCGGAGGCGGATGCGGCGAAGGTGCCGTACAACCCGTTCGACATCACCAAGGTGTGGCCGCACAACGACTATCCGTTGATCGACGTCGGCACGATCGAGTTGAACCGCAACGCGCAGAACTATTTCGCGGACGTCGAGCAGGCGGCGTTCACGCCGGCCAACGTCGTGCCCGGCATCGGCTTCTCGCCGGATCGTCTGCTGCAGGGCCGGCTGTTTTCGTATGGCGACACCCAGCGCTACCGGCTCGGCGTCAACCATCACCAGATTCCGGTGAATGCGCCGCGCTGCCCGGTTCATTCGTTTCACCGCGACGGCGCGATGCGCACGGACGGCAACCTGGGCGGCGCGGTGAACTACGAACCGAACCGTTTCGGCGCTTTCGCGCAGGATCGCAATGCGCTCGAGCCGGTGCTGGCGGCGGGGGCGGTCGATCACTACGACCACCGTGAAGACGGCGATTACTACAGCCAGCCGGGCGCGTTGTTCCGCCTGTTCGACGCGGCGCAGCGCGAGCGTCTGTTCGCGAACATCGCGCGCCACATCGACGGCGTGCCGCAGGACATCGTGGAGCGTGCGCTCGAGCACTTCGCGAAGGCCGATCCGGCTTACGCGGCGGGCGTGCAGGCGGCGATCCGGGCGCTCGCGAAGTAAGCGCGGCGGCTCGGAACGAACCGGCGCGGCCTCCGGGCCGCGCTACCCGGCAGCGGGGCGCGGCGCGCGTCCCGCGCATTTGAAGGAGTGACGATCATGACTCAACGAGTACTCGAGATGCAGGCGCTTGCCGCCCACGCACTGCCGGCCGCGGCGTTGCGCCGCGCGCTGGGGTTTGCCGTGGCCGGCAGCGGCGCGGCCGTGATCGTCGCGCAACTGGTGCAGCATCTGGCGAAGATGCAGGGCGTCTGAGCGCCGCGCGGTGCGGTTTTTCGTCGCGCGACCTCGTTGCGAGAAAGAGCGCGGGCCGCGTCTACGCTACACTTCGCAGGCTCGAGCGTCCCCGCCGGTCGGGACGGTAGCCGTGAGTTCGACGCATTTTCGCCGGTTCAACTTATCTCAAGGAGTCCGCAAGATGGCCAAGAAGGGCAACGCAACGCAGATCAACATCGGCATCAGCGACAAGGATCGCAAGAAGATCGCGGACGGTCTCTCGCACCTGCTGGCCGATACGTACACGCTGTATCTGAAGACGCACAATTTTCACTGGAACGTGACGGGACCGATGTTCAACACGCTGCACCTGATGTTCGAGGAGCAGTACAACGAACTCTGGCTGGCGGTCGACCAGGTGGCCGAGCGGATCCGGACGCTGGGCGTCGTCGCGCCGGGCACCTATCGCGAATTCGCGAAGCTGTCGTCGATCCCCGAAGCGGACGGCGTGCCGGCCGCGGAAGACATGATCCGCCAGCTGGTCGAAGGCCATGAGGCCGTCGTGCGCACCGCGCGCGCGATTTTCCCGGCCGCGGATGCCGCGAGCGACGAGCCGACCGCCGATCTGCTGACGCAGCGCCTTCAGACGCACGAAAAGACGGCGTGGATGCTGCGTTCGCTGCTCGCGTAAGCGCGCGGTCGCTGCCGGCGGCGTTGTGCCGCTTGGGCCGGCGCGCCGCCCGCGATCCTCGCCACGAGCCGTCCGACGATCGAGCCGGGAGGCTCGTTCGCTTTCGGGCGACGCCGGCTGCGCGAGCCGCTTGCCCGGGCTTTGGCATTCCCCGTTTATAGTTTTAAAATGAAACCAATGAAATTGCGCGGCCGACCTCTGCCGCGTTCCATCGACGATCGATACCGGTATGGCACAACGTAGAGACATGAGCGGCGACGCATGCCCGGTCGCACGCACCGTGGACGTGGTCGGCGACCGCTGGTCGCTGCTCATCGTGCGCGATGCCTTCGACGGCGCGCGCCGGTTCGGCGAATTTCAGCGCAGTCTCGGGATTGCGCGCAACATGCTGACCGACCGGCTGCGCATGCTGGTTGACGTCGGCGTGCTGGCCGCGGCGCCCGCGTCGGACGGCTCCGCCTATCAGGAATACGTGCTGACGGACAAGGGCCGGGCGCTGTTCCCGGTGATCGTCGCGCTGCGGCAATGGGGCGAGGCGCATCTGTTCGCGCCCGGCGAGCCCTATGCGCCGATGGTCGAGCGCCGCAGCGGCCGGCCGATCGTCTCGATGGCGCCGCGTACGCATGGCGGCCGGCCGCTGCAGCCGGAAGACGCGGTAGTGGAAAAAATCGGGCCGGAAAAGGACGCCGATTAGCGCCCTTCTCGGTTTTGCCCCGCGCGCCGCGCGGTTCTACAATGCCGGGGTTATCTTCCCCGCGATATGTCGCCTGCTCCCATGCTCGCCCGCTTTCCCCTGTACTTGCGGCTTGTCCGAATGGACAAGCCGATCGGCAGCCTGCTGCTGCTGTGGCCCACGCTCAACGCGCTCTGGATCGCATCGAACGGCCATCCGCCGCTGTCGTACATCGTGATTTTTGCGGTGGGCACGCTGCTGATGCGTTCCGCCGGCTGCGCGATCAACGACTACGCGGATCGCGATTTCGACCGCCACGTGAAGCGCACCGCGGACCGGCCGCTCACGTCCGGCAAGATCCACGCATGGGAGGCGGTGGCGATCGCGGTGGGGCTCGCGCTGGTGTCGTTCCTGCTGATCCTGCCGCTCAACACGCTGACGAAGGAACTGTCGGTGGTGGCGGTCGTGGTTGCCGGCACCTATCCGTTCATGAAGCGCTTCTTCGCGATTCCGCAGGCGTATCTCGGGATTGCGTTCGGGTTCGGCATTCCGATGGCGTTCGCCGCCGTGCAGGACACGGTGCCGGCGATCGGCTGGGCGATGCTGGCCGCGAACGTGTTCTGGGCGATCGCCTATGACACCGCGTATGCGATGGTCGATCGCGACGACGACCTGAAGATCGGCATACGTACATCGGCGATCACGTTCGGCCGCTACGACGTGCTGGCGATCATGCTCTGCTACGCGGCGATGTTCGCGATCTACGTGTGGCTCGGCGTCACGCTCGGCTTCGGCCCGCTGTACTGGTTGGGCTGGGCGGCGGCGGCAGGGTGCGCGATCTATCACTACACGCTGATCAAGGATCGCGAGCGGATGCCGTGTTTCGCCGCGTTCAAGCACAACAACTGGCTGGGCGGCGTGTTGTTCGCGGGGATTGCCGCGCATTACGCGGCGGCGAGTTTCTGACGCGCGCCGGCGTCCAGCCGGCGCATGAGTTTCGTGACTTCCGAATCGACACCGACACCCCAAGGGGCGGACGGCAATCCGTTTCCCCGGGGTGTTTTTCATGGAGCGGGCGGGGAGCCCCGTCTTGGGCGCCGCAGATTGCCGCCGAACGGCTACGGCCGCGTCTGCCTCGCGCCGGTGCGGCAGGCCCGACCGCGATCGGGTTCGGTCGCTTGACTTCGTGGTGGAACGAGCGGGCGCTTCAGGGCGCGCGCGCCTGCCTATTCATTGCGCCAGCACGCACGGTTACGCGCTGACTGCCCGGCCGGAGCGCTGCCATGCGCAACCCGGCCGGGCGTGCGCTCACGCGTTGCCCAGCTCGTCGCCCATTTCCCGGGCACGCGCCTGCGCGGCCAGCGCGCCGCGCACGATCGCCTCCTTGACGCCCTGCGCGTCGAACGACGCCAGCGCCGCGGCCGTCGTGCCGCCCTTCGACGTCACGCGCTCGCGCAGCACGCTCGCCGGCTCGCCCGACTGCGCGGCGAGTTGCGCCGCGCCGGTGAAGGTCGCGACCGCCAGCGCGCGGCCCTGCGCGTCGTTCATGCCGAGCCGTCGTGCCGCTTCCTGCAGCGCTTCGATGAAATAGAACACGTAGGCGGGACCGCTGCCCGAGATCGCGGTGACGGCGTCGAGCTGCGCTTCGTCGTCGAACCAGACGATCTGGCCGACCGCGCCCAGTACCTGCGCGGCCAGATCGCGGCCGGCCGCGTCGACGCCCGCGAGCGCCGCGAGGCCCGTCACGCCCATGCCGATCAGCGCCGGCGTGTTCGGCATCGTGCGCACCACGCGCGGGTAGTCGCCGAGCCAGCGCGACAGATCCGCGCCGCGAATGCCGGCCGCGATGCTGATGACGAGTGGCCGCGACGTCAGATGCGGCGCGAGCGCTTGCGCGACGTCTTTCAGCACCTGCGGTTTCACGGCGAGCACGATCGCGTCGTAGCCGGCGAGCGCGGCGTCGACCGCCGCGCCGGTACGGATGCCGAATTGCGCTTCGGCGCGCCGGCGCACGTCGTCGTTCACGTCGACGGCATACAGGCCGTTCGCCGCGATGCCGCGTTTGACGAGGCCGCCGATCAAGGCGGCCGCCATGTTGCCGCCGCCGATGAATGCGATTTTCATGATGAAGGTCGGTTGAGAGGAATCGGGGAAATCAGTGCGAGTAGTCACGCGTACCGAAGATCGCGGTGCCGATCCGGACGATCGTCGCGCCTTCCAGCACGGCCGCTTCGAGATCGGCCGACATGCCCATCGACAGCGTGTCGAGCGCGAGACCCTGCGTACGCAGCTGGTCGAACAGCGCACGCAGCGCGCGGTGCGGCGCGCGCTGCGCGGCCGCGTCGTCCGCCGGTTCGGGAATCGCCATCAGCCCGCGCAGGCGCAGCGCCGGCAGCGCGGCCACCGCGCGCGCGACGTCGGCGATCTGCTCCGGGGCAACGCCGCTCTTCGACGTCTCGCCGCTGATATTCACCTGCACGCAGACGTTGAGCGGCGGCAGGTGGGCGGGACGTTGCTCGGCGAGGCGCTGCGCGATCTTCAGCCGGTCGACCGAATGCACCCAGTCGAACTGCTCGGCGACGGCGCGCGTCTTGTTCGACTGCAGCGGTCCGATGAAATGCCATTCGAGTCCGCCGCGCAGGTCGGCGAGCGCGGCGATCTTGTCGAGCGCTTCCTGCACGTAGTTCTCGCCGAATGCGCGCTGGCCGGCCGCGTGGGCGGCGCGCACGTCGGCGGCGGGGAAGGTCTTGGAGACGGCGAGCAGTTCGACGGCGCCGGGCTCGCGTCCCGCCGCGCGCGCGGCGTCGTCGATGCGGCGTTGGACGGAGGCGAGGCGGGCGGCGAGATCGGACATGGCGGAGCGGACGGAAAGCGTCGGGCGAAGGTGCCGCGGCGCGGCGGCGGATCGTTGGAATTATACGGACTGTGCGCGCGCCGCTTGCGGCGGCGCGCGGCGTGGGGCTCACCCGTACAGCAGATGCTCGACGAGCTGGATCCAGTGCGCGACCGGCAGCGGCGTGCCGCTTTGGAGGTGCGCGAGGCAACCGATATTGGCCGACAGGATCATCTGCGGTTCGAGCGCGTGCAGCTTCGCGAGCTTCTGCTTGCGCAGCTTGTACGACAGCGACGGCTGCGTCAGCGAGTAGGTGCCCGCGGATCCGCAGCAAAGGTGACTGTCGGCGGGCAGGCGCACCTCGATGCCGAGCGCCTCGAGGAGCCGCTCGACCTTGCCGCGCGATTGCTGGCCGTGCTGCAGCGTGCAGGGCGGGTGGTAGGCGACCGTGTGCACCGCCCGCCGGCGCGCGAGCGCGGCCAGCTCCGCCTCGAATCCGGCGAGCAGTTCGGAGACGTCCTTCGTCAGTTCGACGATGCGCCGTGCCTTGTCCGCATACGCCGGATCGTCGCGCAGCAGATGCGCGTATTCGAGCACCGTCGCACCGCAGCCGGACGCGTTCATCACGATCGCTTCCGCGCCCTGCTCGACGTGCGGCCACCAGGCGTCGATATTGCGGCGCGCGTCGTCGAGCGCGTCGGCGTGATAGTTCAGATGCAGGCGGATCGCGCCGCAGCAGCCGGCTTCGGGCGCGACGACGGTCTGCACGCCGAGCGCGTCGAGCACGCGCGCGGTCGCGATGTTGATGTTCGGCAGCATCGACGGCTGAACGCAGCCGGCCAGCATCAGCATCTTGCGCGGATGCTGCGCGTCCGGCCAGTCGAGCAGGCGAGTGCGCGCGGGCACCTTGTCGCGCAGCCGCTTCGGCAGCAGCGGGCGGACCTGCTGACCGAGCCGCATCACCGGCGAGAACAGCGTGCTGTTCGGCACGAAGCTCGCGAGCGCGCGGCGCATCAGGCGCTGCGATATGGGGCGCGGTACCTTCGCTTCGACGTGCTTGCGGCCGATTTCGACGAGCCGGCCATACTGCACGCCGGACGGGCAGGTCGTCTCGCAGCTCCGGCACGTGAGGCAGCGGTCCAGATGTTGCTGCGTGCTGCGCGTGACGGGCGCGCCTTCGATCATCTGCTTGATCAGGTAGATCCGGCCGCGCGGGCCGTCCAGCTCGTCGCCGAGCAACTGGTAGGTCGGGCAGGTGGCCGTACAGAAGCCGCAGTGCACGCACTTGCGCAGGATGGCTTCGGCTTCGTCGCCGTCCGGGGTGCCGCGGATGAAATCAGCGAGGTTGGTCTGCATCGCGCACTCAGAGATCGGGGTAGAGCCGGCCGCGGTTGAAGATGCGCGCGGGATCGAATGCCGCCTTCAGGCCGCGGTGGATTTTCAGCAGCGGCGCGGGCAGCGGCGTGAACACGCCCGCGCTGCGGTCGTAGGCAGTGCCGGAGCGGAACAGCGTGGCGTGGCCGCCCGCCTGCTTCGCGCTCATCCGGACCGTTTGCGCGTCGGCGTCGGTGATCCACCAGCGCTGCGCGCCGCCCCATTCCATCATCTGCGAACCGGGCAGGTGCATCGGCTCGGTGATCGACGGCAGCGACAGGCGCCACAGCGCATGGCCGGGCGGAATCCCGGCGAAGAACGGATCGCTCTGCTCGCGCACGCCTTCCCAGAAGCGCTCGGCCTCGACCGCGTCGACCACTTCGCCGCCGAGCGTCATCTTCGCGCTCTTGATCGCGGCTTCCGCGCCCGACAGCCGCAGGACCAGCGTGCCGTTGCGCCAGGCGCTCGCGCTGACGGGCAGCGGGCGGCCCGCCCATTCGTTGAGCTTGCGGACCGCGTCGGTCGCGCTCATGTCGAACTTCAGCGTGACTTCGGCGACCGGCCTCGGCAGCACCTTCACCGACAGTTCGAGGATCAGTCCGAGCGTGCCGAGCGAGCCGGCCAGCAGCCGCGACACGTCGTAGCCGGCGACGTTCTTCACGACCTGGCCGCCGAACTGCAGCGCTTCGCCGCGCCCGTTCATCAGCAGGGCGCCGAGCACGAAATCGCGCGGCGCGCCCGACGTCGCGCGGCGCGGCCCCGCGATACCGGCGGCGATCGCGCCGCCGAACGTCGCGCCGCGCCCGAAGTGGGGCGGCTCGAACGGCAGCATCTGACCGTGTTCGGCGAGCGTGGCTTCGAGCTGGGTGAGCGACGTACCCGCCCGCGCGGTGATCACCAGTTCCGCCGGGTCGTAGGACACGACGCCTTGATGGGCACGCGTCTCGAGGATGTCGCCCTCGAGCGTCTGGCCGTACCAGTCTTTCGTGCCGCCGCCGCGAATCCGCAGCGCGCGGCCGTCCGCGCTGGCTTCGCGGATGCGCTCGGCCCAGCCTGCGACGATGTCGTCCTCTTCCATGACGTTCATTCTCGTTATACGTTCGGTGCGTTCGGTCGATTGTACCGGGGCGGTGCGATCGCACATCCCGACTATCCCTAGTCCTCCCGATCAGAAGCGGGGCAGGTCGGGGTGCGGGAGCAGACTGCCGCGCACGTGCATCCGGCCGTATTCGGCGCAGCGCGCGCGGGTCGGAATGCCCTTGTCCGGGTTGAGCAGCCCGGGCGGATCGAACGCGCGCTTGACCGCGAAGAACGCGTCGCGCTCCGGCGGCGAAAACTGCACGCACATCGAGTTGAGTTTTTCGGTGCCGACGCCGTGTTCGCCCGTCACCGTGCCGCCGAATTCGACGCAGGTTTCGAGGATGTCCGCACCGAACGCCTCGGCGCGGTGCAGTTCGTCGGGATCGTTCGCGTTGAACAGGATCAGCGGATGCATGTTGCCGTCGCCCGCATGGAACACGTTGATGCAGCGCAGCCCGTAGCGCGCCTCCATCTGTTCGATCCGC
This sequence comes from Burkholderia alba, assembly GCF_034721475.1. Classification (NCBI taxonomy): domain Bacteria; kingdom Pseudomonadati; phylum Pseudomonadota; class Betaproteobacteria; order Burkholderiales; family Burkholderiaceae; genus Burkholderia; species Burkholderia alba. The sequence goes on along the minus strand of NZ_JAWJWL010000019.1, from coordinate 139,838 downwards.
GCGAGCAGCGGGCCGATCGCGCGGCGCGGCACGGTGCCGTCCATGCAGTAGTAGTCGGGGGAGATGCGGCCGGCCGCCGGGAACGCGTTCTTGCGGCCGGACCAGAAGCGCAGCCGTTCGCTCTCGTTGCGCGACACCTGGATGCGGGTCGCGCCGTGCTCGCGCAGCACGGCGGTCACGCGCACGATTTCCTCGGCGACTTCCTCGGGCGTGCCGTCCGATTCGCACAGCAGGATCGCGGCGGCGTCGACGTCGTAGCCCGCATGGGTGAACGATTCGACCGCGCGCGTGGCGGGCTTGTCCATCATCTCGAGGCCGGCCGGAATGATACCCGCGGCGATGATGGCGGCCACCGCCTCGCCGCCCTTCACGACGTCGTCGAAGCTCGCCATCACGAGCTGCGCGGTCTGCGGCTTCGGGATCAGCTTCACCGTGACCTCGGTGATGATCGCGAACATGCCCTCGCTGCCGATCGTCACCGCGAGCAGGTCGAGGCCGGGCGCGTCGAGCGCGAGCGAGCCGAACTCGACGATGTCGCCGTCGATCGTCACCGCGCGCACGCGCAGCACGTTGTGCACGGTCAGCCCGTACTTGAGGCAGTGGACGCCGCCCGAATTCTCGGCGACGTTGCCGCCGATCGTGCAGGCGATCTGCGACGAGGGATCGGGTGCGTAATAGAGCCCGTATGGCGCGGCGGCCTCGGAGATCGCGAGGTTGCGCACGCCGGGCTGGACGGTGGCGGTGCGGGCGTACGAATCGACTTCGACGATCCGCGTGAAGCGCGCGAGCGACAGCACGACGCCGTGCGCGATCGGCAACGCGCCGCCCGACAGGCTCGTGCCGGCGCCGCGCGGGACGATCGGCACATCCAGGCGGCGGCAGATCTGCACGATCCGCAGCACCTGCGATTCGGTTTCCGGCAGCGCGACGGCGAGCGGCAACCGCCGGTATGCGGACAGCGCATCGCATTCGTACGCGGCCGTGTCTTCCTCGCGATACAGCAGGCAGTGCGTCGGCAGCACGGCCATCAGCGCCTGCACGACTTCGCGCTGGCGTTGCGAGCGCATGTCGGCCGACAGTGCGGCGGGGGCGTTCATGTCTCCTCCTGGACGGGCAGCCTTGCGGCGCATCCCCCGGCCGCTCGCGCGCCCGGGCGGTGGCCGGTCATTCGCCGACAGTGAAAATCTTGCCGGGGTTCATCAGGTTGCGCGGATCGAGCGCGAGCTTGATCGCGCGCATCGCGTCGAGCGCGACGTCGCCGTGCTCCGCGGCCAGAAAGCGCATCTTGTGCAATCCGACGCCGTGTTCGCCGGTACAGGTGCCGCCCATCCGCAGCGCGCGCTCGACGATCCGCTGGTTGATCGTCTCGGCCTCCGCCAGCTCGGCCGGCTTGGCCGGATCGATCAGGATCGCGACATGGAAGTTGCCGTCGCCGACATGGCCGACGATCGGGCACGGCAGCGACGACGCGCGCAGGTCGGACTCGGTTTCCTCGACGCAGGCGGCGAGCTTCGAGATCGGCACGCACACGTCGGTCGTGACCGCGCGGCAGCCGGGCTTCAGCTGCAGCATCGCGAAGAACGCGTTGTGCCGGGCGGACCAGAGACGGGTGCGGTCCTCGGGGCGCGTTGCCCACTCGAAGCCGCTGCCGTCGTTTTGCGCGGCGAGCGCCTGCACCAGTTCCGCCTGCTCCTTGACGCCGGCTTCGGTGCCGTGGAATTCGAAGAACAGGGTCGGCGCTTCGGCGAGCGTCAGGTTCGCGTGGCGGTTGATCGAACGGATCGCGAGCGCGTCGACGAACTCGACGCGCGCGATCGGCACGCCGATCTGGATCGTCTCGATCACGGCGCGCACGGCGGCGCTCATCGACGGGAACGCGCAGACCGCGGCGCAGACCGCTTCGGGCAGCGGATGCAGGCGCAGCGTAATCTCGGTGATCACGCCGAGCGTGCCTTCCGAGCCGACGAACAGCCGTGTCAGGTCGTAGCCCGCCGACGATTTGCGGGCCCGCGTGCCGGTCTTGACGACGCGGCCGTCGGCGAGCACGGCGGTGAGGCCGAGCACGTTCTCGCGCATCGTGCCGTAGCGCACGGCGTTGGTACCGGACGCGCGGGTGGCGGTCATCCCGCCGATGCTCGCGTCCGCGCCGGGGTCGATCGGGAAGAACAGGCCGGTGTCGCGCAGCGCGTCGTTGAGCGTCTTGCGCGAGATGCCGGGCTCCACCGTGACGGTCAGATCCTCGGCGTCGATCGACAGCACGCGGTTCATCTCGGACACGTCGAGCGACACGCCGCCTTGTACCGCGAGCAGGTGGCCTTCGAGCGACGAGCCCGCGCCGTACGGGATCAGGGGGACGTCGTATTGCGCGCACAGCAGGACCACCTGCCTGACTTCGTCTGCGCTGCGCGCGAAGACCACGGCGTCGGGCGGCTGAGGATCGAAGGGCGATTCGTCGCGGCCGTGCTGGATGCGCACGGCTTCCGCCGTCGACACGCGCGTGCCGAAGGCGGCCGCGAGCGCGGCGAGCAGGGCGGCGGGGAATGGGCGGCGCAACGGGGCCGGCGGGGCGGGGTGATTCACGCAAGTCTCCTGTACAGCTCTTATGCAGGCGCCGCGTCGAGGCGGCCGGATCATTCTACGCTGGAAAGCCCGCCGCCAGCCTCGCCGGCCGCTGCGATAATGGGGATTCGCCGCGCGGCGCGGCTTCCATCACGGGGACACACATGGGCAACCGCCTCAGCAAGATCGCCACGCGCACGGGCGACGACGGCACCACCGGCCTCGGCGACGGGCGCCGGGTACGCAAGACCGACGCGCGGATCGCCGCGATCGGCGACGTCGACGAGCTGAATTCGAACCTGGGCGTACTGCTCGCGGAGCCGCTGCCGGACGACGTCCGCGCGGCGCTGGCGACGATCCAGCACGACCTGTTCGACCTGGGCGGCGAGCTGTGCATCCCGGGTCACCGGGTGATCGCCGCCGTGCACCTCGCGCGTATCGACGGATGGCTCGCCGACTACAACGCGCGGCTGTCGCCGCTGAAGGAATTCATCCTGCCCGGCGGCGCGCGCGGCGCGGCGCTCGCGCACGTCTGCCGTACCGTCTGCCGGCGCGCGGAGCGTTCGATCGTCGCGCTGGGCGAGCAGGAGCCGCTGGATGCTGCGCCGCGTCAATACGTGAACCGGTTGTCGGACCTGCTGTTCGTGCTGGCGCGCGTGCTGAACCGGGCCGCCGGCGGCAGCGACGTGCTGTGGGAGCGCGCCCGCCCGGATTGAGCGCCGATGCGCCGGCGGGCAGGATCCGGCGCTATTTCGAGATGCGACAATTTGACCAGGGTGAGTCGTGTCGTTAAAGATGTATTGTTTCAGCATGTTTAACGGAGGACGAATCATGACCCAGATCACAGCCGACCAGATGGCCCGGGTGAAAGCCACCGCCCCGGTTCTCGCCGAACATGGCGCGACCATCACGAAACACTTCTACCAACGGATGTTCGGCCGGCATCCGGAGCTGCGCAATCTCTTCAACCAGACCCACCAGAAGACGGGCAGCCAGCCGGAAACGCTCGCGAAGGCGGTGTACGCGTATGCGGCGAACATCGACAACCTCGGCGTGCTGAGCGGCGCGGTGGCGCGGATCGCGCACAAGCATGCGAGCCTCAATATCCGGCCGGAGCATTACCCGATCGTCGGCGAGAATTTGCTGGCATCGATCGTCGAGGTGCTCGGCGACGCGGTCGATCAGCCGACGCTCGACGCGTGGCGGGTCGCTTACGGACAACTGGCGAGCATCCTGATCGGCGCCGAGGCCAACCTGTACGAAGGCGCGGCATGGAGCGGCTACCGGCCGTTCAAGGTGGCCGGCAAGGTGCGCGAGAGCGACGGGATCACGTCGTTCTACCTCAGTCCGGCGGATGGCGGCGCCGCGCCCGGGTTCGAGCCCGGCCAGTACGTGACGGTCAAACGCTTCGTCGGCGAACTCGGGGTCGATCAGCCGCGTCAGTACAGCCTCTCCGACGCGCCGCACGGCAAGTGGCTGAGGATCTCGGTCAAGCGCGAGGCGGGGCAGGGCGAGGAGATTCCGGCGGGCAAGGTGTCGACCTTGCTCCATGACGGGGTCGACGAAGGCGCGATCGTCGAAGTGACGGCGCCGATGGGCGATTTCACGCTGGATCGCACGGCCGCGACGCCGGTCGTGCTGATCTCGGCGGGGGTCGGCATTACGCCGATGGTGTCGATGGCGGCGGCGCTGACCGAAGCCGGCAGCACCCGCCAGGTGCGCTTCGTGCACGCGTGTCGCAGCGGGCGCGCGCATGCGTTCCGCGAATGGCTGAACGCGCTGGCCGCACGGCATCCGAACGTCACGCGCAAGGTGTTCTACGAACTCGTCGGGCCGCACGACCGCGCGGGCGTCGACCACGACGAGGAAGGGCGCCTGACGCCGCAGCGGGTCGTGCAGCACGCGTTCGTCGCGGATGCCGATTACTACATTTGCGGTCCGGTCGCGTTCATGAAGGCGCAGCGCGATGCGCTCGTCGCGCTGGGCGTCGAGCCGGCGCGCGTGCACACCGAGATTTTCGGATCGGGCGCGATCGAGTGATCGAGCCGCGCCGACGCGGGGCGCAGTGAATGGGGTTGCCGACCGGCGGGCACGCGGGGTACCCGAGTCGACGCGAGGCAGTCGAAGGCGGCACCCCTGGATCGAGCCGGGGTGCCGTCGTCACCGTGGGGCGGGCGTGGCCCGCCGCTCAGTTCCCGCTGCCGCGCGCGACGCGGCGCGCTTTCACGGCTTCCGCGAGGCCTTCCAGCACCTTCACGCTGTCGTTCCAGTCGATGCAGCCGTCGGTGATGCTCTGGCCGTAGGTCAGTTCGCAGCCTTCCTGCAGGTCCTGGCGGCCGGCCACCAGATGCGACTCCACCATCACGCCGACGATCCGCTCGTCGCCTCCCGCGATCTGACGGCCGATGTCCGCGCAGACCGGGATCTGGTTCTCGTGCTTCTTCGAGCTGTTCGCGTGGCTCGCGTCGATCATCAGCCGCGCGGCAAGCCCGGCCTTGCTGATGTCGCTGCACGCGGCGTTCACGCTCTCGGCGTCGTAGTTCGGCGTCTTGCCGCCGCGCAGGATGATGTGGCAGTCCTCGTTGCCCGCCGTCGACACGATCGCCGAATGGCCGCCCTTCGTCACCGACAGGAAATGGTGCGGCTGCGACGCGGCCTTGATCGCGTCGACCGCGATCTTGACGTTGCCGTCCGTGCCGTTCTTGAAGCCGACCGGGCACGACAGGCCCGACGCCAGTTCGCGGTGCACCTGCGATTCGGTCGTGCGCGCGCCGATCGCCCCCCACGAGATCAGGTCGGCGATGTACTGCGGGCTGATCATGTCGAGGTATTCGGTGCCGGCGGGCAGGCCGAGCTCGTTGATATGCATCAGCAGCTCGCGCGCGGTGCGCAGGCCGTCGTTGATCTTGAAGCTGTTGTCCAGGTGCGGATCGTTGATGAGCCCCTTCCAGCCGACCGTCGTGCGCGGCTTCTCGAAGTACACCCGCATCACGATCTCAAGCTCGCCCGCGAAGCGCGTGCGTTCGTGAACCAGCCGCCCCGCGTACTCGAGCGCCGCCTTCGTATCGTGAATCGAGCACGGCCCGATGATGACGATCAAGCGGTCGTCCATCCCGTGCAGGATCCGGTGCATCGACTGGCGCGCGGTGTAGATCAGCTCGGCCGCCGTCTCGGTGCAGGCGAATTCGCGGATCAGGTGAGCGGGCGGCGTCAGCTCCTTGAGTTCGCGGATACGGACGTCGTCGGTGTTGTGCGGGGGCATGCTTGTTCTCCAGGTTCGGTGCGCCGCCCGGTCGGAGCGGGTGCGGCTATTCGGTCAATTCAACAATGCGGATGCGTGAATTCGGTTGAGCGGTCTGTCGACGGCGGCGCCGTCAGGTCGGCGCGGATCGGCAGGGCGAAAAAAAACCGCCGGGTTCGCCGGCGGTTTTTCAGGAATTTCGTTTGCGCTTGGTGCGCCATCACTCCTCTCGATCCGCCAGCGGTCTGAGATACCAAAAAAAGTAAAAGTAAAACTTGGCGGACATGACGGTGGTTCGGTTCGTCGAAAAAGTGATTTGCACTTTATACCCCGCCGGCGGCCGGCTGGCAATCCGGTGGGGTCAAAAATGCGGACAATCCGCACATCTTGTTCGATTCGTGCGAATTATCTGCGCTGAGCTGCAATCAGGCCGTGCCGCCGACCGTCATCCGGTCGATCCGCAAGGTCGGCTGGCCGACGCCCACGGGCACGCTCTGGCCTTCCTTGCCGCACACGCCCACGCCGGTGTCGAGCTTCATGTCGTTGCCGATCATGCTCACGTACTTCAGCGATTCCGGACCGCTGCCGATCAGCGTCGCGCCCTTCACCGGGTAGGTGATCTTGCCGTCCTCGATCATGTACGCCTCGGACGCCGAGAACACGAACTTGCCGTTCGTGATGTCGACCTGGCCGCCGCCGAAATTCACCGCGTACAGCCCGTGCTTCACCGATTCGATGATTTCCTGCGGATCCTTGTCGCCGTTCAGCATGTAGGTGTTGGTCATGCGCGGCATCGGCAGCGCCGCGTACGATTCGCGGCGCGCGTTGCCGGTGACGGGCATCTTCATCAGGCGCGCATTCAGCGTGTCCTGGATATAACCCTTCAGGATGCCGTCCTCGATCAGCGTCGTGCACTGGGTCGGGTTGCCTTCGTCGTCGATGTTCAGCGAGCCACGGCGGTTCGGCAGCGTGCCGTCGTCGACCACCGTCACGCCCTTCGCCGCGACGCGTTCGCCGATCCGGCCGGCGAACGCCGACGAACCCTTGCGATTGAAGTCGCCCTCGAGGCCGTGGCCGATCGCCTCGTGCAGCAGCACGCCCGGCCAGCCCGAGCCGAGCACCACCGACATCGCGCCCGCCGGCGCGGGACGCGCGTCGAGATTCACGATCGCCGCGTGCACCGCGTCGTCGACGTAGCGCGACAGCACCTCGTCGGTGAAATAGCCGTAGTCGAAGCGGCCGCCGCCGCCGCCCGAGCCGATCTCGCGGCGGCCGTTCTGCTCGGCGATCACCGTGACCGACACGCGCACCAGCGGCCGGATGTCGGCGGCCAGCGCGCCGTCGCTGCGCGCGACCAGCACGACGTCGTATTCGCCCGCGAGGCCCGCCATCACTTGCGTGATGCGCGGATCGCGGCTGCGCGCCATCTGCTCGACGCGTTCGAGGAGCTTCACCTTGGCCGTCGCGTCGAGCGACGCGAGCGGATCGGAGGGCAGGTACAGATCGCGGCCCGAGATGCCCTTGAGCGTCGACGCGACCTGGATCTTCCGCTTGCCGCCGCCCGCCTGGGCGATGGCCTTGGTCGCGGCCGCGGCCTGGCGGATCGCTTCCGGCGACAGGTCGTCGGAGTACGCGAACGCGGTGCGGTCGCCCGCCACCGCGCGCACGCCGACGCCCTGGTCGATGCTGAAGCTGCCCGACTTGACGATGCCTTCCTCGAGGCTCCACGCTTCGCTGCGGGTCGCCTGGAAGTACAGGTCGGCGTAGTCGACCCGGTGCGTGAAGATGTCGGCGAGCGTGCGCGTCAGCAGGCTTTCGTCCAGGCCGTAAGGCGTGAGCAGGATGTCCTTCGCGAGCGCGAGGTTGCGGATGCCGGGTTCGATGATGTTCATGCGGGTGTCGGGGAGTCTCTATCTAAATACGTTGATCGGGCGTGCTGTACTGACTGTATAGATGGATCGCGGCGGCCGGGTTTCAAGCGGGGCGGGCCGGTTTCAGGCCAGCACCCGGTGCCGCCATGCGGGCAGGCTCTGCCGCACGTCGGCGATGCGGGCCGCATCGAGTTCGCCGCTCACGACGCCGGGGCCTTCGTCGCGGACCGCGACCACCTCGCCCCACGGGTCGATCAGCATGCTGTGCCCCCAGGTTCGGCGGCCGTTGTCGTGCTTGCCGCCCTGGGCGGCGGCGAGCACGTAGCATTGGTTCTCGACCGCCCGCGCGCGCAGCAGCATTTCCCAGTGCGCGCGGCCGGTGGTGTACGTGAAGGCCGACGGTACGACGATCAGCGCGCAGTCGCCCAGCTGGCGGTACAGCTCCGGAAAGCGCAGATCGTAGCAGACCGACAGCCCGACCCGGCCGAACGGCGCGTCGAAGCCGCGCACGGCGTCGCCGGGGCGAATCGTGCGCGCTTCGTCAAACGACTCGTCGCCTTTTTCGAAATTGAACAGGTGGATCTTGTCGTAGCGGGCCGCTTCGCGGCCCTGCGGGTCGAACACCAGCGTGGTGTTCAGCACGCGCGACGGTTCGGGCGCCTTGAGCGGCAGCGTGCCGCCGATGACCCAGATACCGTGGCGCGCGGCGGCCTCGGCGAGAAAGCGCTGGATCGGGCCGTCCTGGTAGGGCTCGGCGAGCGCGAGCTTGTCGGTGTCCTTGAACCCCATGAAGCAGAAATATTCGGGCAGGAGCACGAGCTGCGCGCCGCCGTCGGCCGCCTCGCCGATCAACCGGCCGGCTTCGGCCAGGTTGGCGGCGACTTCGGGCGTGCTGACCATCTGCAGCGCGGCGACCCGAAAGGGCGTGGCTAAGGCGGATCGGTCGGTCATTGCAAATTCGGTTGCCTGAAAAAAGGGTGCGAGCCCAGGAGCGGCCGGATCAATGGCCCGCCGCATCGGCGGGCGCGTGGTCGTGGTCCATCTTACCGCGATCGTTGCCGACCCGCTCGATATGCGGATGCGCCCACGAACCCGTGATCGCGTAGTTCATCGCGAGTGCGTGCGACAACGTCTGCGACAGCGCGAGGTCGGCGGCCAGCACGCCGAGGCCGAGCAGCGGGTTGATCACCGCGGCCGCGATCGCCGCCGCGCCGGCGCTGACCTTCGGCGCGACGTGCGCGTGCAGGTCCTGGGTTTCTTGCGCGAGATCGACGGCGCCCGTGAGCGTCACTTTCGCGGGGGCGGTGGTCATCTCGAAGTCGCTGGTGCGGGCGGTTCCGTTCTTGATATGGCCGGTGCCGGTGATCGTCTCGAACGGCAGGCCCTTGCCGATCACGTCGCGGAAATCGAGCGTCAGAAAGCGCGCGAGACTTTGCAGGCTCAGCACGCCGAGCAGCTTCGCCGCGCCCGGATCGACCTTCAGGATCTGGCCGTGCCGCAGGTCGAGCGTGAGCGTGCCGTCGAGCGTCGGGTAGTCGATGGCGGTCGGACCGCCGCGCCAGCCGACCTTGCCCGTGAGCGTGCCCCGGCCGTCGGCGACGGTGCGCGGCAGGCCGACGCGATCGAGCAGCGCGCCCGCATTGTCGATGTCGAGCTTGAAGTCGAATACGGTGCGGCGCGGCGCCTCGTCCTCCTCGACGCCGTGCGCGAGTGCGCGGCGCGACGTGCGCCAGTTCGCGGTGGCGGTGAGCTTGGCCGCCGGGTTCGACAGTTCGAGCTTGTCGAGCGCCCACACCGGGATGCCGTGTTCGTCGTAGTTGTGCGCGTTGACTTCCAGCCGGCCGATATCGTGGCCGCGCGCGACCACCTCGTCGACGACCAGATCGATCGACGGCATCGCGCGGTCGGTGGGCGTCGGCAGGTCCATCGCGCGGCCGACCAGGTCATGCTGCGCGCTGTCCGGAATCACGAGCTTCGCGAGCCGGGCGTTCAGCACGCCCGCGCCGTTGTGGCCGCCGCCCGGCGCCCACGACAGGTAGCCCGACACCTGGTTCGACGCGATGTTCGCCTGCCACAGATCGTCGACGTGCGACGCCCCGACGATCACGTTTTCCCAGTTGCGCTTGAGCAGCTTGAGCGAACCGAAATGCAGCGCGAAGCGCTTCGGCACGAAGCTCGCGAGATCGATGCGCTCGCCGCCCGGCTGGGGCTCCTGTGTTTTCGGCGACGCGTGGAACGTCTTTGCGAACGTTTGCCATGCGTCGGCGTCGAGCTCGGGCACGTCGACCGCGGCCGTCACCCCTTCCTGCGGCAGGTCGGGCATCCGGTTCATCCCGACCGCGCCGCGCACCGCGCTGACCGGCCCGCCGCGCGGAATGTCGAGCAGGTAGGTCGCGCCGATCGGGCCGAGCTTCAGGTCGGCATGTTCGAGCGTCTTGCCGTCGGCCTGGCGCTGCGGTCCGAACGTGAAGCTGAACGGCATCGGCGTGCCCGCGGGTTTGGCGAGGGGTTCGGGAAAGTTGAGCGCGATGCCGGTCAGGTCGGAGCTGGCCGTGATGTCGGGGAGGCCGCCCTTTTCGCCGCGCACGGAAAGCCGGTAGGGCGCGTCGCCGACGACGCGCTCGAGCAGCGCGGCGGTCGGGCCGTGCAGGTTGTGGCCGCGCGCGGCGTCGACGGCGATCCGGCCGTCGACGTCGAACGCGTAGCGGCCGGTCGGTGCGAGCGAACCGCTCGCCCGCAGGTCGCCGCCGAGGAAGCGGCCCGTCAGGCGATCGACCGCGAGGGTGTGCTGCGTGAAGCGCACATTGCCGCGCAGGCGCGACAACGGCGGCACGCCGTCGCTTTCGAGCGTGTTGCCGGCGAGTCCGATGGTGCCTTCGACATCGGTGTGCGGGTGCAGGGTGTGCTGTGGGATCGTGAGCTTGAGCGCGAGCGTCGCGGGCCCCTGCGCGCGCACCTTGTCGCCGAGGTGGCCGGTCATTCCGCCGATCGCGCTGCGGTTCGCGTAGTCGAGCAGGTCGGCGAGCGGGCCGTGCGCGCGGCCTTCGATCACGAGCGGCGCGTGGGTCGGGTTGCCCAGGTCGGCGATCTTGCCGCTTACCTTGTCGAGTGCGATGCCCTTGTAGCGTGCGCGGTCGATGTCGAAGCGCAGCCGGTTCTGTTCCAGCTCGAACACGCCGTCGATGCCGTCGAGCGCGGGCCATACGTTGGGCGTGCCGTTCGCGAGCAGGTGCAGCGGCTGCGGCGTCGGCTCGAACCGGCCGCCGGTAAACGGCGCGACGATATGGAACATGCCCGCCTTCGGGTCGTGCTCGTAGGGGAAGGTCTCGAGCGGGCCTTTCGCGACGATCGTCGCGCCGCGCTTCACCTGGCCCGCCTGCAGCGCATGGCCGAGATACAGGCGCAGATGGTCCGACAGGCTGGTCGGCAGGTAGCGGGCGATGCGCGCGACGGCGGCGCGCTCGAATTCGGCCTTCAGGTCGAGCGAGCCGCGGCCGTGGCCGGGGTTCGTATAGGTGCCGGCGACCGCGATCGCCGCGTCGGGATTCTCGACATGGAATTCGGGCACCGCGACCTCGACGCGCGCATGCGGTTCGCCGTCGACGTGCGCGATGGTCCAGTTCGCGCGGCCGCGCAGGCGGTCGAACGCGAGCCGGGGCTCGTCGAACACGCCCGGCACGGTGACGGCCGCGTTGACGGTGTCGATGCTCGCCGTGCCCTGCCGTTCGTCCGCATCGACGTGGCCCCACAGGTTCTCGACGCCGGGAATCCCGGCGCGCGGATGGCCGTGGACCGACAGCCCCGGCGGCGGCTCCTGCGCTTCGACGCTGATGCCCTGCAGGTCGCCCCGGAAACGGTAGCGGATGATCGGCGCGACGCCGTTTTGCTGCTCCTCGCCCGCGAGTTCGCCGCTCGCCGGCTTGGCTCGCTCGACTTCCATGTCGTAGTTCGCGACGAGCCCGCGCGGATCGAACCGCACGAGTTCGTTGCGCAGCCGCGCGGGGAGCGGCAGGCCGCGGATGAATTCGGCGAGGATGCCGAGATCGACCTGGTCGCCCTTGACGCTCAGCAACTGGCCGCGATCGACGCTCGGCACCCGGTAGCGGGCGGTCAGCGTCGACAGCGCGAGCGAGCGGGACAGCGGCGTGCCGTCGTCGAGCGGGGGCTGGCCGAGTTCCGCGTGCAGGTGCGACAGGTGCAGCGTGTAGTCGCGCTTCGGATCGATCGCGAGGTCCCAGCCGAAGCGGGTGACCGGGATGTCGAGGCGCGGCTGGGTCGGGCGCACCCGCAGCGCGATGTCGTAGCCGTGCAGGTTGCCGCGTGCGCCCGTCAGATGGCCGTTCTTGAAGTTGGCCCAGATCGCGTTGTCGATGCGGCCCGCGTACGCGGTCAGCTGGATATTGGTGTAGCGCGCGAGCGTCGGCAGATCGACGGGGCCGGTCGACACGTACGCGTCGCCGGTCCAGTTCGCCGGCTTGCCGATCGGCGCGAGCGGCTTGTGGGTGAAGCGGGCGCGGAAATCGAGCGGACCGAGGAACAGGGTGCCGTTCGCCGGCGCCTGCAGGGCGATCCGGTGGGTCAGCCCGTCGTTCAGGACTGCCGCGCGGATGCCGGTGAGCGCGAGCTCGGGCGCGGCGTGCTGCGCGTCGCGCCAGCGCAGCGTGCCGCCGCGCAGCACGATCGCCTCCTGCTTGAGGAGCCAGGTGCTGAAGGTGTCGTCGCCGCTGCGGGTGGTGGGCACCGCGACCCCCGCGACGAACAGCGAGCCGTCCGCCTTGCGTTCCGTCAGCAGGTCGGGTTCGTCGACGATCAGGCTCGACAGCGTCGGGGACAGCCGCAGCAGCGAGCGCCAGGACAGCGCGGCGCTCGCATGCGGCACCGAGAGCGCCAACTGGCCGTCGCGGCCGCGGATCGTCAGGCGGCTGACCTCGACTCCCGGCTGCAGGCCGGACCAGGACGGCGCGAGCCGGCCGATCCGGACGTCGGCGTGGAGTTTTTGCGAGACGAAGCTTTCGATTCGGGGCCGGAATTCGTCGACCCGGGGCAGCAGCAGGTAGCGCAGTCCGAGGAACAGGCCCGCCGACACGAAATAGGCGGCAATCCCGATCGCCAGCACCCCCTTGAACACGCGACGCAGAACCGGGTGATCGTGTCGCGGAGGTCCGGCTTCGGGCGGTGCGGCGGATTCCTGGGGGTCGGACATGCGGCGAAGGGGCGGCGATATGGTAGTTTTGCGAACTGACGTTGAAATGTATCACAGGGGTCCGTGCGGGCGGCCGTTCGAGGGCTGTCGGCGCGGGCTGTCCGGCCGGCTGGCGCTGGGCGGGCGCGGAGGCCGCGCCGGGCCGCGCGTCCGGCGCCTTTCCCTCGCGCAGCGCTTTTCCATGACCGACGTTTCGTCCCGCCTCTGCACGTCCTATTCTCATTACCTTGCCCGCGCCGTCGCGGCCCGCCCGGCGCTGGCCGGACAGATCGCCGCCTGGGCGGCCGCGCCCGTCACGCGGGCGCTGCTGGACGAACGCCTGTCCGGGCTGCTGGCCGCCGCGGGCGCGCCGCCGTCCGAGGACACGCTGAAAAAGGCGTTGCGGCAGCTGCGCATCGAGGTGTTCGGCGCGGTCGCGGAGCGCGATCTGGCGGGGCGCGCCGACGTCGCGGAGGTTACCGGCGCGATGACGGAACTGGCCGAAGTGGCGGTGCAGCGTTCGCTGGCGCTCCTGTCGGCGGACCTGGAGACGCTCTACGGCGAGCCGCGCGGCCCGTCGGGCGAACGCCTCGCGCTCGGCGTGGTCGGCATGGGCAAGCTGGGCGGGCGCGAACTCAACGTGTCGTCCGATATCGACCTGATCTTCGTCTACGAGGACGACGGCGACACGGCGGGCGGCAGCCGCGCGCCGATCGCGACCCAGGATTTCTTCACCCGGCTCGGGCGGCGGCTGATCGGCGTGCTGTCGGAGGTGACGGGCGACGGTTACGTGTTCCGCGTCGACATGCGGCTGCGGCCGAACGGCGATTCGGGGCCGCTCGTCTGCAGCATCGGGATGCTCGAGGAATACTTCTACGTACAGGGCCGGGAGTGGGAGCGCTACGCGTGGATCAAGGGGCGGCTCGTGTCCGAGCACGACAGCGACGCGGCCCGGCGCCTCGCGAAGCAGCTCGACGGGATCGTCAAGCCGTTCGTCTACCGGCGCTACCTCGATTTCGGCGTGATCGGCGCGATCCGGTCGCTGCATCTGCAGATCCGCCAGGAGGCGCAGCGGCGCGCGTCGATGCGGCCCGACAAGGCCGACGACATCAAGCTCGGCCGCGGCGGCATCCGCGAGATCGAATTCAGCGCGCAGGTATTCCAGCTGATTCGCGGCGGCCAGGACGCGGGTTTCCGGATCCGCCCGACGCTCGCGGTGCTCAGGCATGCGCAAGCGCGCGGCCTGATCGCCGAGGAGGTCCGCGCGGGCCTGACCGACGCGTACCGCTTCCTGCGCGTGCTCGAACACCGGCTCCAGTACCGCAACGATGCGCAGACGCACGCGATGCCGGTCGATCCGACCGATCGCGCGGCGCTCGCGGCGTCGCTCGGCTTCGCCGATTACGGGGCGCTGATGCGGGAGCTGGACCGGCATCGCGGCTTCGTCGAAGCGCAGTTCGATCAGATCTTCGCCGACAAGGCGGGCGGCGAACACGCGTGCGGTTCGGCCGAGGACGGCGCGGCGGCCTGGATCTGGAGCAGCGCGCTGGGCGACGACAGCACCGACGACGCGCTGGCGGCGCGGCTCGCGGGGCTCGGCTTCGCCGATCCGGCCGCGGTGCTCGCGCGGCTCAGGGCGGTGTGGCAGTCGTCCCGCTATACCGGGCTGCCGGAAAAAAGCCGCCACCGCTTCGACCGGGTCGCGCAGCGCGCGCTCGAGGCCGCGCCGCGGATCGACGCCGCGCATCGCGATGAAACCGTCGTGCGGCTGTTCGACCTGCTCGAGACCGTGAGCCGCCGCGGCGTGTATCTCGCGCTGCTGACCGAGTATCCGGCCGCGCTCGAGCGCGTGCTGTCGGTGCTGGGCGCGACGCGCTGGGGCGGCGGCTATCTGATCCGGCATCCGCAGCTGCTCGACGAACTGCTCGACGACGAGGCGATCGCGAGCCCGTTCGACTGGCCGGCGTTCAAGGACGCGCTGCGCGTGCGGCTGGCTGCGGCCGACGGCGCGGAACAGCAGATGGATCTGCTGCGTCACGCGCAGCATGCCGAAGTATTCCGGATCCTGCTGATCGACCTCGCCGGCAAGCTGTCGGTCGAGCATGTGAGCGACCGGCTTTCCGAGCTCGCCGATGCAGTGCTCGACGTGACGATCGAAGTGGTCTGGTCGCAGCTCGCGAAGCGCCACCGCGACGTGCCGCGCTTCGCGGCGATCGCGTACGGCAAGCTGGGCGGCAAGGAACTCGGCTACGCGTCCGATCTCGATCTGATCTTCCTCTACGACGACCCCGACGAGCGGGCGGCCGACGTGTACACGACCTTCACCCGGCGTCTGATCACGTGGCTCACGACCGCCACGGGCGCGGGCGCGCTGTTCGACATCGACCTGCGGCTGCGGCCGAACGGCGAGGCCGGCCTGCTCGTGACGGATCTCGATGCGTTCAGGCGCTATCAGCTGCGCGAAGGCGATGCCGCCAACACCGCCTGGGTCTGGGAGCATCAGGCGCTCACCCGCGCGCGCTACAGCGCGGGCGATGCGCAGATCGGCGCGGCGTTCGAGGCGATTCGCGTGCAGGTGCTGACGACGCCGCGCGACGCGGCGGTGCTCGCGAAGGAGATCGTCGAGATGCGCGGCAAGGTGCTCGCCGGACATCCGAATCGGACCGATCTGTTCGACCTGAAGCACGATCGCGGCGGAATGGTCGACATCGAGTTCGTGGTTCAGTACTGGGTGCTGCTGCACGCGCAGCGGCACCCGGAGATGATCCGCAACACCGGCAACATCGCGCTGCTGCGCGAAGTCGCGCACTTCGGGCTGATGAGCGAGGCGGAGGCCGAGACGGTCGGCGCCGCGTACCGGATCTACCGGAAGCTGCAGCACCGGCTGCGGCTCGACGGCATGGAGAAGGCGCGGGTCGAGCCGCAACGGGTGGCGGCCGAGCGCGCGGCGGTGATCGCGCTGTGGGAGCGGGTGTTCGGTTGAGCGGGCGGCGGGCCGGGCGACCGGCTCCGGCGCCTTGCGTCAGGCCGCCAGCATCTCTTTCGCGTGCTTGCGGGTGGTGGCGGTGATTTCGAGTCCGCCGAGCATCCGCGCGACTTCCTCGATCCGGTTCGCCTTGTCGAGGGGCATGACGTTCGACACGGTGCCGCCCTGCGGGTCCTGCGCCTTCGCGACCTGGAAGTGCTGGTCGCCGCGCGCGGCGACCTGGGGCAAGTGAGTGACGCACAGCACCTGCCGCATGCGGCCGAGCTGGTGCAGGAGCCGGCCGACCACTTCGGCGACGCCGCCGCCGATGCCCGTGTCGACCTCGTCGAAGATCAGGGTCGGCGTCGGGCTGGCCGCACTCGCGATCACCGCGAGCGCCAGGCTGATCCGCGCTAGCTCCCCGCCCGACGCGACTTTCGCGAGCGGCCGCAGCGGTACGCCCGCGTGGCCGGCCACGCGGAACTCGATCTGCTCGAGCCCGTGCGCGCCGCCTTCCGGCAGGGGCGTCAGCGCGACCTCGAAGCTGCCGCCCGCCATCGACAATTCCTGCATGCCGGTCGTTACCGCCGCGCCGAGCGCCTTCGCGGCTTGCGCGCGCGCCTTGGACAGGCGTTTCGCATCGACGAGATACGCGTCCTTCGCCTTGGCAGCCGCGGCTTCCAGCGCGCCGAGATCGGCGGCCGCGTCGAGCGCGGCGAGCTGCGCGCGGCGCGCGGCGTGTTCGACGGGCAGCGTCTCGGGCGGCAGGCGGAACTTGCGGGCCGTGGAATGAAGCGCATCGAGGCGCGTTTCGACCTGGGCGAGCCGCGCGGGATCCAGTTCGAGCCGCTGCGCGTAGTGCGACAGCGAGTACGACGCCTCCTGCAGCTGGATCTCGGCGGGCTCGAGCGACGCGAGCGCGTCGTTCAGCGCGGGGTCGTATTCGGCGAGGCCGCGCAGCTTCGAGACGATCGCGCCCAGTTGCGTGAGCATGGCCTCGTCGGACTCCGACAGCGCGTCGAGCGCGCCCCGCACGCCGTCGATCAGGTTCGCCGAATGCGACAGGCGCTTGTGTTCGGTGCCGATCTCTTCCCATTCACCGGGCTGCGGCGCGAGCTTGTCGAGTTCGGCGAGCTGCCACGCGAGCTTTTCGCGTTCGAGCTGCAGCTCCCGCTCGTGCGCCTGCGCGGTTTCGATCGCCTGGGTGGCGTCGCGCCACGCGCGCCAGCCGCGCGCGACCGTGGCCGCGTCGGCGGCGAGGCCCGAGTGGGTGTCGAACAGCTCGCGCTGCGCGTCGGGACGCATCAGCAACTGGTGCGCGTGCTGGCCGTGGATGTCGACCAGCATTTCGCCCACCTCGCGCAATTGCGCGAGCGTCGCGCTGGTGCCGTTGATGAACGCGCGGGACCGGCCGTTCGCATCCACCACGCGGCGCAGCATGACGGTATCGTCGGCGTCGAACGCATGCTCGTCGAGCCAGCGCGCGACCCGGTCGTAGGGCGTGAATTCGGCGCTGATGTCGGCGCGCGTGCAGCCGGTGCGCACGACGCTGGCGTCGGCGCGTTCGCCGAGCGCGAGGGCGAGCGCATCGATCAGGATCGATTTGCCCGCGCCGGTCTCGCCGGAAAAGACGGTGAAACCGCTGTCGAATTCGAGGTCGAGCGCGGCGACGATGACGAAGTCGCGGATCGAGAGATGACGGAGCATGGACGGTAGGCGAGAGAGGGCGTCAGGACACCGGATCGTCGTCGAGCGACGGGTGTTCGTTCCAGTGCAGCTTTTTGCGCAGGGTCGCGTAATAGCTGTAGCCGATCGGGTGCAGGAACGGCACCGTGTGCTTCGAGCGGCGCACCTCGATCGTGTCGTTCAGCTCGAGCGCGGTGAACGACTGCATGTCGAAATTCACGTTGACGTCGCGCCCGGCGATGATCTGGATGCGCACCCGGGAGTCGTCCGGCAGCACGATCGGCCGGTTCGACAGCGCGTGCGGGGCGATCGGCACGAGCACGATGCCCTGCAGTTGAGGATGCAGGATCGGACCGGACGACGACAGCGCATAGGCGGTCGAGCCGGTCGGCGTCGCGACGATCAGGCCGTCCGAGCGCTGGTTGTACATGAAGCGGCCGTCCACCGATACCCGTAGTTCGGCCATCCCGGAGAAGCCGCTGCGGTTGACGACCACGTCGTTGAACGCGAGCGCGTGATAGATCGGTTCGCCGTCGCGCATGATCCGGGATTCCAGCAGCGAGCGCTCCTCGCGCTCGAAGCTGCCCGCGAGCATCATCGGCACGAGCTCCTGCATGTCGGATGCTGAAATGTCGGTGATGAAGCCGAGCCGGCCGTGGTTGATGCCGATCAGCGGCGTGCGGTAGGGGGCGAGCTGCCGGCCGATGCCGAGCATCGTGCCGTCGCCGCCCAGCACCACCGCGACGTCCGCCCGCGCGCCGATTTCGGCAGGCGTGAGCGCCGGATAGCCGGTGATACCGATTCCAGCCGCGGTATCCGCCTCGAACACGACCTCGAAGCCGCGCTTGGCGACGCAGGCGGCCAGCGTGGCGAGCGGTTCGGCGATGCCGGGGGTATTGCTGCGCCCGACGAGCGCGACCGTATGGAACTGATTACCGGTTTTCATGCCGGCATTACACCATAGCTCGATGACGAAAAGAACCGCTCGTCGACCCGGGGCGGCGGATGGTCCGGATCGGCCGGATTGCGGTGAAGCTCGCGGGCGCGGCCCGGTTGAGCTAAAATTTTTCCCCATGCTAGATCCGCGCGCACGAACCCTCCTCAAAACCCTGATCGAACGGTATATCGCCGACGGTCAGCCGGTCGGCTCGCGCACGCTGTCGCGCTATTCCGGCCTGGAGCTGAGCCCGGCGACGATCCGCAACGTGATGTCCGACCTCGAGGAGCTGGGCCTGGTGTCCAGCCCGCACACGTCGGCGGGCCGCGTGCCCACCCCGCGCGGCTACCGGCTGTTCGTCGACACGATGCTGACGGTCGAGATGCCGATCGACGCCGCCGCCGTCACCCGGCTCGTGCAGACCACGCTGCAGGCGGGCGAACCGCAGCAGCGGGTGGTGGCCGCCGCGGCCAGCGTCCTGTCGAACCTGTCGCAGTTCGCCGGGGTCGTGCTGACGCCGCGCCGCAGCCACGTGTTCAAGCAGGTCGAATTCATGCGCCTGTCGGACAAGCGGATTCTGCTCATCATCGTGACGCCGGAAGGCGACGTGCAGAACCGGATGATGGCCACCCAGCGCGACTACAGCCCGTCGCAGCTCACCGAGGCCTCGAACTACATCAATGCGCACTTCGCCGGACTGTCGTTCGACGAGGTGCGGCGCCGGCTGCGCGAGGAAATCGACCAGTTGCGCGGCGACATGACCGCGCTGATGCACGCGGCCGTCACCGCGAGCACCGAGGCGACCGACGATCAGGACACGGTGCTGATTTCCGGCGAGCGCAACCTGCTCGAAGTGGCGGACCTGTCGTCCGACATGGCGCGGCTGCGCAAGCTGTTCGACGTGTTCGACCAAAAAACCAGCCTCCTGCAGTTGCTCGACGTGTCGAGCCACGCCCAGGGCGTGCAGATCTTCATCGGCGGGGAGTCGACGCTCGTGCCGATCGAGGAAATGAGCGTCGTGACGGCGCCCTACGAGGTCAACGGCCAGATCGTCGGCACGCTCGGGGTGATCGGCCCGACGCGGATGGCCTACAACCGGGTGATCCCGATCGTCGACATCACCGCCCGGCTGCTGTCGCTGACGCTGAGCCAGCAGTAAGCGCCGGCCGTTCATCATCTTGCCGCCGCCCGTGCGCGGGCGCCATCCGCCGAACGGCCGACTGTCCTGTCCTGGCGGCCCCGCTATAATGAGACTCGTTCGATTCGGTGCCCAGGCACGCTTTCCTCATGCGTTTTGACCTCGAACCGCCTTCGCACGCCGCCGCGGCCCATCGCGTCGCGGTGTTGCTGATCAATCTCGGCACGCCCGACCAGCCGACGCCGCGCGCGGTGCGCCGCTATCTCGCGCAGTTTCTGTCCGATCCGCGCGTCGTCGAGATTCCCCAGGCGGTCTGGCAGGTGATCCTGCGCGTGTTGATCCTGCCGCTGCGCGGCCGGACCTCGGCGAAGAAATATGCGGCGGTGTGGACGCCCGAGGGCTCGCCGCTGCGCGTCAACACCGAGCGCCAGGTGGAAGGCGTGCGGCCGCTGTTCGCCGCGAACGGCTATCAGGTGATGGTCGACTACGCGATGCGCTACGGCACGCCGGACATCGGCACGGTGCTCTCTCAGCTCAAGCGGGCGGGTGCCGAGCGGGTGCTGCTGATGCCGATGTACCCGCAGTATTCGTCGTCGACCACCGCCACCGCGTTCGATGCGGCGTTCGCCGCGCTCGGACGGATGCGCAACCAGCTCGAGGTGCGCACGGTCCGCCACTACGCGGATCACCCCGCCTACATTCACGCGCTTGCCGAGCAGGTCCGCCAGTACTGGGCGGCGCATGGGCGGCCCGATTTCGCGGCGGGCGACAAGCTGGTGCTCAGTTTCCACGGCGTGCCGAAGCGCACGCTCGATCTCGGCGATCCCTACCATGACCAGTGCCAGCAGACGGCCGCGCTATTGATGGCGGCGCTCGAGCTGGGCTCGATCGAATGCCGGGTGACGTTCCAGTCGCGTTTCGGCAAGGCGGAGTGGCTGCAGCCGTATACCGAACCGACGCTGAAGGAGCTGGGCGCGGCCGGCGTGCGCCGCGCGGACGTGTTCTGCCCGGGCTTCACCGCCGATTGCCTCGAAACGATCGAGGAAATCGGCATGGAAGTGCGCGACGCGTTCCTGCATGCCGGCGGCAAGGCGTTTCACCGGATTCCGTGCCTGAACGCATCGCCCGCGTGGGTGGCGGCGCTGGGCGAAATCGTCGCGGAAAACCTGCAGGGTTGGCCGGTGCGCGCGGCAACGGTGCCGGAAACCGTGTCCTGACCGTGATGAACCGCCCGATCTCGACCGAACCGGGTGCGCGGCTGCGCATCGACAAGTGGCTATGGGCCGCGCGCTTCTTCAAGACCCGCTCGCTCGCGGCCGATGCCGTCGACAAGGGCCGGGTGCGGATTGGCGGCGCGGCCGTCAAGCCGGCGAAGGAGGTACGCGTCGGCGACCGGGTCGACATTACGATCGAGACCGCGGTCTGGCAGATCGACGTACTCGGCGTGTGCGACGTGCGAGGGCCGGCCAGCGTGGCTCAGACGCTTTATGCGGAAACGGCGGAGGGAAGGGAGCGGCGGCTGGCGGAGCAGGAGCGTCGCCGGCATTTTCGCGAGCCGGCGGCCCAGTTGCATGGGCGGCCGACGAAGCGCGACCGCCGCACTATCGACAAATTTTCGGGTGGGAGCTGAACATCTGGTCGAACGTGGCCCGCGCACTCCCGTACTCGGTCGTGCGCTCGGTCACGGCGCCGGACAAGCAGATGGTCGTGGTGCCAGCAATGAGTACCAGCGCGACCACCGATATGGCAAAGGTCAGTTTCACGGTACTCCCCTCAAGAAGACGGGTGAAAACGGGGCCTAAGGTCGATGTCAGGCGATTGTCGGCTTAGGGTAAACCTGTGCTCGAATCACCTGACTGGAGTGTAGTGCAGGCGCCATCCCCGAGCTAGTGGCCCACACGTAAGGGTTGTTACAGGCCATTTCGGCCTGGACTCGGGCCGCGAGGCGGCTGACCGAGACCGGCACCGGCGCGTCG
Source organism: Burkholderia alba (assembly GCF_034721475.1). NCBI lineage: Bacteria > Pseudomonadati > Pseudomonadota > Betaproteobacteria > Burkholderiales > Burkholderiaceae > Burkholderia > Burkholderia alba. The sequence goes on along the minus strand of NZ_JAWJWL010000019.1, from coordinate 118,283 downwards.
CGCCGTTGCCCGCGAAGAGGGCGCGGATCGGCTAAAGACCCTCTTGAAATTATTGATTTGGGCCTTATTTGTACCTTTGTTGTGCGGTGTCCGGCACGCGGGGGAAATCCCGCGAATCCGGCCGCCGCTTTGGCTTTAACCTCTAAAACGACTTTCAGCGACATGGAAAACACGCAAGAGAACCCGGCGGGCCAACCGGCCGACGACATCGGCCGCGACGCGGCGGCCGCCGAAGCGGCGGCGCCGGCAGCCGACACTGCGCTCGCCGAGGCTCAAGCCAAGGTCGCCGAGCTGCAGGAAAGCTTCCTGCGGGCGAAGGCCGAAACCGATAACGTGCGCCGCCGCGCCCAGGACGATGTGTCGAAGGCTCACAAGTTCGCGATCGAAAGCTTCGCGGAAAACCTGCTGCCGGTGCTCGACAGTCTCGAAGCGGCCCTCGGCGATACGTCGGGCGACCTGGTCAAGGTGCGCGAAGGTGTCGAACTGACCTTGCGCCAGCTGCAAAGCGCGCTCGACAAGGGACGCGTCACGGCGCTGAACCCGGTCGGCGAGAAATTCGACCCGCACCGGCATCAGGCGATCTCGATGGTGCCGGCCGAGCAGGAGCCGAATACGGTCGTCACCGTGCTGCAGAAGGGCTACACGATCGCCGACCGGGTGCTGCGTCCGGCGCTCGTGACCGTCGCGCAGCCGAAGTAACGCCGCGATGGCGGGCGTGGGCGTCGACGCGACGGCGTTCTCGGTGTTCGACATGCAGGCGCTGGGCGCGGAGGATTTCGACGCCGGGCTGGAAACCGCCGGTGATGCGCTCGCGGTGGTCTTTTTCTGGGGCCTCGACTGTTTCAACTGCGAGATCGCGAAGAAGGCGATGCTTGCGCAGCCGGACGCGATCCGTGCGCTCGGGCTGAAATGGTTCCATAGCAACGTCTACGAACACCGCGCGCTGAGCCGGCGCTTCGTGCTGCACGGCGTGCCCACGTGGTTTTTCTTCCATGGCGGCAAGCGGCTCGGCCGGGCTACCGGCTGGCATGGCCTGGGTCAGTTCGAGGCCGCCGTCGCGGCGGCGCGCGCGAAGATCGCGGCGTCCGGCTCACCGGCCGGCGGCGATTGAAAAAAATTAATAGCCGCATCGCTTTCAGGGTCTTGAAAACGGCGCGGCAGCACTTATTTCGAGTGCAGAGTTGAATTTGGCGTGGGAAATCGGGTAAAAACGCCGGTTTTCCGCAGCGATCAAGGATTTCTGGAGATTAGTGACATGGGAAAGATCATCGGTATTGACCTCGGCACCACGAACTCGTGCGTGGCCGTGATGGAAGGCAATCAGGTCAAGGTCATCGAGAACTCGGAAGGCGCGCGCACCACGCCGTCGATCATCGCCTACATGGACGACAACGAAGTCCTCGTGGGTGCGCCTGCCAAGCGTCAATCGGTGACCAATCCGCGCAACACGCTGTTCGCGGTGAAGCGCCTGATCGGCCGCCGCTTCGAAGAGAAGGAAGTGCAGAAGGACATCGGCCTGATGCCCTACGCGATCATCAAGGCCGACAACGGCGACGCCTGGGTCGAGGCGCACGGCGAGAAGCTCGCGCCGCCGCAGGTCTCGGCCGAAGTGCTGCGCAAGATGAAGAAGACCGCCGAAGACTACCTCGGCGAGCCGGTCACGGAAGCCGTGATCACGGTGCCGGCGTACTTCAACGACAGCCAGCGCCAGGCAACGAAGGACGCGGGCCGCATCGCCGGCCTCGAAGTGAAGCGGATCATCAACGAACCGACGGCCGCCGCGCTCGCGTTCGGTCTCGACAAGGCCGAGAAGGGCGACCGCAAGATCGCGGTGTACGACCTCGGCGGCGGCACGTTCGACGTGTCGATCATCGAGATCGCGGACGTCGACGGCGAAATGCAGTTCGAAGTGCTGTCGACCAACGGCGATACGTTCCTGGGCGGTGAAGACTTCGACCAGCGCATCATCGATTACATCATCGGCGAGTTCAAGAAGGAGCAGGGCGTCGACCTGTCGAAGGACGTGCTCGCGCTGCAGCGCCTGAAGGAAGCCGCTGAAAAGGCGAAGATCGAACTCTCGTCGGGCCAGCAGACCGAAATCAACCTGCCGTACATCACGGCCGACGCATCGGGTCCGAAGCACTTGAACCTGAAGATCACGCGCGCCAAGCTGGAAGCGCTGGTCGAGGAACTGGTCGAGCGTACCATCGAGCCGTGCCGCATCGCGATCAAGGATGCGGGCGTCAAGGTGTCGGACATCGACGACGTGATCCTGGTGGGCGGCCAGACCCGCATGCCGAAGGTGCTGGAGAAGGTGAAGGAATTCTTCGGCAAGGATCCGCGCCGCGACGTGAACCCGGACGAAGCCGTGGCCGTGGGCGCCGCGATCCAGGGCCAGGTGCTGTCGGGCGACCGCAAGGACGTGCTGCTGCTCGACGTGACCCCGCTGTCGCTCGGCATCGAGACGCTCGGCGGCGTGATGACGAAGATGATCAACAAGAACACGACGATCCCGACCAAGCACGCGCAAGTGTATTCGACCGCGGACGACAATCAGGGCGCCGTGACGATCAAGGTGTTCCAGGGCGAACGCGAAATGGCGGCGGGCAACAAGCTGCTCGGCGAGTTCAACCTGGAAGGCATTCCGCCCGCACCGCGCGGCACGCCGCAGATCGAAGTGACCTTCGACATCGACGCGAACGGCATTCTGCACGTGGGTGCGAAGGACAAGGCCACCGGCAAGGAAAACAAGATCACGATCAAGGCGAACTCGGGCCTGTCCGAAGCCGAGATCGACCAGATGATCAAGGATGCGGAAGCGAACGCGGCGGAAGATCACAAGCTGCGCGAGCTGGCCGATTCGCGCAATCAGGGCGACGCGCTGGTCCACAGCACGAAGAAGGCGCTGACCGAGTACGGCGACAAGCTGGACGCGGGCGAGAAGGACAAGATCGAAGCCGCGCTGAAGGAGCTCGAGGATGTGCTGAAGAACACGTCGAGCGACAAGGCGACGCTTGACGCGAAGATCGAAGCGGTGGCGACGGCCTCGCAGAAGCTCGGCGAGAAGATGTATGCCGACATGCAGGCGCAGCAGGCCGGCGCGGCAGGTGCGGCGAGCGCGGCGGAAGGCGCGGCGCACAGCGGCGCGCAAGCGGCCGACGATGTCGTCGATGCCGACTTCAAGGAAGTGAAGAAGGACTGAGCCGGGTTGGTGTCGAACCCGCGCCGCGCGCAGCGCGCGGCGCGGCCGGCCCGGATCCGTTGCTTCACTGCCGGAACAGCGGATCACCCCTACGCCTGGCGGGCCTCACGGCCCTCCGGGCACATTTGTTTTATGGCGGGCATCGCGTTGCACGGTCCGAACGGCGGGCATGCGATGCTCAACAAGTCGCAAGACTTTACTGGAAGCGAGAGGAGCCGCCGCGCGCGTTGAGCGGCGGTATTGAACCGATATGGCGAAACGGGATTACTACGAGGTTCTGGGCGTCGCGAAGAATGCGAGCGACGACGAAATCAAGAAGGCATATCGCAAGCTCGCGATGAAGTACCACCCTGACCGCAATCCGGACAGCAAGGATGCCGAGGAGCATTTCAAAGAGGTGAAGGAAGCCTATGAAATGCTGTCGGACGGCCAGAAGCGCGCCGCTTACGACCAGTACGGCCACGCGGGCGTCGATCCGAACATGGGCGGTGCGGGCGCGCAGGGTTTCGGCGGCTTCGCCGATGCGTTCGGCGACATCTTCGGCGACATCTTCGGCCAGGCCGCGGGCGGTGCCGCGCGCGGCGGCCGAGGCGGTCCGCAGGTGTACCGCGGCGCGGATCTGCGCTACAGCATGGAGATCACGCTGGAGCAGGCGGCGCACGGTTACGACACGCAGATCCGCGTGCCGAGCTGGGTGTCGTGCGAAATTTGCCACGGCTCGGGCGCGAAGCCCGGCACCAAGCCCGAAACCTGCCCGACCTGTCACGGCCAGGGCACGGTGCGGATGTCGCAGGGTTTCTTCAGCATCCAGCAAACCTGCCCGAAGTGCCACGGCACCGGCACCTATATTCCGGAACCGTGCGTGCATTGCCACGGTTCGGGCAAGGTGAAGGAAACCAAGACGCTCGAAGTGAAGATCCCGGCCGGCATCGACGACGGCATGCGGATCCGCTCGGCCGGCAACGGCGAGCCCGGCGTCAACGGGGGGCCGTCGGGCGATCTGTACGTCGAGATCCACATCAAGCAGCACGCCGTGTTCGAGCGCGACGGCGACGATCTGCATTGCCAGATGCCGATCCCGTTCACGACGGCGGCGCTCGGCGGCGAGATCGAAGTGCCGACGCTCGCGGGCCGCGCGAGCTTCACGGTGTCGGAAGGCACGCAGTCGGGCAAGACGTTCCGGCTGCGCGGCAAGGGCATCAAGGGGCTGCGCTCCAGCATCGCGGGCGATCTCTACGTGCACGTGCAGGTGGAAACGCCGGTGAAGCTCACCGAGCAGCAGCGCGACCTGCTCAAGCAGTTCGAGAAGTCGCTGGCGGAAGGCGGCGGGCGCCACAGCCCGCAGAGCAAAAGCTGGTTCGATCGCGTGAAGAGCTTCTTCGAGTGATCGTTTCGGCAGAGGTGAGGCGGGATGGCTGACGGCGGTGGGAGCGCGCCTTTCGCGCTCTTCGACGATTGCGACTCGACCGCGGCAGCGCGGTCGAGTCGTTTGTATTCGGGGTTTTCGCACGAACGGGTGTGCATCGATCCCGCGCAGCTCGACACGGTTTGCGATGCCGTGGCCGACGATGCGCGGCGGGGCCTGCATCCGGTCGTGCTCGGCGACTACGAATTCGGACGCAATCTGCAACTGACGCAGCGGGGCGATGCGCCGCTGCGTTTTTTATTGTTCGAACGGCTGGACTCGCTGTCGCGCGACGAGGCCGACGCGTGGCTCGCGCGGCAGGACGGCGGGCGGGCCGAGCCGTCGGCGGCGGGTGTCGCGCACGTGCGCAGGAGCGTGACGCGCGCGGCGTTCGATGCGGCGATCGCGGCCGTGCATGACGCGCTGCGCGCCGGCGATTCTTATCAGATCAATTACACCTATCGGCTGGGCTTCGACACGTTCGGCACGCCGCTCGCGCTCTATCGCCGGCTGCGTGCGCGCCAGCCGGTGCGCTACGGCGCGCTGATCGCGCTGCCGGGCGATGCGTGGGTCGTGTCGTGTTCGCCCGAGCTGTTCGTCGAAACGGCCGGTGCGCGGCTGCGCGCGCGTCCGATGAAGGGGACCGCGCCGCGCGCGGCCGATCCGGCCGAGGACGCGGCCGCCGCCGCGTTCCTCGCGAACGACGCGAAGAACTGCGCCGAGAACGTGATGATCGTCGACCTGCTGCGTAACGATGTATCCCGCGTCGCCCGCACCGGGTCCGTGAAGGTGCCGACGTTGTTCTCGGTCGAGCCGTATGCATCGGTCTGGCAGATGACGTCGACCGTCGAGGCCGAACTGCGCGGCGACGTGCGTTTCGCCGACGTGCTGCGCGCGCTGTTTCCGTGCGGCTCGATCACCGGCGCGCCGAAGCACCGGACGCTGCAGTTGATCGACACCCTCGAGAGCACGCCGCGCGGGTTGTACACGGGGGCGATCGGCTGGCTCGACATGGCGCAGCCCGACGGGGCGCGGGCGTGCGGAGACTTCTGCCTGTCGGTGGCGATCCGCACGCTGACGCTCGACGCGGCCGATCGCCAGGGCCGCCGACGCGGCGCGATGGGGGTGGGCGCCGGCATCGTGCTCGATAGCGTTGCGGCCGACGAATTCGCGGAGTGCGAACTGAAGGCACGCTTTCTGACCGACGCCGATCCCGGCTTCCAGCTCTTCGAGACGATACGCGCGACCCGCGACGAGGGCGTTCGTTATCTTGACCGGCATGTGGCGCGGCTGGGCGAAAGCGCGGACGCATTCGGCTTCGCCTTCGACGAGGCCGATACGCGGCGGAGCATCGCCGCGAGTTGCGCGGCGCTCGGAGAGGGCGAGTACCGCTTCCGGCTCGCGCTGGCGAAGGACGGTTCGCTCGAGCTTGCGGCGGCGCCGCTGCAGCCGTTGCCGTCCGGCGCGGCGGGCGTGCTGCTGGCGTTCGAGCACGGCTTCGCGCCCGTGCCGTCCGGCGACGCGCTGCTGTTGCACAAGACCACGCGCCGCGCCGAATACGACCGCGCATGGCAGCTCGCCGAGCAGCACGGGTGCTTCGACATGCTGTTCTTCAACGAGCGTGGCGAATTGACGGAAGGCGGCCGGTCGACGGTCTTCGTGAAGCTGGGCGGGCGCTGGTTTACGCCGCCGCTGTCGTCGGGCGTGCTGCCGGGCGTGATGCGCGGTGTGCTGCTCGAGGATCCGGCGTGGCAAATCGCCGAACGCGTGCTGACGCTCGACGATGTGCTGAGCGCCGAGACGCTGCTGCTCAGCAATGCGCTGCGCGGCGCGATCGAGGTCCGTTTGCGCCGGGCGGGGCCAAATCCGACGTAGGAGCCGGGCGCCCGGCGAAACGAAAAAAAAGCGCGGCATCCGTCGGGGATGCCGCGCTTTTTTCATGGTCCGCGGGCGCGGCGGGTCAGAACGAGTGCTCGGGACCGGGGAAGCTGCCGTCCTTCACCGCGCGCACATAGGCTTCGACCGCCGCGAAGATGCTCGGCTGTCCCTGCATGAAATCCTTCACGAAACGCGGCCGCTTGCCGGGGAAGATGCCGAGCATGTCGTGCAGCACGAGTACCTGGCCCGTGCAGTCGGCGCCCGCGCCGATGCCGATCGTCGGCACCTTCAGCGACTGGGTGACCTCCGATGCGACCAGGGTCGGCACGGCTTCGAGCAGCACGATCTGGGCGCCCGCCGCCTCGACCGCGCGCGCGTCGCGCAGCAGCTGCGCCGCGCCCGCTTCGGTCTTGCCTTGCACCTTGAATCCGCCGAACGCATGCACCGACTGAGGCGTGAGCCCGAGATGCGCGCAGACCGGCACCGAGCGCTCGACGAGGAAGCGCACCGTGTCGGCCAGCCATTCTCCGCCCTCGAGCTTGACCATCTGCGCGCCGGCGCGCATCAGCCTGACCGAGCTTGCGTACGCGTCGGCCGGCGTGCCGTAGGTGCCGAACGGCAGGTCGGCCATCACCAGCGCGCGCGGCTGCGCGCGGGCGACGCAGGCGGTGTGGTACGCGACCTCGTCGAGCGTGACGGGCAGCGTGGTGGTCTGGCCTTGCAGCACGTTGCCGAGCGAATCGCCGATCAGCAGCACGTCCGCGCCCGCGCGGTCGAGCAGCGCGGCGAAGCTCGCATCGTAACAGGTGAGCATCGCGATCTTCTCGTTGGCGTCGCGCATGGCCTGCAGCTTGGGGACCGTCACGGCGGGGCGGCTCGATTCCTGGAGATAGGTCATGGAAAATCCGGTTCGATGGGTAAGGGAAGGGGCGCGCCGCCGCTTAGCGGGCGGCGCCGCCCTTGACGAAGAATTCCTTGCGGCCGCGCATCGTCTCGATGCGTTCGACGAGAAGCGCAAGGTCTTCGGGAGATTCGAGCGGATTCAGGTGTTCCGCCGCGACCGTCAGCACCGGGGTGCGGTCGTAGTGATAGAAGAATTCGTTGTAGGCGTCGCACAGCGCGCGCAGGTACGTATCGCTGATCTGCAGTTCCATCGGCAGGCCGCGCTTCTGGATGCGGGCGAACAGCACCTCCGGCGTCGCCTGCAGATAGACGACCAGATCGGGTGTCGGCGAGGGCACGTCGACATGCGAGGCGAGTGCGCGATACAGGTGCCATTCGTCGTCGGGCAGCGTGAGCCGCGCGAAGATGTCGTTCTTCTGCGTCATGAAATCCGTGACGAGCGGCGTGCCGGCCTGGTGCGCGGCGACGATCTCCTGCGCCTGCCGCGCACGCTGCAGCGCGAACGACAGCTGGGCGGGCAGCGCGTAGCGCGCGGTGTCGCGATAGAAGCGCTCGAGGAACGGATTGTCCTGCGGGCGTTCGAGCAGCGTCTGCATCGACCAGCGTTCGCCGAGCAGCCTGGCGAGGGTGGTCTTGCCGACGCCGATCGGCCCCTCGATGACGAGGTAGCGGCACGGCGGCCGCCAGTCGGGTGCGGTAACGGTGAGCGGAGCGGCGTTCATCGGCAGCGGCTCTTGACGGCGGCGGCGGCGCCGTCGGCGATCGCCTTGAGCGCGAGGCACTGGCAGGTCTGCACTTTCTCGATGCGCTGGTGCGCGAGCCCGGCGAGGAACGCGTCGGCCCGGCCGTGCGCGGGAATCTCGAGCGCCGGATCGATCTCGATCAGCGGAACCAGCGCGAACGCGCGTTCGGTGAGGCGAGGATGCGGGACGACGAGGTCCGGTTCGTCGATCGTATGCTCGCCGTACAGCAGGATATCGAGATCGAGCGTACGCGGCGCATGGCGGAACGGACGCTCGCGGCCGAAGTGGTGTTCGATCTTCTGGCACAGAGCGAGCAGCGCGCGCGCGGCGAGCGTCGTGTCGATCTTCACGACGCAGTTGTAGTAATCGTCGCCGCCCGCGTCGATCGGGGCGGTGCGATACAGGCTGGACTTGCCGCACACCGTGACGGTGTGCTGCTGCGCGAGGCACACCACCGCGTCTTTCAACGCTTGGCGCGCGTCGCCAAGATTTGCCCCCAGCCCGAGATAAGCAACCGTCATGGCATCACTTTCCTACGTCGTTCGACGGCGAACGCGTCAGTCGTCCGCGTCGGGCTCGTGGCGCGGAGCCTGCTCCGCACCGTCGTCCGGCTTGCGATTGCGCGTGCCGCCGCGGCGGCGACGCTTGCGGGGCGACTTTTCCTTGCTGCCGCCCTGCGTGAGCAACGCTTCGCGATCGGCTGCGTCGCCGTCGATGAAATCCGTCCACCACTGCCCGACCGAGCCGTCCAGCTCGCCGGATTCGCAGCGCAACAGGAGGAAATCATACCCTGCTCTAAATCTTTGGTGTTCCAGCAGCTTCATCGCACTGCGGCCGGAGCGCTTTTCGAGGCGCAGCTGCAGGCCCCAGATCTCGCGCATGTCGGCCGAGAAGCGCTTGTGGATCGCGAGCTTCCTGGTCTGCATGTCGAGCACGTCGTCCATCGCGCGGTTGAGCGCCGGCACCGGGAATTCGCCTTCCTCGGCGTATTGCTCGAAGCGCTGGCGCATGTCGTGCCACAGCAGCGTCGCGAACAGGAAGCCGGGCGAGACGGTTTTCCCCGCGCGCACGCGGGCGTCCGTGTTGTTGAGCGCGAGCGTGATGAACTTCTCGCCCTGCGGCTGTTCGAGCACGACGTCGAGCAGCGGCAGCAGCCCGTGATGCAGGCCCTCCTGGCGCAGCCGCGTCAGGCATGCGAGCGCATGGCCGGACAGCAGCAGCTTCAGCATCTCGTCGAACAGGCGCGCGGCCGGCACGTTGTTGATGAGGTCGGCCAGTTCCTGGATCGGCGCGCGGGTGTGCGGCTCGATCTCGAAGCCGAGCTTCGCCGCGAAGCGCACGACGCGCAGCATCCGTACCGGATCCTCGCGGAAGCGCGTGGCCGGGTCGCCGATCATGCGCAACAGGCGTGCGCGCACGTCGGCCATGCCGTCGTGGTAGTCGAGCACGGTCTGCGTCGCCGGATCGTAGTACATCGCGTTGATCGTGAAATCGCGGCGCGTGGCGTCCTCGTGCTGCTCGCCCCAGACGTTGTCGCGCAGCACGCGGCCGCTCGCGTCGACGGCGTGGGTGCGGCGGTCGAGCTCGTCGCGCTTCAGGCGCCTCGCCGGCGCGCCGTCCTCCGCGGAGGCGTCCTGCGGGGCGTCACCGGAAGGCGGATCGACGAGCGCGCGGAACGTCGACACTTCGATCAGCTCCTGCCCGAACTGCACGTGGACGATCTGGAAACGCCGCCCGATCAGCCGCGCGCGGCGGAACAGGCGCTGGACCTCGGTGGGCGTTGCATCGGTCGCGACGTCGAAATCCTTCGGCGCGATGCCGAGCAGCAGGTCGCGTACCGCGCCGCCGACGATGAACGCGCGGAAGCCGGCCTGCTGCAGCGTATCGGTGACGCGCACGGCGTTCTTCGAGATCAGCGCCGGATTGATGCCGTGCACGCCGGCGGGCACGACGGCCGGCTCGGTGGGGCGGGGCCTCTTCGCTGCCGGGGCGCGGGCGGGTTTCGCGCTGCGCGCGGTCTTCGGCGCGTTGGCGGGGGCCGGCGCCGGCGCGTCCTGCGCGGCGGTGTCGACGGTGTCCTGCCCGAGCAGTTTGCGGATGAGTTTTTTGATCACGACGGTTGGAATAGATCGAGGATGCGCCAGCCGTGCTCGCGTGCATGCGCGCGCAGCGTGGCGTCGGGGTTGGTCGCGATCGGGTCGGTGACTTGCTCGAGCAACGGGATGTCGTTGTGCGAATCGCTGTAGAAATAGCTGTGCTCGAAATCGCCCAGCTGCTTGCCGAGCGACGCGAGCCACGCCTGGGTGCGGACGATCTTGCCTTCGCGGTAGCTCGGCGTGCCCGTCGGTCGGCCGGTGAAGGCCGAGTCGGGATGCCCGTCGACGGTCTCGACCTCGCACGCGATCAGCGTATTCACGCCGAACGCGGACGCGATCGGACGCGTGATGAATTCGTTGGTGGCGGTGACGATGCAGCACAAGTCGCCCGCGTCCTGGTGACGGCGCACGAGCTCGAGCGCGGCGGGCAGCATCGCGGGCCGGATCACCTCGTGCATGTACTGCTCGTGCCACTGCGCGAGCTGCGCGCGCGGATACTTCGCGAGCGGAGTCAGCATCGCGCTCAGGTACGCGTGGATGTCGAGCTTGCCGGCCTTGTAATCGGCGAAGAAGCGATCGTTCTGACGCGAGAAGCTGTCCGCGTCGACGATCCCGAGTTTCACCATGAAGCGGCCCCATTCGTGGTCGCTGTCGGTGGGGATCAGCGTGTGATCCAGGTCAAAGAGTGCCAGATTAGTCATGGAGACGCATTTTACTTGAAGCTATTTGAATCGGCCGGAAGCGGCGTCGTCGCGCTCGGGCGACGCCAGCATCGCGCGCAGCAGCGGCAGCGTCACCGCGCGCTTCTGTTCGAGCGAGAAGCGGTCGAGCGCGTCGAGGAGCGCCATCAGGCTCGGCATGTCGCGGCGGAAATGGGTGAGCAGGTACGCCGGCACGTCGTCGGCAAGCGCGATGCCGCGCTCCTTCGCCGCGTACTTGAGCACGGCCGCCTTGCCCTCGTCGGTCAGCGGCGCCAGATGAAACACGAGACCCCAGCCGAGCCGGGTGCGCAGATCCTCGCGGACCTCGAGCGCGAGCGGCGCGGCCGGGCCGGTGGCGACCAGCGCGCTCGACGGGTGGGCGCGCACCTCGTTGAACAGGTTGAACATCGCGATCTGCTGGGTGTCGTTCAGCGCGTTGCAGTCGTCGACCGCGTAGAGCGACACGCGCGGATCGAACGTGAACGCGCCGAGCCCGCTCTGCGGGCTCAGGTAGCGCGCGTAGCCGTACGACGTGTCGTGCACGAGCGCCTGCAGCAGGTGGCTGCGCCCGCTGCCGGCCTCGCCCCACACGTAGAAGGTGCGGTCGGGCACCGGGCCGGCCGCGAGCGCCGCGTCCAGTTCGCGCAGGCGCGTGACGAGCTCGGCGTTCGCGCCGGCGAAAAAGTTGTCGAACGTGGCGGGCGGCGGCGTGCCGAGGTCGAGCGTCAGTTGACGGGATACAGTCACAATGCGAATCAGTTCTTGTAAAGCGCGCTGGACAGGTAGCCCTGGCGCAGTTCACGCAGCGCTACCGTCAGGATCGCGCTGACGGGCAGTGCGAGCAGGACGCCGAAAAAGCCGAACAGCTGGCCGAACGCGAGCAGCGCGAAGATCACGGCGAGCGGATGCAGGCCGATACGCTCGCCGACGAGGCGCGGCGTGAGGTAGAAGCTTTCGAGCAGCTGGCCGAAGCCGTAGATCGCCGCGACCGCGCCGAACCCGTACCAGTCGCCGAACTGCAGCAGCGCGGCGACCAGTGCGAGCACGAGGCCGGTCGCGAAGCCGACGTACGGGATGAACACGGCGAGCCCGGTGAAGATGCCCACCGGCAGCGCGATCTCGAAGCCGGCAATCGTCAACGCGAGTGCATAGTACACCGCGAGCACCGCCATCACGAGCAATTGACCGCGCAGGTACTGCGACAGCATCCGGTCCATGTCGGCGACGAGCTGCGTCGTCTTGGCCAGCCAGCGGCGCGGAATCATGTTCGAGACGCGCGCGATCATCCGGTTCCAGAGTCGTACAGCAGGTAGAACAGCACGAGCGGCACCATCACCGCGCCGCCGACGAGCGAGATCATCACGCCGCTGCTCGCGCGCAGCGAGCTCCACGCGGCCGTCGCGACCGCCTGCGTGCTGCCTTCCAGCCGGCTCGTCACGAGATCGCGCAGGGTGGCGAAGTCGAGCGCGTCGCCGAGGCCGAGGAACGCCAGCTTCGGCTGCAGCCAGCCGTGCAGGTGCGCGAAGAACCCGGGCACCTGCTGTTTCACCTGCGGCCCTTCCTTCTGTACCACGACGAGCACCAGCAGCGCGAGCAGCGTGATGAGGAGCGCGAAGAACAGCATCATCAGCAGCGCGCCCGCGCCGCGCGGCACGCGCCGCCGCTCGAGCCACGCGACGCCCGGCTGCAGGATGTACGCGACGATCGCGCCGAACAGGAACGGCGTCAGCACCGGACGCAACGCCCACAGCAGGATGCCGAGCCCGAGCGCGACAGCGAACCAGAACAGGGTCTGGCGCTGATAGGGCGTGAGAAACGGGGACGAGTGGGGCAAAATGCTTTCCCTGGTGAATCGGTGCGGGGAATTCCGGTCGCGCGGCCGGCTTCGGGTAAAATCGCATTTTACCGACCTTCTCGCATTCCCCCATGAATCCTCCGAAATCCGCTCCTGACGCCCAGGGTCTCTCCTACCGTGACGCGGGCGTCGACATCGACGCGGGCGATGCCCTCATCGACAAGATCAAGCCCTTTGCGAAGAAAACCCTGCGCGACGGCGTGCTCGGCGGCATCGGCGGATTCGGCGCGCTCTTCGAGGTGCCGAAGAAGTACCGGGAGCCCGTCCTCGTATCGGGCACCGACGGCGTCGGCACCAAGCTGAAGCTGGCCTTTCATCTGAACAAACACGACACCGTCGGCCAGGATCTCGTTGCGATGAGCGTGAACGACATCCTCGTGCAGGGCGCGGAGCCGCTGTTTTTCCTCGATTACTTCGCATGCGGCAAGCTCGACGTCGACACGGCGGCCACCGTCGTGCAGGGCATCGCGGCCGGCTGCGAGCTGTCGGGCTGCGCGCTGATCGGCGGTGAAACGGCGGAAATGCCGGGGATGTACCCGGACGGCGAATACGATCTGGCCGGCTTCGCGGTCGGCGCGGTCGAAAAGAGCAAGATCATCGACGGCAGCACGATCGTCCCGGGCGACGTGGTGCTGGGACTGGCGTCGAGCGGCATCCACTCGAACGGTTTCTCGCTGGTGCGCAAGATCATCGAGCGCGCGAATCCCGACCTGTCGGCGGATTTCCACGGCCGTTCGCTGGCGGATACGCTGATGGCGCCCACCCGCATCTACGTGAAGCCGCTGCTCGCGCTGATGCAGACCCTCGCGGTGAAGGGCATGGCGCACATCACGGGCGGCGGGCTGGTCGAGAACATTCCGCGCGTGCTGCGCGACGGTCTGACGGCCGAGCTGGATCAACAGGCCTGGCCGCTGCCTCCGCTGTTCAAGTGGCTGCAGGAGCATGGCGGTGTCGCGGATGCCGAAATGCATCGCGTGTTCAACTGCGGGATCGGGATGGCGGTGATCGTGTCGGCGGCGGATGCCGACGCGGCGGTGCGCCAGCTGACCGACGCGGGCGAACAGGTCTGGAAGATCGGCACGGTGCGCGCGAGCCGCGACGGCGAGGCGCAGACGGTGGTGGTTTGAGCCGCGATGCCTGAAGCGCGGCCGTTCGTTCGGGCGGGCTCACGCAAGCACTGAAGGTCGAAAGAACGCCCGGCTGTCGAAGCCGGGCGTTTTTTTATGCGCGGACGGAGGCGGGACGCGCGAACCCGGGAGCGGGCGGATGCCCGGCGGCGTCCGCAGTCCCGCGGCGTTTCGCCGGGGCGAGGGCGTGGTGGTCGCGCCCGTCTGGGGCGGGGTTGGGCTCAGGCCACGATCAGGCGTCCCGAGGCTGCGCTCCTGCAATCCCCGCAATCCCCGCGACGGTGGCCCGGGTCTCAGCCCGCGGAGCCCGGCGCCAGCGCCCGCTCGAGCGCCGTCACCGCACGCGCCGTCGCGTCGTCCGCGCAGCAGTCGACGGTCATGCGCTCCGGCATCGACCGCAGCCACGTCAACTGCCGCTTGCACAGCTGGCGCGTCGCGAATACCCCTTTGTCGCGCATCGTCCGATAGTCGGTCGCGCCTTCGAGATATTCCCAGGCCTGCCGGTAGCCGACGCAGCGCATCGACGGCAGGCCCAGGTGCAGCTCGGGCCGGCGGCGCAGGTGTTCGACCTCGTCGATGAAGCCGGCGTCCAGCATGGCGTCGAAGCGCTGCGCGATGCGTGCGTGCAGCACCGCGCGATCCGACGGCTCCAGTGCCACCGGCACGAAGCGATAGCGGGCGGCGGCCTCGTCCGCGCGCGGCGGCGCGGCGAGCAGCGCCGACATCGGCTGGCCGGTCAGCAGGAACACTTCGAGCGCGCGCTGGATCCGCTGCGCATCGTTGGGCGCGAGCCGCGCGGCCGTGGCCGGATCGGCCTCGGCGAGCCGGGCGTGCAGCGCGGGCCAGCCGTCGCGCGCGGCGTCCTCGTCCAGCCTCGCGCGTACCTCGGGGTCCGCGCCGGGCAGGTCGTTCAGGCCCTGCGTCAGCGCCCTGAAGTAGAGCATCGTGCCGCCCGCGAGCAGCGGGGTGCGGCCGCGCGCGACGATCTCGTCGATCAGCCGCAGCGCGTCGGCACGGAAGTCGGCGGCGGAATAGGCATCGGCCGGGTCGATGACGTCGATCAGGTGATGCGGCACCTGCGCGCGCTCGTCGCGGGTGGGCTTGGCGGTGCCGATATCCATGCCGCGATAGACAAGCGCCGAATCGACGCTGACGATCTCGACCGGCCGCCGAGCGGCGAACGCGAGCGCCGCCGCGGTCTTGCCCGATGCGGTCGGGCCGAGCAGGCAGGCAATGGGCTGCGGCACCATGCGGGACGACACGCTCATTGACCGCGCATGAACAGGCGGTCGAGATCGCCGAGCGTCAGCTGGTACCAGGTCGGGCGGCCGTGATTGCACTGATCCGCGCGTTCCGTCGCTTCCATCTGGCGCAGCAGCGCGTTCATCTCGTCGAGCGTCAGGCGCCGGTTCGCGCGCACCGCGTGATGGCACGCGAGCGTGCCGAGCAGTTCGTGCTGGCGCTCCGTCAGCACCCGCGAGCCGCCGTATGCGTGCAGGTCGGCCAGCACCGCGCGGGCGAGCGCCTGCTGGTCGGCATCCTTCAGCAGCGCCGGGACCGCGCGGATCGCGAGCGTCGTCGGCGACAGCACCGCGAGGTCGAAGCCGAGCGCATCGAGCGTGTCCCGTTCCTCCTCGACCGTGCCGATCTCGATCGGGCTGGCGGTCATCGACACGGGCAGCAGCAGTGCCTGCACGGCAATCGTGCGATCGGCGAGCGCCCGCTTGAACTGTTCGTACAGGATTCGCTCGTGCGCGGCGTGCATGTCGACGATCACGAGACCGTGCGCGTTTTGCGCGAGCACGTAGATGCCATGGATCTGGCCGAGCGCGAAGCCGAGCGGCTGCTCGTCGTGCGCGTCGAACGGAACGGCGGGATGAGGCGCGAACGCGGGCGCGCTCGCGCCGCCCGGCGGCGCCGAAAACTCGGGAAAGGCCGCGGCGGCGCCTTGAGCCGGATCCGGCGCGTCGGTTTCCGGCGCCTTGCGGCCGAACAGCGCATCGTAGAGCGCGAGCGGCTGGGCGACGGGCAGCGTGCCCTGGGTCATCCGCGCCTGACGCAGCCAGGTGTTGCCGGGCGACGGCTGCCCGCTGCCGCCCGGCTGGCCGAACCCGCCGGCGAGCCCGAGCGGCGTGGCCTGGAAGGATACCGGCCCGGCGGCCGGCTCCAGATGAGCGGCGTGGCCGCCCGCCGTGGTTTCCGGCGAGGCGCCCGCATGCCGGGCCAACGCGCGCTGCACCGCATGGAACACGAACTGGTGGATCGAACGGGAATCGCGGAACCGCACCTCGATCTTCGACGGATGCACGTTCACGTCGACCGACTCGGGCGGCAGATCGAGGAACAGCACGTACGACGGGTAGCGGTCGCCGTGCAGCACGTCCTCGTAGGCGGCGCGCACCGCGTGGGTGAGCAGCTTGTCGCGCACGAAACGGCCGTTCACGAAGAAATACTGCTGGTCCGCGCGGCCGCGGCTCGCGGTCGGCAGGCCCGCGCAGCCGTAGACGGCGAGCGGCCCGGCGCGCTCGTCGAGCGGCAGGTGCGCGGTGGCGAACGCGTCGCCGAGGATCTTCGCGACCCGCTGCGCCGGCTCGCTGGCATTCCAGTGCTCGACGGCCTTGCCGTTGTGCAGGACGGAAATCGCGACATCCGGCCGAGCCAGCGCCGCGCGGCGGATCATCTCGAGGCAGTGGCCGAATTCGGTCTGCTCGCTTTTCAGGAACTTGCGGCGCGCGGGGGTGTTGAAATACAGCTCGCGCACCTCGATTGTCGTGCCGCGCGTGCCGGCGGCGGGCGACAGCACGCCGGTCTGCGCGTCGATCCGGGTCGCGTGCGCGTCGTGCTCGGTGCGGCTCGTGATGAACATCTCGGCCACCGACGCGATCGACGCGAGCGCTTCGCCGCGGAACCCCAACGTCGCGACGGCCTCCAACTCGGCCAGCGAGCGGATTTTGCTGGTCGCGTGGCGCATCAGCGCGAGCGGCAGTTCGCCGGTCGGGATGCCGCCGCCGTCGTCGGTGATTGAGATGCGCTTCACGCCGCCTTCCTCCAGCACGATGCGCAGCGTCTGCGCGTCGGCGTCGAGCGCGTTCTCGAGCAGTTCCTTGACGACGGAGGCGGGCCGCTCGACCACTTCGCCCGCGGCGATCTGGCTGATCAGCTGATCGGGCAGGGGCTGGATCGCGCGCAGCGGGCGCGGGGCGGCGGGGGGCGCGCCGGGCAGGTCGCCCGCGGCGGTTTCGGAGAATTCTGGCATGGCGGAATTATAACGAGGCCGTGCAATTGCGGTGGCGGGGCCGGATAGGTGGGCCGCCTCGCGTTGCGCGACGATATTTCACGGCCGCGCAAGGTACTTTCGGTATGATTACGCGGTGGTTTTTCGCCGCCGGGCGTGTGGTCCGGCCGGCGTTCATGTCTCCCTGGAAAGAAGGAAACGCATTTGGAAACGCTGCTTCACTTCGTCAACCTTGTTCTGCACATCGATGCATTTCTGGGCGATTTCATCCGGCAGTACGGCGCCTGGGTCTATGTGGTGCTGTTTCTGATCGTTTTCTGCGAAACCGGGCTCGTGATCTTTCCGTTCCTGCCCGGCGATTCGCTGCTCTTCATCGCGGGGGCCTTCGCCGCGACGGGCGAGATGGAACTGGTCGGCCTCATCGCGCTGCTGCTGGTGGCGGCCATCGGCGGGAATACGGTGAACTACCTGATCGGCCGGAAAATCGGCCCGAAAGTGTTCAATACGCATATTCCGGGGCTCGAACGATTTCTCGACCGCGCCGCGTTGCAAAAGACCCACAATTTCTATGAAAAGCACGGCGGCAAGACCCTGGTGCTGGCGCGTTTCATCCCGGTGGTGCGTACTTTCGCGCCGTTCGTCGCGGGGGCGTCGTCGATGCACATTGGCCGCTTCCAGTTCTTCAATGTGCTGGGCGCGCTGGTCTGGGTGCTGCTGCTCGTGTTCCTCGGCTATTTCTTCGGCAACATCCCGTTCATCCGCCACTACCTGAACGTGATCGTGCTGGTCGGGATCGGCGCCGCCGTGATCCCCGTCGTGCTCGGCGCATTGTGGAAGCTCATGCGCGGCAAGTCGCAGGCCGGCAGCAAGACGGAAGGCAGCGGCGGCGGCTGAGCCCTGGCCGGCCGTTTTCGGCGCCCCACCCTGAAAAAGCGCGGCCCTCGGGCCGCGCTTTTTGTTTGCGGCGACCGCGCGGCGGCCGGGCTACGACGTCGTGCGGTGCGCGACCGGGGTCTCGGGGGTCGGGTACTGCGCGTCCCGGAACGTATCGAGGATCACGCGATTGGTGTCGCAGTACACCTGCCAGTAGTTCGCCGGTTGCGTCGACGGGCGCACGAACAGCATGGGGCCTTCCGGCGTGAACGACAGCACCCCGACATCGGGCGCCGGATCGGCGACCACATTCGGGATCTTCGCGATCGACACCTTGAGACGCTCGATCGCATCGACGGCATCGACGCTGTTCGCGATTTTCGCGGTCAGGTCGACGCGGCGGATCGGCGTCGCGCTGTAGTTGGTGATGTTGTCGGAGAAGATCTTGTTGTTGCCGATCAGCGTGATCACGTTGTCGGGCGTGAGGATCGTCGTGCCGAACAGGCCGAGTTCCTTGACCGTTCCCGTCACGCCGCCCGCCGAGATGACGTCGCCCACCTTGAACGGGCGCAGCACCTGCATGAATACGCCCGCGGCGAAATGCGCGAGCAGGCCGCCCCACGCGGTGCCGACCGCGAGGCCCAGGCCGGCGAGCAGCGCGGCGAACGAAGTGGTCTGCACGCCGAACACCTGCAGGATCGCCAGGATCAGCAGGACGGTGAGCAGCACGCCGGCGACCGAGGTCAGATAGTGCGAGAGCGTCGGGTCGACCTTGCCGCTGCGGCGCACCGCCTTGCCGAGCAGGTTGGTGACGATCCTGATCGCCCAGCGGCCGATGATCCACAGGGCGATGGCGGCGATGACCTTGAGGCCGAAGTCGAGGCCGCGGGTCATCAGGAATGCTTGAGCGGAAGCCAGATCCAAAATGGGGTTCTCCGAAAGGAAAGGGGAAAGGCGCGGCAGCGGTACCGCGTGCGATGAATTGACGATTATCGGCCCGGGATGCACCGGCAAGCCGGCCGCCGGTGCGTATCGGGCCATCACGGGTTCGTCAGGTCCGGGGCGCTTTCGTTCCCCTGTCGAGTGCCTGAGCCGCGTTATGCGCGATGGTGCGGTCTGAAGGCGCGTCGCACGACTTCGCCGCGGTGCGCGACGATCGCCGTGCTTTCCGGAACCTCTTCCCACGCATCCGGGAGATCGACCACCGGCTCGGACAGCACGAGGAACGCATCGTCGCCGACCGCCGCGATGCGGGGATCGTGCGGATAGAGGGCGTGCAGATGACGAAACGACGTGCTGTGGAACAGCGTGCGCGACTGCCGTTCGCTCGAATAGCGCACGGCGACGATCCGCTCGCCGTCGGTCGCGCAGACCGTCATGTTGAGCGGCGTCTCGACACCGTGCGCCGCCGCTGTTTCCTCGACCGCCGCGACCATGCGCTCGAGCGCCGGCACCGGATCCTGCGCGAGGCCGTACGTGAGCGCGAGATGGAACATCACTTCCGAATCGGTCGAGCCTTCGATCGACGAGAACAGCGCCGGATCGATCCGCATCATCAGGTCGCGGCGCAGCGTGTGATAGCGGCGGATCAGGCCGTTGTGCACGAACAGCCAGCGGCCGTGCCGGAACGGGTGGCAGTTGGTCTCCTGGACGGGCGTGTCGGTCGCGGAGCGGATGTGCGCGACGAACAGCGGCGCGCGGATCGCGCGCGCCGCCTCGCGCAGGTTGCGGTCGTTCCAGGCCGGATTGACCGAGCGGTAGCGGAACGGGATCTCGTCGGCATGGCCGTACCAGCCGAGGCCGAAGCCGTCGCCGTTGGTGGTGGTCGCGCCCATGCGCGAATGCAGACTTTGATCGATCAGCGAATGCTTCGCGCGAAACAGCACGGTTTCGAGCTGGATCGGGTTGCCTGTATAGGCGAGCCAGCGGCACATGGCGACGAGCCTCCGTGGAAGGCGCGGCGGGCGCCGCGCGCCCGCCGCGGATATCAAGGCCTGCCAAGCATAGCCGATTTCGCGCGGCCGCGATCCGCCGCGTGCCCGCGGCCCTAGTTCCCGCCGCTTGCCTGCGCCCGCTCCTTCTCGTACTTGATGAGCTTCAACACCCGAGAATTGACGAAATAGCGGATGAAGTTCTGCGGCGAATAGAACAGATCCGTCTGCCAGGTCCCGCACAGCAGCTCCTTGCCGGTCGGGTCGTCCGCGGGTTGCACGATCGTGTCGGCCAGGATCCGGTCGACGCCGGAGACGTTCGGGCCGGACTCGTGCCACAGCGCGCTGTGCATCACGACGAAGTCGCCCGGCGCCAGCTCGGGCGTGATCGCGGGCCACTTGAAGTCGAAGCTGTCGGGATTGATCTCGCCCGCGTCGCCGAGCACGCCGAGTTTGTGCGAACCCGCGTGGAACGTCATGCCGCCGTTGTCGCGGTTCACGATGCTGAGCGGCACGAACAGGCTGCACTTGTTCAGATTGCCGGCGTGATAGCAGCTGTCCTGGTGGAGGAACACCTTGCCCGGGCTGAACCGGTCCTTGATCACGAAGCGGTGGTTGTACAGCGCGACGTGCTCGCCGAAGATGTGCCGCAGCGTGTGCGCGAAGACGGGCTCGCGATACATCCGCGCGAGCCCCTCCGGCAGCTCCTCGCTCAGCGACACCGGGTTCGCGCGATTGACGTCCCGGCCGTCGCGCAGACGCGCATCGTAGAACGTCCGCCACTCGTCCTGCCACGCCCGTACGACCTGCTCGGGAATCGCTCGGCGCATCACGAATACGCCGGTTTGCCGGAATACGTCCGGGTCGAAGGTCTCGGAGGACATCCGGTCGACGAGCGCCGCGACGGCCGAGAGCGTCTGGTTCATGGCGGTCATCAGATATAGCGGAACGTGAGGTCGCTGTCCTGGCTCTGCTTGAACTTGTTGCAGCGGGCGAGGACGTTGTAGCGGATCGGGAACAGCTCGCGACCCGGCGATTCGAGGATGTCGATCTCGACGATGTCGAAGTCGCGCAGCAGCGCGTTCCAGCCGTGTTCGGTGATGCGCCAGCAGTCCGGCGTCGGACCGTGGATGCGCCAGTTGAGCGGCGCGGAGATCAGCAGGTGGCCTTCGTGCCGGAGCATGCGGCGGATTTCCTTCACCGCGTCGAACGGGTTCAGCGTGTGTTCGACCACCTCCATGCAGACGATGCAGTCGTATGCGCTGTCGGGGATGTCCCCGTTGTGTTTCGTGATGTCGCCGACGATCGTCGGCCGATACGTGTCGACGATGTCGAACGTATCCACAGCGAAGTTCCGGAAGCGCTCCCTGACGAGCGAGCGGTCCTGCGGGCCGACTTCGAGCAGCCTGCCGGTTTCCTCGGCGAGCCGGCCGGCGGTTTTCTCGACGAAGGCGGCGAGATGGTCTCGGGCGAGCGAGAAGGTGTCGTTGTCGAACTGGGACGGTACGGCCATGGCGTGTTCCTGCCTGTCGGTGCGGTGAGTGCGTGGGAAATGAAGGCGGCGCGTCAGGCTCGGCGCTCGGGCACGTCGATGCCGGCGAGGTGGAACACGAGCATGGTGTTCTCGACGTGATAGAGCGGCAGGTCCGATGCGAGATCGTCCAGGTATTGCGTGAGCTCCGGGAACTGGCGGTTGCCGTAGTCGTGCCAGATGACGCAGGCGGGGGCGTCGGCGAGCATCTGCAGCGCATGCTCGGTATCGCGGCGGACGTAGCTCAGCTCGTGATTGGCGTCGATGAAGATGTACTGGAATCGCTTCAGGTACGGCTGCGGATCGAGCGCCATCGAATCCTGCAGGAGCTGCTTGACCAGGTGCCTGCGCTCCGATTTCAGGTACTTGCGCTGGAAGCCGAGCGCGTCGAGCGCGAGGCGCTTGTCGTCGCCCTGGAACACCACGTCGTCGAGCGCGGGCAGATCGAGCGTCAGGATGCGCTCGGTGCCGAGGTCGAGATCCGGCAGGTTCTCGAGCAGCAGGCGGGTGGTGTAGCCCTTGTAGGTGCCGAACTCGAACAGGAAATCGGGCTCGACGCAGCGCATCAGCTTGAGCAGCGCCACCGATTCGAGCGTCGTCAGCGAACCCGCGCCCTCGGCCGGCGGCATGAAGAACTTGATTTCCTCTTCGAAGCGGTCCGGGATCGACAGCAATTGGGTCGGGCGGATATGGATCATGCGCGATGCCGCTGCGGACTGTGGAGTCATGGATGTCAGGATCGGTTGAGGTGGAGAGAACCGGTGCGGCCGGGCAGCGGGCCGGGCGTCGTGGGCTTCGCGTCGCCGAAGCGGGCGCGTCGACACGAATCGCAACGTTTTGGCGGCAACGCCGGCGCGGCGGCCCGCCGGCTCCGAGGGGCGCCGGAGCCGCTTGGGCTGGCGCCGGGGCGCCGCGCGGCCGTTCGAGACGCGGCCGTTCCGCCGCCCGGCAAGCGGGTGGGACGGGGACGGCGGGCGGACGAAGCGGGCATGATCGAGCACGGCAGGTTGAGTCGGGGAAATTATCCGGGCGGCGGCCCGGCCGCCATGCGTGAAGCTGAAACCAAAATGCCCCGCAATTTTCGAAATGGCCCGGCGCGGGACGGCCGCCGAGGCCGGTGTGTTTCGTCGTTCCCGGCGGGGAATTTATTTCAACCCTAAATATTGCTCCGTCGTCGGCCGTAAACACGCGGAGCGGTCGCTTTGCGGGCGCGGTTCGTCGTGCGGCGCCAGGCGGGTGCCGCGTCCGTCGGCGGGCCTCGGCGTCGTGTGCCGTTGCTTGGCGAAGCGATGCGTGCGCGACGGCTGGGACCGGCACGCGATCCGTTCGCGCGCGCCGGGCTGTCGGCTTACACCGGCGCGAATGAAGTGCCTGCATGTCTCCGCCCTTGCCGCGCGTTCGGCGCGCGGCAAGGGCGGATTTCTTGTCTCAACGAAGGGGGTTCACGGTTTGAACGTATCGAAGCAAGTCAGTCTCCTGATGGCCGCGATTGCCGCCGCCGGCCTGAGCGGTTGCGCGACCGAATCGTCGCAAGCGCTGCCGGTGCCGGTCGTCAGCAGCGCGCAGACGCCGTATGCCGGCAAACGGGTCGAAATCGCGATCGGCAAGTTCGACAATCGATCGAGCTACATGCGCGGCATCTTCTCTGACGGCATCGACCGTCTGGGCGGCCAGGCGAAGACCATCCTGATCACCCGTCTGCAGCAAAGCCGGCGTTTCAACGTGCTCGATCGCGACAATCTCGACGAGATCAAGCAGGAAGCCGCGTTCATGAAGAAAGGGCAGGCGGTGAAGGGTGCCAATTACGTCGTGACGGGCGACGTGACGGAGTTCGGCCGCAAGGAGGTCGGCGATCAGCAATTGTTCGGCATTCTCGGTCGCGGCAAGAGCCAGGTTGCGTACGCGAAGGTCAACCTGAACATCGTCGACACGACGACGTCGGAAGTCGTGCTGTCGAGCCAGGGCGCGGGCGAGTACAGCCTGTCGAATCGCGAGGTCATCGGCTTCGGCGGGACCGCGAGCTACGACTCGACGCTGAACGGCAAGGTGCTCGATCTGGCGGTCCAGGAAGCGGTCAACCATCTGGTCGAGCAGGTCGACGGGGGCGCGCTGGCCGCGGCCAAGTAAAGCCGGCGCGACAGCCGGCGGAATCACTGAGAGTAAGGCGCGCGTGCGCGCTGCATCAACATAACAAGCCATTCGACCATGAAAAAAACCAGGACCATCAATGGGGGTGTCTGGCTGCCGCTCGCGGCTGCCGCGGCGCTGCTGACGGGGTGCGCGGCCCGAACCACGCCGCCGCTGTATCAATGGGACGGCTATCAGCCGCAGGTCTACGAGTACTTCAAGGGGCAGAAAAGCCCGCAGGAACAGATCGACGCGCTCGAGAAGTCGCTGCAGGTGATCCGGGCGAAGGGCAACACGCCGCCGCCGGGCTTCCATGCGCATCTCGGCATGCTGTACGCCAGCATCGGCCAGGACCAGCAGGCGCAGCAGGAACTGTCGGCAGAGAAGCAGCTGTTCCCGGAATCGTCGACCTATATGGACTTCCTGATGAAGAAGTCCAAGCAACAGTAAGCGTGCCGCCATGTTCAAATTCATTTCCCTGAAACTGCTCGGCGCGGTGTCCGTGCTGGGCCTGCTCGCGGCCTGCGCGGCACCGGTGCAGCATGCGGACTACACCGCGTTCAAGAACAGCAAGCCGCGCTCGATCCTCGTGCTGCCGCCCGTCAACGATACGGCGGACGTGAAGGCCACCTACGGCGTGCTGTCGCAGATGACCTTGCCGCTCGCGGAAACGGGTTATTACGTGATTCCCGTCGCGGTGATGGAAGAGACGTTCAAGCAGAACGGGCTGACCACGCCGGTGGATATTCAGCAGGTCGACGCGGCGAAGCTGCGTCGGATCTTCGGCGCGGATGCGGCGTTGTACACGCAAGTGACGCAGTACGGGTCGGTCTATACCGTGCTCGACAGCACGACCGTCGTGGCCGCGTCGTCGAAGCTCGTGGATCTGAAGACGGGCGACGTGCTGTGGCAGGGAACGGGGCGCGCGACGGGCAAGGAGGTCGGCGCCAACTTCGACGCGGGCGGCTTCGGCCTGATCGGCATGCTGGCCCAGGCGGCCGTCAAGCAGATCGCGCACACGCTGATGGACGACGGCGTCGACGTGGCCGGACTGGCGAGTCAGCGGCTGCTGTCGTCGGGGCCGCCGAACGGGCTGCTGTACGGGCCGCGCTCGCCGAAGTACGGTACCGATTGACGCAGACCGCCGGCGTGCGCGCCTGACACGCGGGAGGATCCGTACTGTCGGGTAACGGGAAAGGGGTTACAGTAATCGACTGTAACCCCTTTTTGCATGCCGCGTGCCCAGGCCCGGTTCCCCGCGCGCCAAGCCGAGCCGGCGCGCGGAAGGGGCAGATATCGCATCCGGTGATAGGATGCTCACGAAATGTGTTGCGCGATGTGATAGCAATGCGCAGCGCGGTTCATATTGACCTTCGTTGTCGCGAAGGATACCGGCCGGCACGGTAAAATCCCGCCAATATCCTCCACTGAAACACTATGAGTACCGACAAAATTCGCGAGCTCCAGAAGCAGCTCGGCCAGGTCAACCTGTTGCTGAGCGAAGCCAAAAAGAAAGAACGGGCGGCCGCACTGGCCGCGATCAAGGAACTGGTCGGCGAGCACGGCATCAGCGAATTGGAACTGCTTCGCGCGGGAGGCTTTCTGAAGGAAAAGAAAAAGCGCTTGCCCGCCAAGTATTACGATCCGTCGTCCGGCAAATCGTGGTCGGGGCAGGGCGCGTGCCCGAAGTGGCTGGAAGGCAAGAACCGCGACGACTATCTGATTCGCGAAGAGCCTCAGCCCTGGTGGCCGGAAAAGGCTTAAATCCGCGGTTGTTCGATGGTTGCTGGGTGTCGTGCCGATTAGGGGCGTGCGGCCCGATTGCATCGGCGACATGGATGCCGGCGGGCCGCAGCGCGACGATCCGGAAAATATCGGGAGAGGCGAGAAGCGTTGCGTCGGCATTCGATGGAAAGGCATCGCGCATACGGCCGGTGCATTTTCGCGGGGCGCTTGCGAGACCCGGGTTCGGGGCGGGCGCATCCGCGTTCGATGGGGCGATACGGCGATACCGGAGCCGCTCGATGGCGGAACTGCCGCGACCGTTCAATCGTCCGCATCGATTTCTCGAGTCAGCGAAACAGCCGGCAAGTTGCCTGCTGTGCCGATCTCCATGCGGATGGGTGCTTTGCGGGAACGCCGCTGCTTACCCAGGTATTCACGAGAATCGCTGCCGGATGGCAAGAGAAGATCAACGTGAACGGTGAACGGAAGCATCGCGTGGCAGAGCGGATAGCCTGTCGCGAACTCGAGCGCGAATGTAAATGCCGATGACACGCGCGTGCGTCATGTGGTGCAAGTCGGCCGCGCGTTCGGCATCGAGTGTGAGGCTGAGGGCCGCGCGGATGTTGCTGCCGCGGGTCGCGTGGCCATGCCGCCGCAAGGTATGCGGCGATGTCGCACGATGCGCGACGGCGGCCCGGGCAAATGAAAAGGGCCTAGCCGAAGCTAAGCCCTTTGAATTCTTTGGTAGGCCGTACGGGATTCGAACCTGTGACCAACGGATTAAAAGTCCGCTGCTCTACCAGCTGAGCTAACGACCCAAAGAAGCGCGATTATAGCGGACGGCTTTTTTACCTGTCAACCACCCGACAGCCGCGCCTACTTGATCGTGCCGAGCTTGTTCTGGGCCGTTTGCGCGGCGCTCGAACCCGAGAACTGTGCAAGCACCTGTTCGAAGGTTTTCTTCGCCGCGGCCTTCTGGCCTTGCTCAAGCTGGTTGGTACCGATCGCCACCAGTGCGTCCCCGGCCCGCGGATGCTGCGGGAAGTTCTTCACCAGGCCCTGCCATGTCGCCGTCGAACCCTTGTAGTCGCGCAGGGCGTATTGCGCGTTGCCGAGCCAGTATTGCGCGGTCGGCTGGTAGGGGCTCTGCGGATACTTGGAGATGAACGTGCGGAACGAAGCCGCGGCGCCCTTGAAGTTGCCGTCGCGGAACTGCTGCGACGCCGCGTTGAATGAGTCCGTTTCCCCCGGCTGTACGGTGCCCTCGACGCCATCCACCGTCTTTTGCTGCGGCTCGAACTTCTTAAGACGCGTATCCAGATCGGTGTAGTACTCCTTCTGCTGGCGCTCCAGCGTCGTGAGACGGTTCGTCAGGTCCTCGTTCTCGCCGCGCAGCGTCGCGACCTGCTGGTTGAGCTGGTCGAGACGGCCGGATTGATCGAGGATCGTCCGTTGCGCGGCGGAGAGCTGGTTCGACAGGCTGTCGGACTTGCTGCGCAGATCGAGCACGGCTCGGCGCGCCTCGTCATCGTCGAACAGACCGGCATGAGCAGGGGCGGCCGACAAGGCCGCCCCTGCGATGCAGAGGGCGGCGGCTGCGCGCAGCCAGGGAAAACGGTGAGTCATTCAGCGGATCATCCGTTACGGTTGCTTACTGTTGATAGACGAGATCGGCACGGCGGTTCTGCGCCCACGATGCTTCGTCGTGGCCGCTCGCGAGCGGCTTTTCCTTGCCGAGGCTCACGGCTTCCATTTGCGAATCCGGCACGCCGAGCAGCGACATCGCGCGACGCACGGCTTCGGCACGCTTCTGGCCCAGCGCCAGGTTGTACTCGCTCGTGCCGCGTTCGTCGGTGTTGCCCTGGATCAGCACGTGACGCTGCGGGTGGCTCTTCAGGTATTGCGCGTGTTGCTGCAGCAGCGGCTGGTACTGGTCCTGCACCGAGTAGCTGTCGAAATCGAAGTAGATGCTGCGCTTCGCGAGCGGGCTGTTCGGATCGTTCAGCGGATCGACCGTCACCTGGGCGACGTTGTCGGCGCTCGGTTGCGTGCTGACCGCGCCAGCCTGGTTGCCCTTGTCTTCAAGCTTCGGGCTCGACGAACAGGCGGCGAGCGCACCGATCATCAGTACAGCCAGTGCCAGACGAATTTTTTGCGACATCATGGTAACTCTCCTTTTGGTTATTGCATGAACGGTCCCCAGGACGGTTCGCGAACCGAACCGCCCTGCACGGACAGAATCTGCGGCGGCGCACTGCCATCAGACGGAACGGCAGCGAGCACACCGCGTCCGTTCGCCTGCGTAGCGTACAGAATGTACTGGCCGTTTGCCGCGAAGCTGGGCGATTCGTCACGCGTCGTATTGGTGATCGCGTTGGCGGCGCCCGTCTGCAGATCCTGAACGTACAGCTTGAAACCCCCACCGGTGCGCGAGATGTACGCGAGGAGCTTGCCGTCCGGGCTGACGCGCGGGCTCGTATTGTAGCTGCCGGTGAAGGTGACGCGTTGCGCCGCGCCGGCGCTTTCGCCCTGCGCCGGCATGCGGTAGATTTGCGGCGCGCCGCCCCGGTCGCTCGTGAAGTAGATCCAGCGGCCGTCGGGAGAGTAGAACGGTTCGGTATCGATCGAGCTGCTTTGCGTGAGGCGGCGCAAGCCGGTACCGTTGGCATTGACCGCGAAAATCTGCGTATTGCCGGTGAGCGAGAGCGCCACGGCGAGCGTCTGGCTGTCCGGCGACCACGCGGGCGCGCTGTTGTTGCCCTTCTGGTCGGAGACCATGTAGCGGCGGCCCGTCGGCAGATCGTGGATGTAGACGATCGGCTTCTTGCGCTCGAAAGACACGTAAGCCACCTTGGTGCCGCTCGGCGACCACGCGGGCGAGATGATCGGTTCGGTGCTCGACAGCGCAATGCGCGCGTTCTGGCCGTCCGAATCGGAAATCTGCAACTGGTAGCGGCCGCCCGTCTTGATCACGTACGACAGCCGGGTCGCGAACACGCCGCGCACGCCGAGCAGTTTCTGGTAGATGTAGTCGGCGATCTTGTGGCCGGCCATCCGCAGCGTGCCGTCGTTGGCGGTCAGCGACAGGCCGCCGAGGCTTTGCTGCTTGATGGTGTCGTACAGGATGAAGTTCACCTTGTACTGGCCGTTCGCGTCGCGGTTCACGCTGCCCGCGACGAACGCGTTCGCGCCTTTCGCCTTCCATGCGCCGAGATCGACCGATGCGGTCTCGGGCACGGGCGTGCTGCCGGCGTCGATATTGGTGAATTTGCCGGTGCGCGCCAGGTCGGCGCGCACGACCGACGAGACCTGCTGGGGCAGGCCGCCTTCGTTGGCGAAATTGGCGGTGGCGATCGGGAACTGGATCGACCCGACGCCGGTGATCAGAACGTCCACCTGTGCGTGTGCGGCGCTGCCCGCCGCGATGAGACACGAGGCAACGAGTGCCTTGAAACCTAGCTTCGTCATCAAACTCATGCTTCCTGATTCCCGTATATAACGCTGCGCAACGGCAGAGACTCAAAAATACCCGATTCGTTCCCGTCGCGACGGCGGAGTGTAAGCGCAAAAGCGCTCATTCCGCCGCCTTGAAGGTAATCGTAATATCGGCCGGAGTACGACCGTTGGTATCGGGCGGCAACGGCACCGATGCCTGGATCGCATTGACGACTGCCTGATCCCACCCCGAATTCCCGCTTGAGCGCCGGATCGACACGCTCAGCACGTCGCCTGACGGTGTGCAACGTATCGCCACGACCGTGACGAGGCCGGCGCGCTCGCCGGGCCAGGAGATATTGGGCTTGACGCGCCGCTTCACCTTATCGGCGTAGCCCGGCGACGCGGCGTTGCCGCCCGAGCCGGTGCCCGTGCCGCTCTTCGCGAGGCCTTCGCCGCCGCCCGTTCCGCCCCCGACCTGGCCCTGCAACTGGGCGAGGCGAGCCTGGCGTTCCTTGTCGAGTTTAGCCTTCGATGCGGCGTCGGCCTTGGCTTTCGTCGCCGTCTTGGCGGCTTCGGCCTTCTTCTGCGCGTCGAGCTGCGCCTGGGCGTCCTTCTTCTGCTGTTCGAGCTTTTGTTGTTCGAGCTTCTTCTGCTGGTCGGCCAATTGCTGCTGCTTGAGCTTGTCCGCCTGTTTCTGCTGCTCGCGCTCCGCGGCTTTCTGGGCGGCGAGCTGAGCGGCCTGCTGGGCCGCGAGCTGTTGCGCCTTCAGTTGCTGCCGGCGCTGTTCCTCGAGCTGGGCTTCGCGGGCGGCGGCTTCCTGCTGCTGCTTCTTTTTCAGCTGCAATGCGATTTCGGCGTCGTCGTCCTTCGCGGGCGGCGGAGCAGGGGCGACCTTCACGGGCGGCACGACGACGGGCTGCGGCGTCTGCAGATCCGGCACCGACGACCACAGCTCGGCTTCGGCGCCGGCCGGCGTGCTGTTCTGCCACTGCACGCCGTGATACAGGAACAGCGCGAGCAACACGTGCATCAACGCGGCAAGCGCGAACGCGCGGCCCGTGCCGCGCTCGCGCGGCGGCTGCAGCGGGGAGGCGGTGCGCTGCTGGGTCCGTTGGTTCATTGCGATTTGACGAGGAGACCGACGCGTTTCACGCCGCGCGCCTTCAGATCGGACATCACCGTCATCACGGCGTCATACTGGACCGTCTTGTCGGCGGCGATCACGACGGGCTGATCCGGGTGATCGGCCTGGCGCGACGCGATGAAGCCGTCGAGATCGGCCTTCGTCATCGTGTCTTCCTGCGACGCGCCCGCGTCGTTCTTGTAGCGGACGCTCATCTTGCCGTTCGCCTGGATGTTGACCACCACGGGCGGCGTCTGCTCCTGCGGCGCGGCGTTGCCGACCGTGGGCAGATTGACGATCGACGGAGCGACGAGCGGTGCGGTCACCATGAAGATGACGAGCAGCACGAGCATCACGTCGATGTAGGGCACGACGTTGATGTCGGCCATCGAGCGGCGCGAGCGGCCGCCGCGCATGCTGGATCGAATGGGAGTGCCGGCCATCGCGTGCTCCTTATTGCGCCTGGCGCTGCAGGATGTTGGAGAACTCTTCGATGAAGGTCTCGAAGCGGATTGCCAGGCGGTCGATGTCGTGCGCGTAGCGGTTGTACGCGACTACCGCGGGGATGGCGGCGAACAGGCCGATCGCGGTGGCGACCAGTGCTTCCGCGATGCCGGGCGCGACGTTCGCGAGGGTCGCCTGCTGCACGTTGGCGAGGCCGCGGAACGAATTCATGATCCCCCAGACGGTGCCGAACAGACCGATATACGGGCTCACCGAGCCGACGGAGGCGAGGAACGACAGGTTGGCCTCGAGCACGTCCATTTCACGCTGGAACGACGCGCGCATCGCGCGGCGGGCCCCGTCGAGGATCAGCCCCGGGTCGTTCAGGCGTTTTTCCTTCGCCTTCAGGAACTCGCGCATCCCCGACTCGAAGATACGTTCGAGCGCGCCGATCGTGTGGCGGTTGTTCGCCGCGCTCTGATAAAGCGCCTGCAGGTCGCCGCCCGACCAGAAATCGCGTTCGAATCGCTCGGTTTGCGCGCGCGCGCGGCGGATCGCGAACCATTTGCGGAAGATGAACGTCCACGACATCAGCGACAACAGCAGGAGCAGCCCCATCACGGCCTGGGCCAGCACGCTCGCGTTGAGGATGAGGGAAATGATCGACAGGTCTTGAGTTGAGTTCATAGAAGTTTGAGTAACGTCCCATCGGGGGCGCCCGGCTTGGGGACGCCCGGCCGGGACACCCAGCGGAGCGGACCGGCTCGTGCGCCCGGCGGGGCAAAGCGCGCAGTGTGCCGTCGGACGGAGCGCTGCCTGACAGCTTTCCGCCAAACCTTGCTTAGTAGCGTTTCAGGGGGGCGAGTTCATCGGCCTAGTCTAAACGGTGCTCAGGCGTGCACCGTTGACACGGTTTGTTGCGGATCGGCGGCCGGCCCGCACTGCAGCGCGGCGAGGACGGGGGGGCGGGATCGCGGCGGGCCGGACGGCGGCGCGATCGACGCAGCCGATGCGGATGCGCCCGGTGACCAGCAGCGTATCGCCGCGCCAGGCCTGCTGCTCGAATTCCACCGACGCGTGGCCGAGGCGCTCGATCCGGGTCACGACCGTGAGCAGCTCGTCGAGCCGGGCGGGGGCAAGATAGTCGAGCGCCGTGCCGCGCACCACGAAGATCACGCCTGCGTCGTCGAGACGGCGCTGGTCGACGCCGCACGCACGCAGCCATTCGGTACGCGCGCGTTCGAAGAATTTCAGGTAGTTCGCGTAGAAGACGATGCCGCCGGCATCGGTATCCTCGTAATACACGCGAACGGGCCAAGCGAAGCCGGGTGCTGCTTCGGGCGATCGGTTGGACGGAGTCATGGCGCGCATTCTACCGGAACGGGACGTCACGATTCGTAACGGAATGTAGCCCGCCCCGGCGCCCGCCGGGCCGTGTTTCGACGGGCGCGGCGGCCGCTTCGCCGGCCTCGCCGAAGCGGGCCGGCCGGGGTGCCGTCAGCCCCGGTGGACGGTCAGTCCGGCGGGGGCCTGCGCGACCGGCATCATTTCGACCGTATTGATGTTGACATGCGCGGGGCGGGTCGCGATCCAGTAGATCGTGTCGGCGATGTCCTCGGCGGTGAGCGGCGCGACGTTCGTGTAGACGTTCGCTGCTTTCGCGTCGTCGCCCCGGTAGCGGACGTTCGAGAACTCGGTGCCGCCGCACAGGCCGGGCTCGATGTCGGTGACGCGCACCGGCGTGCCGATCAGGTCGGCGCGCAGGTTCAGGCTGAACTGGCGCACGAACGCCTTGGTCGCGCCGTAGACGTTGCCGCCCGGATACGCGTAGCTGCCCGCGACGGAGCCGAGGTTGAAGACATGCCCGCGGCCGCGCTCGACCATGCCCGGCAGCAGGGTGCGGGTGACCGTGACGAGACCCGAGCAGTTGGTGTCGATCATGGTCTGCCATTCGTCGAGACTGGCCTTGTGCGCGGGTTCGACGCCGAGCGCGAGGCCCGCGTTGTTGACGAGCACGTCGATCGCGGCGAATTCGGCCGGCAGCGCCGCGGGCGCGGCCTCGACGGCGGCGCGGTCGCGCACGTCGAGCTCGATCGGCAGCAGCGCGTCGCCGAGTTCGGCGGCGAGCGCGTCGAGGCGGTCCTTGCGGCGCGCGGTGGCGACGACGCGATGGCCGCCCTTGACGAAGACCCGCGCGATGGCTGCGCCGAATCCTGCGGACGCACCGGTGACGAACACGATCATTGCTGCTGCTCCTGGTCGGTAGTGAGGCTGGGATGGGGATCGCGTTAGCGTACTGGCATTGCCGCGGCGCGGCAAGGCGGGAAGGGCCGGCAGGGCGGCGTCGCTGGACCTGACCCCGATTAAATCGACGGCCCCGCCAGGCGGTTGCCTATTCAGGACGCATCCAATAAACTAACGCGCTCATCACCCCTGCGTGACTGGCGATAGAACCTCCGGGTTCAAGGTGGAGCATCCCACCGTGAAGCGCAGGGCGCCGTTTTTGCCGTTCGCCTGGGCAGCCGTAGTGCACCGTCGCGTGCATCGCCGGTGGCTGTCCTGCCTCGCGTCTCCCGGAATCTTCCGTTGCGCCGGGCTGGCCGTCTGCCAGCGCCGCATGCTATCCGGTCACCCCGGTCCACCTGTACACACTTAACGGAACCCGTATGTTTGACAGAGCCCAAAGCACCATCGCGAACGTCGATCCTGAAATCTGGCAAGCGATCCAGCAGGAAAACGGCCGTCAGGAAGAGCATATCGAACTGATCGCATCGGAAAACTACACGAGCCCGGCCGTGATGGCCGCACAGGGTTCGCAGTTGACCAACAAGTATGCGGAAGGCTATCCGGGCAAGCGCTATTACGGCGGCTGCGAGTATGTCGACGTCGTCGAGCAGCTCGCGATCGAGCGGGTGAAGCAGCTGTTCGGCGCGGAAGCGGCGAACGTGCAGCCGAATTCGGGTTCGCAGGCGAACCAGGGCGTGTTCTTCGCGATGCTGAAGCCGGGCGACACGATCATGGGCATGAGCCTCGCGCACGGTGGTCACCTGACGCACGGCTCGCCCGTCAACATGTCGGGCAAGTGGTTCAACGTCGTGAGCTACGGCCTGAACGAGGGCGAGGACATCGACTACGACGCGGCCGAGCGGCTCGCGCACGAGCACAAGCCGAAGCTGATCGTCGCGGGCGCGTCGGCGTTCTCGCTGAAGATCGACTTCGAACGTCTCGGCAAGATCGCGAAGGCGGTCGGCGCTTACCTAATGGTCGACATGGCTCACTACGCAGGCCTGATCGCCGCGGGCGTGTATCCGAATCCGGTGCCGCACGCCGATTTCGTGACGACCACCACCCACAAGAGCCTGCGCGGCCCGCGCGGCGGCGTGATCCTGATGAAGGCCGAGTACGAGAAGCCGATCAACTCGGCGATCTTCCCGGGCATCCAGGGTGGTCCGCTGATGCACGTGATCGCTGCGAAGGCTGTGGCGTTCAAGGAAGCGCTGTCGCCGGAATTCAAGGAATACCAGCAGCGCGTGGTCGACAACGCGCGCGTGCTCGCCGAGACGCTGGTCAAGCGCGGCCTGCGGATCGTATCGGGCCGTACCGAAAGCCATGTGATGCTCGTCGACCTGCGCGCGAAAAACATCACGGGCAAGGCCGCCGAAGCTGCACTGGGCGCCGCGCACATCACCGTCAACAAGAACGCGATTCCGAACGATCCGGAAAAGCCGTTCGTGACGAGCGGCGTGCGCCTCGGTTCGCCGGCGATGACGACCCGCGGCTTCGGCCCGCAGGAAGTCGAGCAGGTGGGCAACCTGATTGCCGACGTGCTCGACAATCCGGAGGACGCGGCGACGATCGAGCGCGTGCGCGCGCAGGTCGCCGAGCTGACCCGGCGGTTCCCGGTCTACCGCTGATCCCGGCCGGTCATGCGCTGCCCGTTCTGCCGGCATGACGACACGCAAGTGGTGGATTCGCGCGTGTCGGAAGACGGCGCCACGATCCGCCGGCGCCGCCGCTGCTCGGCCTGCGACAAACGTTTTACGACGTACGAGCGGGTCGAGCTGGCGTTGCCGGCCGTCGTGAAGAAGGACGGTAGCCGGACGGAATTCGACCGCCGCAAGATCGTCGCGAGCATGCAACTGGCACTGCGCAAGCGGCCGGTGGCGGCCGACGCGATCGACGCGGCGGTCGCCCGCATCGAATATCAGCTGCTCGCCACCGGCGAGCGCGAAGTCCGCAGCGACAAGCTCGGCGAACTCGTGATGAACGAGTTGCGCGAGCTCGATACGATCGCTTACGTGCGCTTCGCTTCTGTTTACCGCCGCTTCGAGGATGTGTCCGAATTCGCGGACGTCATCGAGGAATTCCGTCGCGCAGCGCCTTCCAAGCAGCCGCGCAAGCGCTGACGATTCGCGCCGCATCGCACACTCCCTGATTCGTTGATTTCCCGCTGCCATTGTCATGATGGCGGCCGGGTCGCGCCATTCGGCCGTTCGGCCGATGGTGCGCGTGCGCGCACGCCGCTAGAGTCGACGCATCGGATAGCGGGGGACAGGCGATGCGGGGATCGGGCGGAACGCGGTTCGCAACAGGCTTTGTATTGATGGAATGGATGGTCGCGCTTGCGTTGATCGCGGGCGCCGCCGCGCTGGCCGCGCCGTCGCTGGCGGGATGGCGCGTGCGCGACCGGGTCGACGCAAGCGCACGCGCGTTGCTGGCGTCGCTTGCGTATGCCCGTGGGGAAGCGGTGCGGCTCGGTGCGCGCGTCACGGTGTGCCGCGGCGATTCGCCGGTGGGGTGCGGCGCCGCGTCCGCGCGTTGCCCGGGCGGCGACGCCGATTGGTCGTGCGGCTGGGTGGTGGTGAGCGGGAGCGCCGAGCGTCCGCTTGTCCTGCGGCGTTTCGCGGGCGATGCGCAGGTGGTCGTGAAGGGCGCGGGCAGCGAGCTGGCGTTCACGCCGCCGGCGGGTCAGGTGATCGGCGGCTTCCGCCGTTTCGAGTTCGCGCCGCGCGCGGCAGCCTCCGGGTTCGACGGTGAACGCTGGCGGCGCTGTGTCCGGATCGCCGCGGGAGGGCGTGCGCGAGTGACGCCGCGGGCTTGCGGAGCGCAAGGATGATGCGGCTGTCGTCGACTCGGGGTGGATCGCTGCTCGAAGTCATGGTCGCGATGATGGTGCTGGCGAGCGCCGCATTGGGCGTGATCGGTGCGCAGTTGTCGATCGTGCGTGCCGAACGGCAGGCGGCGTGGCGCGCGCATGCACTGTGGATTGCCGACTCGCGTGCCGAGGCGGAGCGGTCGGGTGCCGGGACGCGGGCCGACTGGGATTCGGCGGTGGCTGTGTTGCCGGCGGGCCGGCTCGTCACCGTGGATGCGATGCCCGGCGTGCGGACCGTGACGATTCGGTGGAACAGTCCGGAGCGGGAGGCGCCGGTCGACGCGCGGTGCGCGACCCGTTTCAGGGCGGGGGTACGGTGCGTCGCGCTGGCCTTCGCGAGCGGGGGGCATCCGTGATGCCGGTGAAACGATCGTCGGGCCATACGCTCGTCGAGGTGCTGATCGCCATGGCGCTTGGCCTGATGATCGTGGGTGCCGCGTTTTCTCTGTATCGCTCGCAGCGAATGGCCTATACGCTGGCCGCCGATGCGGCGCGGCTTCGCGATGCCGGCCATGCGTCGCTGATGCTGATCGCGCCGCAGATCCAGATGGCGGGGTTCGCGCCGCTCGACGCGCCCACTGCACGGGCTGCACCGGGGCTGTTCGGTTGCGCGAGGGGGCGTCCGGGCGGGCCGGATGCGAATCCGGTCTGCGATCCGCTCGCGAGCGGATCGGATGGGCTGCTGGTCCGCTATGTCGGCGATTCCATCTCGACGTGGCCGACAGCTGCCGGGCAGGCATCCGACTGTCTCGGACAGGGCGTCGGCGGCGCGGATGCCGGGACGCTGATCGTGAACCGCTATTACGCACGGACGAGCGCGTCGACAGGCGAGCCGGAGCTTTACTGCGAAGGCAACGGCAGGCCGGGTGTCGCGCAGCCGCTTGTCGAAGGCGTCGAACGACTGCGGCTGCGCTATCGGCTGCATGGCGGTGACGGGTGGATGGATGCGGCGCTGCTGCCTGCCGGCGGCTGGGCCGACGTCGTTGCGGTGGAGCTGTGCGTGCAGGTGCGAGGCGCACCGACCGGGCGTCCGGTGCGCTATGTCGATTGCCTGGGACGAGCGGTCGCAGCGCCTGATACGCGGCCACGGCTCGTATTGCGCCGGCAGGTCGCGATACGCAATCAGGGGCGGACATGATTGCGTCGATCGCTCGCGGGTCGCGCGACCAACGCGAACGACGTCCGCGCGGCGGAATGACCGGCGGCGGACGTCGCTTGCTCCGGATGCGTGCGTCGGGCGCCGCTCTGCCCGGGGTGCTGGCCGTGACGGTGGCGTTGCTGGCAACGACGGCGGCCTGGTTCGAGACATCGCTCATCGAGACACGCCGAGCCACCGGCACACACGGCCGATTGATCGCGTTCCGGGCGGCGGATGCCGCGCTTGATGCATGCGCGGACGCCTATCTGCGCCGTGGTCCGGCGTCAGACTTCGCAACGCCGCTTCCGATCCGGGAGCCTGCACTCTGGCGGCAGCCGGGCGCGTTCGATGGCGCGAGCGCAGTCACGCCGTTCGCCGCATGGCCGGGCGCGGCGCGGCCGCCGAACTGCTTGATCGAGCGCTGGCAGGTACCCGCGAAGCCCGACGCGCGGGCGTATCTGGTGACGGCGCGCGGCTTCGGCGCGACCGATGCGACCGTCGAGTGGCTGCAGTTGCAGGTTCTGGTGGACGATGGTGTTGTCGTGCGTCGCTGGCGGCGCGTCGTCGGACGGCCTGACCGATGAAGGCCCGACCGATACGTGTCGGCCACCCGCGCATGCCGCCTGAACGGAAGCGGCTTGGCGCAGGTCGCGCAGGCTTCACGCTGGTCGAGTTGATGGTCGTGCTGGCCATTGCCGCCGTGGTTGCCGCGTTCGCCGTGCCGTCGTATCGGCATCATGTCGAACGAGGCCATCGGCTGGGCGCCGTGGCCGGGCTGTATCGCGCTGCGCAGTACGTCGAGACGTTCGGCGACGGGTTACCCGCGACATTGCCCGACGGCCTGGATCGCGTGCCCGGACAGGGCGCGCCCGCGTATCGGCTACGGCTGCGGACGACGGGCGATGCGCGGGGCGGCTATGCGCTCGACGCGAGCCCGTCGAGCGACGGTGCGATGCGGGGCGACGCGTGCGGAACCTATGTGCTGCATGCGGACGGCACGCACGAGAATATCGCCGCCGCCGATTCCGATCCGATGGCCCAACCCTGTTGGCCGGCGCATTGAGCGTGCCGCCGGAGCGTGCCGGCTCGCACGAGGTCAGTCGCTCAATGCGTCACGCGCCCGTCATGCATCCCTGTCGGAGGAAGACGCCGGCGCATCGCTGCGGATCTGCTTCCAGAACTGGTAGACCCCCCAGCCGGTCAGCCCGAGCGCGCCCCACTTGAGCACGGGCTTCGCGCCCGCGCCGAGCAGCGAGCGCACCGGCTTGGCCAGCGCAGCCGAAACGAGCGAGCTCAACAGCGGATACTGGCCGACGAGCGTGCTGAGGCTCGCGTTCAGCCCCTTGGCGGACTTGCCGAGCGAGCCGCCCGAGAAGCCCGGCACCAGCAGCTTCAACCACTTGAAATGGGTGACGGTCTGCCGCAGTTCCGCGCCGGCCTGCGCGAGCTCCAGGCGTTCGACGTCGGAGCGCAGGATCAGCAGTTCCTTGCGCAGCGCGCGGTGTTGCGCCGCGCTCATCGGTCGCTTGGAGGAGGGCGGGCGGAATTGATGACCTGAAGCGGATTGACTCATGGCACGTTGACGGAGTGGGTTGGCGAGGATCGAACGAATGCGTTCAGGACTTGCCGCGGAACAGCTCGCGGTCTTTTTCCAGTTCGTTCAACGTGGCTTCGAACACGCTCGGCGCGTCGCGCAGCCCGGCGCGGGCCTTCAGCGCACAGACGAGCCCGCCCACCGCATACAGCACGGTGATCCCGGCAAGCGACTGCCAGCGGTACGTATCCCAGAAGGCGATCGCGATCAGCACGGTCAGGCTGATCAGCGCCATCGTCGCGAGCATCATCGCGGCGAGGCCGAGGAACAGCACGCCCATCAGGCGTTCCTTTTCCTCGGCGAGCTCGATGCCGACGAGTTCCAGCCGGGTTTGCAGCAGCGCGAATACGGAGCCGAGCAAACGGCGCAGCGGTCCGTGCGCTGACTGGGGCGATGAGGTATCTGTCGTCATGAATGATGCAGTGGCACGTACTGGAGACGGCTGGGTCAAGGCCGACCGGAGCACGAGGCACCGGTCGAATCCCGAGCAGGCGGGCCGCAGGCCCTGGCCTGCGCGGAGCGTGCGTGTTACTTGCGGTTGATCAGGAGACCGATCAGCACGCCGACGCCGGCAGCGATGCCGATCGACGTCCACGGGTGCTCATGCACGTAGTCGTCCGTGGCGCGCGCTGCCTTCTTGCCCTTCTCGACCACGACGACCTGGACGTCGGCCGCTTTTTCCTTCGCTTGCTTGAGACGCGACAGCGCCTTTTCGCGCAGCTCGGTGGCACGGTCGCCCGTGCTGCTCGCAGCCTGCTTCAACAGATCTTCCGCATCCGCGAGAACGGTTTTGATATCCGACATCAGTTTCTCCTTGTTGACTGCTGACATTGCAACTCCCTTCGTGCTGAAGCGTTGCGCACACCCGACATCCTAGCGAAACCCGTGCCTGCTGGCGAGCGCGATGCGCCCACGGGCGCCGGGCGGTGCTCGGCCGCGTGGTAAACGGTCTGTAATATCCTAGGGAGTTGATTCGGAACGAAAAAGTTTCCGGAATGGGTTACCCGCACGGCAAAAATGACAAAAAGTTATGAATATCGGACGGAATAATCGTTCGCATCGCCGGCGCATTCCCGTAAGCTCAAAGCTTGTCCGCGCGCATTCGGCGCGCGGATACCCGACCCATGCACCGTTCAAGGAGCCGCACTATGAGTCTACGTCTTGGCGACACCGCACCGGATTTCGAGCAGGATTCGAGCCTCGGCCGCATCAAGTTTCATGAGTGGCTTGGCGACAGTTGGGGCGTGCTGTTTTCGCACCCGGCCGACTACACGCCCGTGTGCACGACGGAACTGGGTCTGACCGCGAAGCTCAAGGACGAATTCGCGAAGCGCAACGTGAAAACGATCGCGTTGTCGGTCGACAGCGTCGAGTCGCACAAGGGCTGGATCAGCGACATCAACGAAACCCAGGCGGCAAGCGTCGGCTTCCCGATCATCGCCGACGGCGACCGCAAGGTCTCGCAGTTGTACGACATGATTCATCCGAACGCGAGCGAGACGTTCACCGTGCGTTCGCTGTTCGTGATCGACCCGAACAAGAAGGTACGCCTGACGATCACCTATCCGGCCAGCACGGGCCGCAACTTCGACGAAGTGCTGCGCGTGATCGATTCGCTGCAGCTCACCGACAACTACAAGGTCGCGACGCCCGGCAACTGGAAGGACGGCGACGACGTCGTCATCGTGCCGTCGCTGAAGGACGAGGACGAGATCAAACAGCGCTTCCCGAAGGGGTACAAGGCGCTGCGTCCGTATCTGCGTCTCACGCCGCAGCCGAACAAGTAAGCGCGCACCCGCCGCGCACCCGACCCGCCCCGGCATGCCGGGGCTTTTTTCATGCGCGTTCGGCTGAGCGCCGGGCGAACGGCACCGGCTAACCCGGCGCGCGGAAAGAGAGCGGTGCCACGGAATCTGGTTCAACAGCCGGCATCGGCCGTGGTGCCGATCCCGAATCGGGCGGGAAGCCGCCCCCGCCTCCGGACAACGGCGTCGCCGGCGGGTGCGTGTACGGTCCCGTGGCCGTTTTCCGGCAATCGGTTGCAATCCGATCGCCCAAACGCAAACCGGCCGAACGATTCGGCCGGTTGCTGTGTCGGCCGGCAACCGGCCGAGGATCTCGCGGAGCGTACGCCACGCCGCCGCGAAGCGTGTCAGAAGAACGCCTGGATGCCCGTTTGCGCGCGACCGAGGATCAGTGCGTGGATGTCGTGCGTTCCCTCGTAGGTGTTGACCACTTCGAGGTTCACGAGGTGGCGCGCGACGCCGAACTCGTCGGAAATTCCGTTGCCGCCGAGCATGTCGCGGGCGAGCCGTGCGATGTCGAGCGCCTTGCCGCACGAGTTGCGCTTCATGATCGACGTGATCTCGACGGCGGCTGTGCCGTCGTCCTTCATCCGCCCGAGCCGCAGCACGCCCTGCAGGCCGAGCGTGATTTCGGTCTGCATGTCGGCGAGCTTCTTCTGGATCAACTGGTTCGCGGCGAGCGGCCGGCCGAACTGCTGGCGGTCGAGCACGTACTGCCGCGCGGTGTGCCAGCACGACTCCGCCGCGCCGAGCGCACCCCACGCGATGCCGTAGCGCGCCGAGTTCAGACAGGTGAACGGGCCGCGCAGCCCGGAGACGTTCGGCATCCGGTTCTCCTCGGGAACGAATACCTCGTCGAGGACGATCTCGCCGGTGATCGACGCGCGCAGGCCGACCTTGCCATGAATCGCGGGCGCGCTCAGGCCTTTCCAGCCCTTTTCGAGAATGAAGCCGTGGATGGCATCGCGGCCGTCTTCTTCGAGCTTTGCCCAGACGACGAACACGTCGGCGATCGGCGAATTCGTGATCCACATTTTCGCGCCCGACAGCGTGTAGCCGCCCGGCGCCTTCTTCGCACGGGTCACCATGCTGCCCGGGTCGGAGCCGTGATTCGGCTCGGTCAGCCCGAAGCAGCCGATCCATTCGCCGCTCGCGAGCTTCGGCAGGTATTTTTCCTTCTGCGCGTCCGAGCCGAATTCGAAGATCGGCACCATCACGAGCGACGATTGCACCGACATCATCGAGCGGTAGCCGGAGTCGACGCGCTCCACCTCGCGCGCGATCAGTCCGTAGCTGACGTAGTTGAGGCCCGGGCCGCCGTACTGCTCGGGAATCGTCGGGCCGAGCAGGCCGATCTCACCCATTTCGCGGAAAATCCCGGCGTCGGTACGCTCGTGGCGGAACGCTTCGGTCACGCGCGGCGCCAACTTGTCCTGCGCATACGCGCTCGCGGCGTCGCGCACCATGCGCTCGTCTTCGGTCAGCTGCTGGTCGAGCAGCAGCGGGTCGTCCCAGTGGAAGCTTGCAGCGGCCATCGTGTCATCTCCTCGCTTGACTCTGGTTCCGCAGTGCGGAACAATGTTTTGCAAATTGTTCTCAGTGTAGCACCACATGAATTTTTCAACCATTGACGACGAGACCCTCGACGAGCGCAAGTTCGTCGTCGCGCTGGCTCGCGGTCTCGACCTGCTCCGGGCGTTCCGGCCCGGCGAGACGATGCTCGGCAACCGCGATTTCGTCGAGCGGACCGGTCTGCCGAAAGCGACGGTCAACCGGCTGGCGTACACGCTCGCCGTGCTGGGCTATCTGCGCTACGACGAAGCGTTCGGCAAGTACGCGCTCGACGCGGGCGTGCTGTCGCTCGGTTACGCGCTGTTGTCCGGCACCGATACGCTCGAACTTGCGCGCCCGCACATGCAGGCGCTCGCGCGCGAGATCGGCGCG
This sequence comes from Burkholderia alba, assembly GCF_034721475.1. NCBI lineage: Bacteria > Pseudomonadati > Pseudomonadota > Betaproteobacteria > Burkholderiales > Burkholderiaceae > Burkholderia > Burkholderia alba. The sequence continues at coordinate 76,310 of NZ_JAWJWL010000019.1, read as the reverse complement.
GCCGTGTCGCTCGGCTGCCGCGACGGCCTCGACATGATCTACCTCGACACGATCCGCAGCGAAACCGCGTTGACGCTCGGCCTTGCCTCCGGCTCGCGATTGTCGATGCTGACGAGCTCGATGGGGCGCGCGTATCTCGCGGTGCAGCCGCTCGACGTGCGCGCGGCGCTGTTCGCCGAACTGCGCAAGGGCGCGGGCAAGGGGCGCGCGGGGGCGGCACGGGTGGGCGCGGCCGAGCGGGCGGTGGCCGAGTTCGCGGCCACGGGGTGCTGCTACTCGTTTCGCGACTGGCACGAGGATGTGAACGCGGCGGCGGTGCCGTTTCGCGAGCCGCGCGAAGGCCGCTGGCTGATTCTGAGCTGCAGCGGCCCGGCGTCGTCGATGAACGAGGCGGTGTTCCGCACCGGGGTCGGGCCAAAATTGCGGGCGCTCGCGAAACGGCTCGGCCAGACGGCCTGAGGGTGCGCGGTCGCATGCCGCGGACGCCGGCCGTTGCGGTATCGTAGGCGAGCTGCCGCCGGTCAGGCGGCAGCTTCCCAACAGGTCAGCGGGAGGGGCGCGATGTCGGATGCCGAAGTGCTGGAGGGCGGTTGCGCGTGCGGCGCGATCCGCTATCGGATCACCGGCGTGCCGGTCGACGCGGGTTTCTGCCATTGCCGTCTGTGCCAGCGGACGACAGGCGCCGCGGTGCTGGCGTCCGCGTCGGTGCCGCTCGACGCGTTCGCCTATCTGCGCGGCGAGCCGCGCGAGTACGCGTCGAGCGCGTGGGGCGTGCGCCGCTTCTGCGGGCAGTGCGGCACGCAGCTCGAGTATCGGCTGATCGACGCGCCGCCGACGGTCGAGATCAATTACGCGACGCTCGACGAGCCGGAGCGGGTGCGCCCCGCCTGGCACATCTGGTATGCGGACCGGTTCCCGGGCATCGAGATCGGGGACGACCTGCCGAAGTACGACGACGGCGACGAGCGCTGATCCGTCGCGTGCGCCGCCCCGCCCGTGAGCGGCTCGACGCGGCGGCCGCGTTCATGCGACGCGGCGCGTGCGTCAGGTAGCCGTTGCCGGATGCGAGAACACCGGCCCCTGCATCAGCCGCACGTCGTACTGCCGCAGCAGTTCGAACTGTGCCTCGTCGGTCACCTGATCGAAGATCAACGGAATGTGCACGCGCTGCGCATAGCCGACGAGCGCTTTCACCATGCCGTCACGCAGCGCGGTCGCCGCGTCCATCTTGATGTAGTCGGGCCGCGCCATCTCCGATTCGACCGCGAGGATCCGCCCCGGATCCGGCAGCTTGTCGGCCACCTTGAAGCCGTGGTGCTGATAGCTCTTCGTCAGGTAGCCGAGGAAGGTCTTGTGCGCGACCGCCGCGGCCGGCAGCTCGATCACGATCCGCTCCGGATGCAGGCCGAAGCCTTTCAGCACCGACGAGAAATGCTTGCCGTGATCGTATTTCACGCTCTTCAGCAACCGCTCGTGCACGCGCAGGAACAGCAGGCCGTGCCGTTGCGCGCCGAAGAAGTTGATCGCGTGCAGCCCGCGCGCGAGACGGTCGAGCGCGACGAGCGATTGATCGTCGGCCACCGCGTCGAACGGATCGAACGGCATGCCGTCGACCTGGGTGACGGCCTGGAAACCCAGCTCGTCGCCGAACCGCTCGATCGCGTCCGCGAGCGACGCCGATTGCGGCGCGCCCGGCATCGTCACGTCGTAGATCGGCTCATACGCGCTGTTGAGCGTCAGACCGCGCAGGCGGGCGCAGGCGCTCCGCGCCCCGGCATCGAGTACGAGGTGCTCCCGCAGGAACGGCAGCGCGCCGGCACGGGCGACCAGCTCCGGGATGGTGAGCGGAATCATGGGCTCCGGAAGGAAGAAAGGCGGCCGAAGCGGCCGCCGTATACAACTGATAGTAGCAGCGCAAATCGTCCGCGGCGCGGCGATTTGCTCATAACGATATCGGACCGCGGCGGGACCGCTCAGGGTTTACGTTTATTTCACTAATCGTAATTCGTTTTACCATGCGTAAATTCCTGGTGTTGTCGTAGATCAAAAAAGCAGCAGCGCGGCCTCGGCTGACGGACGCCGCATTCCCCTCAATACGGAGCAAGGAGCGAGACATGGCGGGTGAGAAGAAATTTGCATCGCAGGCGGATCTGGCGGAAAAGAAGGTGACGTTCGAGCGCCTCTCCGAGCATGCCTATGCGTATACGGCGGAGGGCGACCCGAACACGGGGATCATCGTCGGCGACGACGCGGTGCTCGTCGCCGATACGCAGGCGACGCCCGTGATGGCGCAGGACGTGATCCGCCGGATCCGCGAAGTCACCGACAAGCCGATCAAGTACGTGCTGCTCACCCACTATCACGCGGTACGCGTGCTGGGCGCGTCGGCCTATCAGCCGGAACATGTGATCGCGAGCCAGGACACCTACGACCTGATCGTCGAGCGCGGCGACGCGGACATGAAGAGCGAAATCGGCCGCTTCCCGCGCCTGTTCCGTTCGGTCGAGTCGGTGCCGGGCCTGACTTGGCCGACGCTGACCTTCAAGGGCGAGATGACGCTGTGGCTCGGCAAGCTCGAAGTGAAGATCATGCAGCTCGGCCGGGGCCATACGAAGGGCGATACGGTGGTGTGGCTGCCTCAGGACAAGGTGCTGCTGTCGGGCGATCTGGTCGAGTACGGCGCGACGCCGTATGCGGGCGACGCGTACTTCCAGGACTGGCCGCACACGCTCGACGCGATCGCCGCGCTCAAGCCGGAGAAGCTGGTGCCGGGCCGAGGCGCCGCGCTCAAGACGCCGAAGGAGGTCGAGCAGGGGTTGGCCGGCACGCGGGCGTTCATCAGCGAGCTGTACGCGAAGGTGAAGGCGGGCGTGGCCGAGGGCAAGGATTTGAACGCGATCTACAAGGACACCTTTGCCGCGCTGAAGCCGAAGTTCGGCGAATGGGTGATCTTCGACCACTGCATGCCGTTCGACGTGACCCGCGCGTTCGACGAGGCGACCCAGTATCCGGATCCGCGCATCTGGACCGCCGAGCGCGACAGGGAGATGTGGAACACCCTCGAAGGCTGAGCGGCGCGGGCGGCGATCATGACCATCGATTACCAGACGCTGAAATTCGACTACCGTCCGCGCGCCGCGCGGCCGGCGGGCGCGGCCGACGCGCCGCATCCGGTGATCGTCGTCGGCGCGGGCCCGGTGGGGCTCGCGGCGGCGATCGATCTCGCGCAGCAGCGCGTGCCGGTCGTGCTGCTCGACGAGGACGACACGCTCTCCACCGGCTCGCGCGCGATCTGCTTCGCGAAGCGCACGCTCGAGATCTTCGACCGTCTCGGCTGCGGCGAGCGCTTCGTTGAGAAGGGCGTGCGCTGGAACGTCGGCAAGGTGTTCCTGCAGGACGAGCTGATCTACACGTTCGATCTGCTGCCCGAGGCGGGGCATGCGCGGCCCGCGTTCATCAACCTGCAGCAGTACTACGTCGAAGGCTATCTGGCCGAGCGCGCGCTCGAACTGCCGGATCTCGACATCCGCTGGAAGCACAAGGTCACGGGCATCACGCAGACGGCGGACCATGCGGAAGTCGCGATCGACACGCCCGAAGGCGCGCAGACCCTGCGCGCGCGCTACGTGATCGCGGCCGACGGCTCGCGCAGCCCGCTGCGCGCGATGCTGGGTCTCGACAGCCCCGGCCGCACCTTCAAGGATCGGTTCCTGATCGCCGACGTGAAGATGAAGGCGGAGTTTCCGACCGAGCGCTGGTTCTGGTTCGATCCGCCGTTCCATCCCAATCAGTCGGTCCTGCTGCATCGTCAGCCCGACAACGTGTGGCGGATCGATTTCCAGCTCGGCTGGGATGCCGATCCCGTCGCAGAGAAAGCGCCGGAGCGCGTGATGCCGCGGGTGCGCGCGCTGCTCGGACCGGATGTCGAATTCGAGCTGCAATGGGTGAGTGTCTATACGTTTCGCTGCCAGCGGATGGAGCGCTTCCGGCACGGCCGGGTGCTGTTCGCGGGCGATGCGGCGCACGGCGTGTCGCCGTTCGGCGCGCGCGGCGCGAACAGCGGCGTGCAGGATGCGGACAACCTCGCGTGGAAGCTGCGGCTGGTGCTCGACGGCCTCGCGCCCGAGCGCCTGCTCGACACCTACGCGAGCGAGCGCGAATTCGCGGCCGACGAGAATATTCGCCACTCGACCCGCGCCACCGATTTCATCACCCCGAAGAGCCCGATTTCCCGGGTGTTCCGCGATGCGACGCTGAAGCTCGCGCGCAACTGCGAATTCGCGCGCAGGCTGGTGAACAGCGGGCGGCTGTCGGTGCCCGCCGTGCTGTCGGGCTCGCCGCTCAACACGCCCGATCGCGCAAGCGACGCCTTCGGCGGCGCGATGACGCCGGGTGCGGCGGCGGTCGATGCGCCGGTGCGCGCGAGCGGCTCTCCCAGCTGGCTGCTGCGGCACCTGGACGGGGGCTTCACCGCCGTGCTGTTCGGCTCGCTTGCCGATGCGCCGGCGCTCGCGACCGCGACGCGCGGCCACTCGCTGCCCGTGGCGCCGGTGCTGGTGGTGCCGCGCGGCGAGGCGGGCGAGGCGCCCGGCGTCGAGGTGCTCGAGGATATCGACGGGCTTGCCGCGCAGCGCTACGACGCGCGGCCCGGCACGTTCTACCTGCTGCGGCCGGATCAGCACGTGTGCGCGCGGCTGCGCGGGTTCGACGCAGCGGCCGTGCGGGCGGCGCTCGCGCGCGCGGTCTGCGCCGCGTGACCCGCGACCGGCGCAACGGAACCGACCGACACACAGACACGACAGCACCATAAAACACACAAGACAGGAGACACCCCATGCACCTCGACACCCGTTTGCGTCTGCCCGATCCCGATGCGTTCTATGAAGCGCTGATCGACATGCATCGCGACCTGCCCGACAGCGAGAGCCAGCTCGTCAATGCGAAGCTGATCCTGCTGCTCGCGAACCAGGTCGGCGATCTCGACGTGCTGCGCGAAGCCATGGCGCTCGCGCGCGGCGGCGCGACCGGCGTCGAGCGCGACGCCGCCGCGGAGCGTCTGCAGTGAGCGCGCCGAACGGGGCTGCCCGGGTGCTCGAAGTCGAGCGCGTGATCGACGAAACGCATCGTCCCGCGTTTCACTGGATGCTGCTCGCGCTGTGCGGGCTGTGCCTCGTGATCGACGGTTTCGACGCGCAGGCGATGGGGTATGTCGCGCCCAGCGTGATCGCCGAATGGGGCGTGCCGAAACAGGCGCTCGGGCCGGTGTTCAGCGCGAGCCTGTTCGGCATGCTGCTGGGCGCGCTCGGCCTGTCGGTGCTGGCCGACCGGATCGGCCGGCGGCCGGTGCTGATCGGCTCGACGCTGTTCTTCGCGCTGACGATGCTCGCGACGCCGTTCGTCACGACGATTCCCGCGCTGATGGCGCTGCGCTTCGTGACCGGACTGGGGCTCGGCTGCATCATGCCGAACGCGATGGCGCTGGTCGGCGAGTTCAGTCCCGCCGCGCATCGCGTGAAGCGGATGATGATCGTGTCCTGCGGCTTCACCGTCGGCGCGGCGCTCGGCGGCTTCGTCAGCGCCGCGCTGATTCCGGCGTTCGGCTGGCGCTCCGTGTTCTTCGTCGGCGGCACGGTGCCGCTCGTGCTGACGGTCGTGATGATCGCGCGCCTGCCCGAGTCGCTGCAGTTTCTCGTGCTGAAGGGGCGCGAGGCGCGAGCGCGCCGGTGGCTCGCGGCGTTCGCGCCGGGCATCGCGCTCGACGCCGGGACGAAGCTCGTGGTCCGCGAGCCGGCGGCGGGCGGGGCGCCGGTCGCCGAACTGTTCCGCGCGGGCCGCCTGCCGGTCACGCTGCTGCTCTGGGCGATCAGCTTCATGAACCTGATCGATCTGTACTTCCTGTCGAACTGGCTGCCGACCGTGATGCGCGACGCGGGCTATTCGCCGGGCACCGCGGTGATCGTCGGCACGGTGCTGCAGACGGGCGGCGTGGTCGGCACGCTGTCGCTCGGCTGGTTCATCGAGCGCCACGGCTTCATGCGCGTGCTGTTCGCGTGCTTTGCGTGCGCGGCGGTCGCGGTCGGCCTGATCGGCACCGCGTCGGCCGCGCTGCCGTGGCTGCTGGTGGTGGTGTTCGTGGGCGGATTCTGCGTCGTCGGCGGCCAGCCGGCGGTGAATGCGCTCGCGGGCCAGTATTACCCGACCGCGCTGCGCTCGACGGGCATCGGCTGGAGTCTCGGCATCGGCCGGATCGGCTCGGTGCTCGGGCCGCTCGTCGGTGGGCAACTGATTGCGCTCAACTGGTCGAACAGCGCGCTGTTCCATGCGGCGGCGGTGCCGGTGCTGTGCTCGGCGCTGTTCGTGATTGTCCTGGCGAGCGTGACGCGGCGACGCGGCGTAGAGGCGCCGCATGCCGCTTGAATGGAGAACGACAACAATGAAACTTGACCTCTCGAAGCAGGGCGAAGCCGGCTACCTCAGCGGTTTCGCGAACGAATTCGCCACCGAGGCGCTGCCCGGCGCGCTGCCGCAGGGGCACAACTCGCCGCAGCGCGCGCCGTACGGGCTGTATGCGGAGCAGCTGTCCGGCACGGCGTTTACCGCGCCGCGCGGGCACAACCGCCGGTCGTGGCTGTACCGGATCCGGCCGGCGGCGATGCACAAGCCGTTCGAACGGCTCCCCGGCGAGCGCCGGCTGGTCGCGGACTTCGCCGATTCGCGCGATGTGCCGCCGACACCGCCGAACCAGCTGCGCTGGGATCCGCTGCCGATGCCCGAGCCGCCGACCGATTTCGTCGACGGCTGGGTGACGATGGCGGGCAACGGCTCGGCGGCCGCGATGAACGGCTGCGCGATCCATCTGTATGCGGCGAACCGATCGATGCAGGACCGCTTCTTCTACAGCGCCGACGGCGAGCTGCTGATCGTGCCGCAGGAAGGGCGGCTCTTCATCATGACGGAGCTGGGCCGGCTCGACGTCGAGCCGTTCGAGATCGCGGTGATTCCGCGCGGCGTGCGCTTCGCGGTGACGCTGCCCGACGGGCAGGCGCGCGGCTACATCTGCGAGAACTTCGGCGCGCTGCTGCGCCTGCCGGATCTCGGGCCGATCGGCTCGAACGGCCTCGCGAACCCGCGCGATTTCCTGACGCCGCAGGCGTCCTACGAGGATCGCGAAGGCGCGTTCGAGCTGGTCGCGAAACTGAACGGCGTGCTGTGGCGCGCCGCGATCGGCCACTCGCCGTTCGACGTCGTTGCGTGGCACGGCAATTACGCGCCCTGCAAATACGACTTGCGGCGCTTCAACACGATCGGATCGATCAGCTACGATCACCCCGATCCGTCGATCTTCCTGGTGCTGCAGGCGCAAAGCGACACCCCCGGCGTCGATACGATCGACTTCGTGATCTTTCCGCCGCGCTGGCTCGCCGCCGAGGATACGTTCCGTCCGCCGTGGTTCCACCGCAATGTCGCGAGCGAATTCATGGGACTCGTGCACGGCGCATACGACGCGAAGGCGGAAGGCTTCGTGCCGGGCGGCGCGAGCCTGCACAACTGCATGTCGGGCCACGGCCCGGACGCGGATACCTTCGAGAAGGCTTCCGCGAGCGATACGACCCGGCCGCACAAGGTCGACGCGACGATGGCATTCATGTTCGAGACCCGCATGCTGATCCGTCCGACCCGGCATGCGCTCGACACCGCGCAATTGCAGGCGGACTACTTCGAATGCTGGCAGGGCATCCAGAAACATTTCAATCCGGAGCAACGATGAGCGTGACCCCCGAACTGCGCGCGACGCTCGACCCTGCGCGCAAGAGCTGGCTTGAAACGGCGAACGACGCCGCGTGCGATTTTCCGATCCAGAACCTGCCGTTCGGCATTTTCAGCGACGCGCGCAATCCGGCGCGGCGCGCGGGCGTCGCGTTGGGCGACGCGATCGTCGATCTGGCCGAGTTGCAGCGCGCCGGCTTGCTGAAGCTGCCGGTAGCGGCGGACGCCGCCGCGAAGAGCGCGTTCGAGCGGCCCGCGCTGAACGATTTCATCGCGCTCGGCCGCGACGCGTGGCGCGGCGTGCGCATCCAGCTGAGCACGCTGTTCGAGGCGAGCCACGCGCGGCTGCGCGACGATGCCGCGCTGCGCGACAGGGTGCTGGTCGCCCGGCGGGACGCGACGCTGCATCTGCCCGTCGAGATTCCCGGCTATACCGATTTCTATTCGTCGAAGGAGCATGCGACCAACGTCGGTTCGATGTTCCGCGATCCGAAGAACGCGCTGTTGCCGAACTGGTCGGAGATGCCGATCGGCTACAACGGCCGCGCGTCGTCGGTGATCGTCAGCGGCACGCCGGTACGCCGCCCCAACGGCCAGCTGAAGCTGCCGGACCAGGAGCGGCCGGTGTTCGGCGCGTGCCGCAAGCTCGATATCGAACTGGAGACGGGCTTCATCGTCGGCCGCGGCAACGCGCTCGGCGAGCCGGTCGCGTGCGAGGAGGCGGAGGCGCACATCTTCGGGATGGTGCTGCTGAACGATTGGAGCGCGCGCGACATCCAGCAGTGGGAATACGTGCCGCTCGGGCCGTTCAACGCGAAGACGTTCGCGACCACGATCTCGCCCTGGATCGTCACGCTCGATGCGCTGGAACCGTTTCGCACGGCGCAGCCCGCGCAGGAGCCGCAGCCGCTCGCCTATCTGCGCCATGCGGGAGAGCATGCGTTCGACGTCGAACTGGAAGTGCGGCTGAAGCCGGACGGCGCGCAAGCCGCGACGACGATTTCGCGGACCAATTTCAAGCACATGTACTGGACGATGGCGCAGCAGTTCGCGCATCACACGGTCGCGGGCTGCAACACGCGGGTGGGCGACCTGATGGGTTCGGGCACGATCAGCGGGCCGGCGAAGGATGCGTTCGGCAGCCTGCTCGAGCTGACCTGGAACGGCAAGGAGCCGGTCGCGCTGGACGGCGGCGGCACGCGTGCGTTCATCGAGGACGGCGACGAGCTGACGCTCGCGGGATGGTGCCAGGGCGACGGCTATCGCGTCGGATTCGGGACGTGCAGCGGCGTGATCGTGCCTGCGTTGAAGGGGTGACGTGGCCGGTTCGGGCTCGGGCCCGGGCGGCATCGCGGTCGGGATGCCTTGCACCGAAGCCGGGCCGACACGCCGCGGGTAGCAGGTAGCCTGCTGCGCTTGCTCGTTCGAATGTCGGAGAGAAGTGCGAGGTCATGAAACGGCCGGGCGTGTCCCGGCCGTTTTGTCGTGAGTCACGCGGCAATGGCCGCCGAGTCCGTCGCCCCGATCCGTTCGCCTATCGTCCCGCCCGCGCGCCCGCCTGCGTCATCGTCCGCCGCTCCCACAGCGCGGCGGCGAGGAAGGCGAGCACGCCGGCGAGCAGCACGCCGACCAGCGCGTTGCTGCCCGAGCTTTCCATCAGCGCGCCCGCGACCAGCGGCCCGCCGAAGCTGGCCGCGCTCCAGGATGCGGACACCAGCGAGCTGGCCGTCACCAGCGCCGCGCCGCGAAAACGCTCGCCGCACGCGACCAGCGACAGCGTATAGATGCTGCCTGCCGCCGCGCCGAGCACGAACAGCAGCGGCCAGCACAGCCACGGCGTCGCGACGACGAACGGCAGCAGCGGCAGCAGTGCCAGCACCACGATCCCCGCGCCGAGATGCACGCGCTCGCGGCCGAGCCGGTCGGCGAGCCAGCCGATCGGAAACTGCATCGCGGTGTCGCCGAACAGCATGATCGACGCGAACAGGATCGCGGCTTCGCTGGCCACGCCGTGATTCATCGCGTAGATCGGCAGCAGCGACAGCGCGAGCGTGTCGAACAGCGCGAAGAACGCGGTGCCGATGATCAGCGCGGGCATCATCGGCATCACGCGCCGCCATTGGTCGTGCTGCTCGTGATGCGGCTCGCCGGTGAGCGGCGCGCGGCGGATCGACGCGAGCGACGGCAGCGCGAGCAGGAACAATGCACCGCACAGCGCGAAGCGCACGCCCGTCCAGCCGGCGATCTGGCTGACCAGCACGGGGCCGGCCATCTGGAACAGCGTGAAGTTGGTCGCGTAGATCGCGACGACGCGGCCGCGCGTCGCATCGTCGGCGAGCTGGTTCACCCAGGCCTCGCCGATCGTGAACAGCAGCATCAGCGCCGCGCCGCAGATCACGCGCAGCACGCCCCATGCGACGAGGTTCGACGTGAACTGCATCAGCGCGGTGGCGGCGGCGAGCAGCAGCACCGAGACGACGATCACCTGGCGCGCGCCGTGGCGGCGCGTGATGCGCGGCACGAGCGGCACGATCAGCAGGCCGCCGCCCGCTTGCGCGGCGGTGAGGAGGCCGACGATGTCGGTGCCGTGACCGGCCTGGGTCAGCGCGAGCGCGGTGAGCGGCAAGGTGGCGCCGGTGCCGAGCCCGACGACGGCGACGCTGAGAATGAGCGCGAGGAAATCGCGGGTGAGGATCGTTTTCATCGGCCGAGATGGTACACCGGCGTGTCCGGCGAGGTCTGACGCGGATCGGATCGCGTGTCCGCGCAAGCACGGAGAAATCTGTCATGACCGGTGAAATTTTTCAGTAAGGATGCGCGTTGCAAATCGTCAGATTCAGACGTGCGGCGCGACACGTGCATGACACGCGGGGGGCCCGATCCTTCTCGGCTCGCCGGATTATTACAACTTGCTACAGGCAGTCCTGTCGTAACGCGCCAGAATTTTTGCGGCGGCTTTTTTTGCAAAAAGTGCGCGGCAGTTGAATAGACTTTCGGGCAAAGTCCTGCATTGCCATCGACACCGTCGCTGACGCCATCCAATCGTGGGAGCGGTCATGCATCTCTGCTTGAGCGGTCGACACACCTGCATCAACGCGTTGCAACCTCGGCGGACCGGGTGTCCGCTGCCGTGGAACCTGTTTCATGCGAGCCGTGCCCGCGCCGGGAGGCCGGCATGAGCGATCTCGAGGCCGAGCCGCCGAAAAAGCGCATGAAACGCGGGCCGCTGGTGCTCGTCGCGATCGCCGTGGCGCTCGTCGCGCTGATCGTCGTACACCTGCTGCGCGGCAAGCAGACGGAGCACGGCGCCGCGCCGCAGGTCGTCACCACGGCGGTCGCGGCGCTCGGCGACATGCCGGAGACCCTGAGCGAGCTGGGCACGGTGACGCCGGTCGCGACGGTCACGGTGCTGCCGCAACTGAGCGGCTATCTGACGGCGGTCGGCTATCGCGAAGGCCAGGATGTCGAGAAGGGGCAGTTCCTCGCGCAGATCGATCCGCGCCAATACGAGATCAGCAAGCAGCAGGCCGAGGCGCAGCTCGCGAAGGACGAGGCGCTGCTCGCGCAGGCCCGCGCCGATCTCGCGCGCTACACGCTGCTGAACGCGCACAAATCGATCGCCGAGCAGACCTATGCCGACCAGCAGTTCCTGGTCCAGCAGGACGAGGCGGCGATCAAGGCGGACCAGGCCAGCATCGCGCAGTACGTGCTCGATCTCGCCTATTGCCGCATTACCGCGCCGGTGTCCGGACGGGTCGGGCTGCGTCTCGTGGATCCGGGCAACTACGTGACGGCGTCCAGCAGCCCCGGCATCGTCGTGATCACGACGATGAAGCCGACCACGGTGGAGTTCACGGTGCCGCAGAACGCGCTCGGCGACGTGCTGAAGCGCTTCAACACGGGCGCGAAACTGCCCGTCACCGCGTACAGCAGCGACAACGCCAGCGAAGTCGCCACCGGCACGCTCTATGCGATCGGCAACCAGATGGCGACCGCCACCGGCACGGTCTCGCTGCGCGCCACGTTCCCGAACGACGACGAGGCGCTGTTCCCGAACGAGTTCGTGAACGTCCGGCTGCTGGTCGACACGCTGCACGACGCGGTGCTGGTGCCGACGCCCGCGGTGCAGAGCGGCGCGCCGGGCAACTACGTGTATCTCGTCAATGCGAACCGCACGGTCTCCGTGCACAAGGTGACGCCCGGGCCCAGCGACGGCAAGCATACGGCGATCGTGTCCGGCCTCGCCGCGGGCGACACCGTGGTGACCGACGGGATGGACCGCTTGAGCGACGGCGTGAAGATCGCGCTCGCGGGTGCCCGCCCGGCGGGTGCGTCCGCGGCGTCCGGCGCGCATGCGCGGGCGTCCGGCGCCGCGAATCCGGCCTCGTAGGCGGCGGGCGTCCGGCCGATGAATATTTCCCGCCTGTTCATTCTCCGCCCGGTGGCGACGTCGCTGCTGATGATCGCCATGGTGATGGTGGGGCTGCTCGCCGTGCGTTTCCTGCCGGTGTCGTCGCTACCCGACGTCGACTACCCGACCATCCAGGTGCAGACCTTCTATCCGGGCGCGAGCCCGGACGTGATGGCGACCACCGTGACCGCGCCGCTCGAGGTGCAGCTGGGCGAGATCCCCGGCCTGCAGCAGATGACCTCCTCCAGCTCGGAGGGGGCGTCGGTGATCACGCTGCAGTTCGACCTGTCGCTGAATCTCGACGTCGCCGAGCAGAACGTCCAGCAGGCGATCAACGCGGCGAATAGCTTCCTGCCGAGCGGGCTGCCCGCGCCGCCGACCTATGCGAAGGTCAATCCGGCGGACCAGCCGATCCTCACGCTCGCGGTGACGTCGAAGTCGATGTCGCTCACGCAGCTGCAGGACGTCGCGAACAACCGGCTCGCGACCAAGATCTCGGAGGTGCCCGGCGTCGGGCTCGTCACGACGGCGGGCGGCAACGTGCCGGCCGTGCGCGTCGAGGCCGATCCGCAGAAGCTGGCCGCCTACGGACTGAACATCGACGATCTGCGCAGCCTGCTCAGCAACGTCAACGTCAGTCAGCCGAAAGGCAATTTCGACGGCCCGGAGCTCGACTACACGATCAACGCGAACGACCAGATCGCCGATCCGCAGGATTACCTGAACACCGTGGTCGCGTATCAGAACGGCGCGCCGGTGTTTCTGCGCGACGTCGCGCGCGTGAGCCAGGCGGCGCAGGACGTCGAGCGCGGCGCGTGGTACAACCACGCGCCCGCGATCGTGCTGAACGTGCAGCGCCAGCCGGGCGCGAACGTGATCGCGACGGTCGGCCAGATCATGAGGACGCTGCCGGCGCTCGAAGCCACGCTGCCCGCCGGCCTCGACGTGACGATCGTGTCCAACAGCACCGGGGTGATCCGCGCGTCGGTCGGCGACGCGGCGTTCGAACTGGTGCTGTCGATCGTGCTGGTCGTGCTGGTGATCTTCGTGTTCCTGCGCAATGTGCCCGCGACCCTCATCCCGAGCATCTCGGTGCCGGTGTCGCTGATCGGCACGCTCGCCGTGATGTACGAGCTGAACTACTCGATCGACAACCTGTCGCTGATGGCGCTGATCATCGCGACCGGCTTCGTGGTCGACGATTCGATCGTGATGATCGAGAACATCGTGCGCTACCTGGAGGAGGGCAAGCGCCCGCTCGAGGCGGCGCTGGAAGGCGCGGGGCAGATCGGTTTCACGATCCTGTCGCTGACGGTCTCGCTGATCGCGGTGCTGATCCCGCTGCTGTTCATGGGCGGCGTGATCGGCCGGCTCTTCAGCGAATTCGCGGTCACGCTCGCGGTCACGATCGTGCTTTCGGCGGTGGTGTCGCTGACCGTTGTGCCGATGATGTGCGCGCGGATCCTGCGCGCGCAGGCGCAGCGTCGGCCGAGCCGCTTCGAGCGCGCGAGCGAGGCGCTGTTCGACAAGACGCTCGGCGCGTACGAGCGCGGGCTGCGCTGGGTGCTCGGCCACCAGACCTTCACGCTGCTGGTCGCGGTGGCGACGGTCGTGCTTACCGCGGTCCTGTACGTGGCGATTCCGAAGGGCCTGTTCCCGGTGCAGGACGTCGGCGTGCTGCAGGGCATCAGCGTGGCCGACAATTCCGTGTCGTACCGGGCGATGGTCGCGCGCCAGGCGGCGCTCGCCGACGTGCTGCTGCAGGATCCCGACGTGGTGTCGCTGACGTCCTACGTGGGCATCGACGGGATCAACACGACGCTCAACCACGGCCGATTCCTGATCAACCTGAAGCCGCGCGACGACCGCTCGCAGAGCGCCGAGCAGATCGCGCGGCGGCTGCAGGACGAGGTCGCGAAGGTGCCCGGCATCCGGCTCTACCTGCAGCCCGAGCAGGATCTGACGCTCGACACCACCGTGTCGCCCAGCCAGTACGATTTCGTGCTGCGCGGGCCGAGCCAGCAGGCGTTCAACCAGTACGTGCCGGCGCTCGTCGAGCGGATGAAGAAGATCGCGTCGATCACCGACGTGTCGAGCGACCTGAACACCGACGGGATGAGCGTCGACGTCGAAGTGAACCGCCAGCTCGCGGCGCGCTACGGCATCACCGCCGCGACCATCGACAACGCGCTCTACGACGCGCTCGGCCAGCGCATCGTATCGACGATCTTCCAGCAGTCGTCGCAGTACCGGGTGATCCTGGTCGCGAAGCCCGAGGCGCTGCCCACCGTGCAGTCGCTCGGCAATCTGTATCTGCCGACCCAGACGGGCAGCAGCGGGCAGGTGCCGCTCAGCGGCATCGCGACGATCCGCATCACGCACTCGCCGCTCGTGATCAGCCACCTTGCGCAGTTTCCGGCGGTGACCCTCTCGTTTAATCTCGCGAAGGACGCGTCGCTGAGCGCGGCGGTGAAGGAGATCCGCGCGGCGGAGCAGGCGGTCGGGCTGCCGCCGTCGATCACGTCGTCGTTCCAGGGCGCCGCGCAGGCGTTCGAGGATTCGCTGTCGAGCGAGGTGTTCCTGCTGATCGCGGCGCTGGTCGCCGTCTACATCGTGCTGGGGGTGCTGTACGAGAGCTACATCCACCCTGTGACGATCCTGTCGACGCTGCCGTCGGCCGGCATCGGCGCGCTGCTGGCGCTGATGCTCGCGGGTAGCGATCTCGATGTGATCGGCATCATCGGCATCGTGCTGCTGATCGGCATCGTCAAGAAGAACGCGATCATGATGGTCGACTTCGCGCTCGAAGCCGAACGGGTGCACGGCAAGACGCCGCGCGACGCGATCTTCGAGGCGTCGCTGCTGCGCTTCCGGCCGATCCTGATGACCACGCTCGCCGCGATGCTCGGCGCGCTGCCGATGCTGCTCGGCACCGGCACGGGTTCCGAGCTGCGCCGGCCGCTCGGCCTCGCGATCATCGGCGGCCTGACCCTGAGCCAGATGCTCACGCTGTTCACGACGCCCGTGATCTATCTGTTCTTCGACCGGCTCGCGCAGCGCGTGCGCAGCCGGCGGCCGGCGGAGCCCGCCGAGCCCGCCGGGGACGCGCCGTGAACCTCTCCGCGCTGTTCATCCGCCGCCCGGTCGCGACGACGCTGCTCGCGCTCGCGATCGTGATCTCCGGGCTGCTCGCGTATTTCCGGCTGCCGGTCGCGCCGCTGCCGAACATCGCGTTTCCGGTGGTGGTCGTGCAGGCGAACATGGCGGGCGCGAGCCCGGACATCATGGCGGCGACGGTGGCCGCGCCGCTCGAACGGCGGCTGGGGACGATCGCGGACGTGAGCGAGCTGACGTCGATCAGCAACGTGGGATCGTCGTTGATCGTCATCGTGTTCGGCCTGAACCGCGACATCAACGGCGCGGCCCGCGACGTGGAGGCCGCGATCCAGGCCGCCCGCGCGGATCTGCCGAGCACGCTGCGCAGCAATCCGAGCTACCGCGAGTACAACCCGGCGGACGCGCCCGTGATGGTGCTGGCGCTGACCTCCGACACGCTGACCAAGGCGCAGCTGTACGACTCCGCCGATTCGGTGATCCAGCAGCAGCTGTCGCAGATCGACGGCGTCGGGCAGATCACGCTGGGCGGCGGCGCGCTGCCGTCGGTGCGCGTCGAGCTGCAGCCGGGCAAGCTGAACAGCTACGGCATCGGACTCGAGGACGTGCGCGCGGCGATCGGCGCCGCGAACGCCAACAGCGCGAAAGGACACATCGACCAGGGCGACCAGCGCTACGAAGTGATCTCGAACGACCAGATCAGCAAGGCCGCGCCGTACCGCGACCTGATCGTCGCGTACCGCGACGGCGCGCCGGTGATGCTGCGCGACGTCGCGGAAGTGCGCGACTCCAACGAGAACATCCGCAATGCGGGCCTCTACAACGGCAAGTCGGCGGTGCTCGTGATCGTCTATCCGATGCCGGGCGGCAACGTGGTCAAGACCGTCCAGCAGATCCGCGCGCGGCTGCCGGCGATCGAGGCGGCGCTGCCGAGCGGCATTCGCGTGGGCGTCGCGATCGACCACTCGGAGTCCGTGCGGGCGTCGGTCGGCGATACCGAGCGCACGCTGTTCATCGCGGTGCTGCTGGTGGTCGGCGTGGTGTTCCTGTTCCTGCTGTCGCCGCGCGCGACGCTGGTGCCCGCCGTGGCGCTGCCGCTGTCGATCATCGGCACGTTCGGGCCGATGTATCTGCTCGGCTACAGCATCGACAACCTGTCGCTGATGGCGCTGACGATCGGCACGGGCTTCGTGGTCGACGACGCGGTCGTGGTGCTCGAGAACATCGTGCGCCATCTCGAGGCCGGACTGACGCCGTACGAGGCCGCGCTACGCGGCAGCGCGGAGGTCGGCTTCACGGTCCTCTCGATGAGTCTGTCGCTGATCGCGGTGTTCCTGCCGATCCTGCTGATGCCGGGCATCGTCGGGCTGCTGTTCCACGAGTTCGCGGTGACGCTGTCGATCGCGATCCTGTTCTCGCTGCTGATCTCGCTGACGGTCACGCCGATGATGTGCGCGTACGTGCTGAGCCGCGAGCAGGCGCAGCACTCCGGCGCGCGCTGGGCAAGATGGATCGAGGCGCAGTTCGAGCGCGGCAAGCGCGCATACGCGCGCTCGCTCGCCGCGGTGCTCGATCACGCGCTGCTGGTCGGGCTGTTGCTGATCGGCATGCTGGTGCTGAACGTATTCCTGTTCGCGCAGCTGCCCGCGACGTTCGTGCCCGAGCAGGACACGGGCATCCTGATCGGCCAGATCATCGCCGACCAGAGCATCTCGTTTCCGGCGATGGAGAAGAAGCTCGAGCAGCTGCAGGCGATCGTGCAGAGCGATCGCGCGGTGTCGGCGGTGGCGGGATTCACCGGCGGCCGCGCGCTCAATACCGCCAACGTATTCATTCAGCTGAAGCCGCTCGCCGAGCGGCACGTGTCGGCGGACGAGGTCGTCAACCGGCTGCGGCCGGCGCTGAGCCAGGTGTCCGGCGCGCGGCTGTTCCTGCAGGCGCAGCAGGACCTGCGCATCGGCGGCCGGCAGTCGGCGGCCGAGTATCAGTACACGCTGACGAGCGACGATGCCGCGGCGCTCTTCAAATGGGTGCCGCGGCTCGTCGCCGAACTGAACAAGCATCGCGGCCAGCTGCTCGACGTCAATTCGGACCTGCAGCAGAACGGCCTGCAGACCTACGTCAGCATCAACCGCGCGACGGCGATGCGCTACGGCTTCCAGCCCAACCAGATCGACAACGTGTTGTACGACGCGTTCGGCCAGCGTACCGTCTCCACCATCTACAACCCGCTGAACCAGTATTTCGTGGTGATGGAGCTGGCGCCGCCGTACTGGCAGTATCCGCAGGCGCTGAACCAGATGTACCTGAGCGCCGCCGCCGGCAACGCGAGCGGCACCAACCAGACGCAGATGCCCGGCGGCACCGTGAGCGGCGTCACCCTGCCGTCGGCCGTGAGCGCGTCGCAGGGCAGCGCGTCGGGCACCAACGCGCTCAATGCGAACGCCGTGGCGAACCAGCTGACCAACAGCATCTCGAACAGCAAGGGCGGCAATTCGAGCGGCAGCGCCGACAGCACGGCGGCCGAGACCATGGTGCCGCTGTCCGCGCTGGTGACCTACGCCAACAGCCACACCGCGACCCAGGTCAACCACCAGAGCGGGCTCGTCGCGGCGACCGTGTCGTTCAACCTGCCGGCGGGCGGCTCGCTCAGCCAGGCGGGACAGATCATCGCGCAGGCCGGCCGGGACATCGGCATGCCGGCGTCGATCCACGGCGCGTTCGCGGGCGCCGCGCAAGCCTATTCGCAGTCGATCGGCACCGTGCCGCTGCTGGTCATCGCGGCGCTGGCCGTCGTCTACATCGTGCTCGGGGTGCTGTACGAGAATACGATCCATCCGCTGACGATCCTGTCGACGCTGCCGTCGGCCGGCATCGGCGCGACGCTCGCGCTGCTGATCTTCGGCACGCCGTTCTCGGTGATCGCGCTGATCGGCATGATCCTGCTGATCGGCATCGTGAAGAAGAACGGCATCATGATGGTCGACGTCGCGATCCGCCTGCAGCGCGACGAGGGCCGGGCGGCACGCGAAGCGATCCACGAGGCGGCCGTGATCCGCCTGCGGCCGATCCTGATGACGACCGCCGCCGCCGTGCTCGGCGCGGCGCCGCTCGCGATCGGGATCGGACAGGGCGCGTCGCTGCGCCAGCCGCTCGGCGTCACGGTGATGGGCGGCCTGATCCTCAGCCAGATTTTCACGCTGTACACGACTCCCGTGATCTACCTGTATCTCGACCGCGTGCGCGCCCGGCTGGCCCGCTGGGCGGCCGGGCTGCCGTGGAGCCGCCGAACGGACACGCGCGCATGAAGACGACCCGCACACTCTCGATCACTCTCGCCGGTGCGCTGGCGGCGCTCGCCGCCGGCTGCACGGTGGGGCCCGACTATCACCGGCCGGCCGTCGCCGTGCCGGCGACCTACCAGGAGCTGGCGGGCTGGACCGAGGCCCGGCCCGAGGCCGATGGGCCGAAGGGCGACTGGTGGACGGGCTTTCACGATCCGCTGCTCGACCAGCTCGAACCGCAGGTGTCGGTATCGAACCAGACCGTCCGGCAGGACTACGCGAACTACCAGCAGGCGCTCGCGGAAGTGCGGGAGGCCCGCAGCGGGCTGTTTCCGACGCTCGGCGTGACCGGCTCGTCGACGCGCGCGCGCAGTGCGGCGAGCGCGCTGGGCGGCGCGGGGCATCTCGTGAACAATGCCGGCACGCTGGAGGGGACGGCCAGCTGGGCGCCCGATCTGTGGGGACAGGTGCGCCGCACGCTCGAGGAGAGCCGGGCGACTGCGCAGGCGAGCGAGGCGACGCTCGCCAATGCGACGCTGTCCGAACAGATCGCGCTCGCCAACGCGGTGATCGACCTGCGCGTGACCGATGCCAACATCGATCTGCTGACCCGTACCGTCGACGCGTACCGCGCGTACCTGCGCGTGGTCGCGGATCAGGACCAGGCCGGCACGGTGCCGCCGTCGGATCTCGTCAACGCGCGCACGCAGCTCGAAAGCGCGCAGTCGAGCCTGATCGCGCTCGGGGTGTCGCGCGCGCAGTACGCGCACGCGATCGCGGTGCTGGTGGGCAAGAATCCCGAGGCGCTCGACATCCCGCACAGTACCGCGCTGCCGGTCCTGCCGGCGATTCCGGTCGGCGTGCCGTCGGTGCTGCTGCAGCGCCGGCCCGACATCGCGACGGCGGAGCGGCAGATGGCGGCGGAGAACGCGTCGATCGGCGTCGCGGTGGCCGCGTACTACCCGACCGTGTCGCTGTCCGCGCTCGACGGCTTCACCCAGTCGCCGCTGTCGGGGCTGCTGCATATCGGCAATTACGTGTGGTCGCTCGGCGCGAGCGCGAGCGAAACGATCTTCGACGGCGGCGAGCGCAGCGCGCAAGTGGCCGCGGCGAAGGCGGCCTACGACGCGGCCGTCGCCAATTATCGCGGCACGGTGCTGGGCGCGTTCCAGAACGTCGAGAACGATCTGGCCGGCCTGCGCATCCTCGCCGATCAGGCGCAGGTGCTCGATGCCGCCGTGCGGGATGCGGCGCGCGGCGCGGAGATCGCCCGCAACGAATATCAGGCGGGGACGGTCGATTACACCACTGTCGCGACCGCGCAGGCTACCGAGCTGAGCGAGCGCCAGAGTGCGCTCGGCGTGCAGCAGCAGAGGCTGCTCGATGCCGCGTCGCTGATCGGGGATCTGGGCGGCGGCTGGCGCGATGCCGCGCTGCACGATCCGCTGCATCCGCAGCGGCCGGCCGGCGCGTCGCAATAGGGCGATTCGCCGGCCGTGGATTCGCGCGGCAGGACGGAAGGGTCGGGCGGGTTGCGCGCGAACGAGCGGTGCGCAACGACAAGCGCAACGACAAGCGCAACGACAAGCGCAACGACAAGCGCAACGACAAGCGCAACGACAAGCGCAACGACAAGCGCAACGACAAGCGCAACGACAAGCGCAACGACAAGCGCAACGACAAGCGCAACGACAAGCGCAACGACAAGCGCAACGACAAGCGCAACGACAAGCGCAACGACAAGCGCAACGACAAGCGCAACGACAAGCGCAACGACAAGCGCAACGACAAGCGCAACGACAAGCGCAACGACAAGCGCAACGACAAGCGCAACGACAAGCGCAACGACAAGCGCAACGACAAGCGCAACGACAAGCGCAACGACAAGCGCAACGACAAGCGCAACGACAAGCGCAACGACAAGCGCAACGACAAGCGCAACGACAAGCGCAACGACAAGCGCAACGACAAGCGCAACGACAAGCGCAACGACAAGCGCAACGACAAGCGCAACGACAAGCGCAACGACAAGCGCAACGACAAGCGCAACGACAAGCGCAACGACAAGCGCAACGACAAGCGCAACGACAAGCGCAACGACAAGCGCAACGACAAGCGCAACGACAAGCGCAACGACAAGCGCAACGACAAGCGCAACGACAAGCGCAACGACAAGCGCAACGACAAGCGCAACGACAAGCGCAACGACAAGCGCAACGACAAGCGCAACGACAAGCGCAACGACAAGCGCAACGACAAGCGCAACGACAAGCGCAACGACAAGCGCAACGACAAGCGCAACGACAAGCGCAACGACAAGCGCAACGACAAGCGCAACGACAAGCGCAACGACAAGCGCAACGACAAGCGTGACGGGCGGCCCGCACGGGGAGGTGTCGCCGCGTCGCGCCAGGGACGATGCACCGGTAGCGGGTTCGCGAGAAAGCGGGGGAAGGATCGGGCGACGTGCGGGCCGACGAGCGGCGCGTAACGATGCAGGGAGAGTGCTTGCCTTTGCGACGGGCTGCGCAAGCGGCCTGACCTGCGTGAAGGCGTTTCGAGCGGCCCGAGCCGGGGCCGCGAACGAACGGACGGGTGCCCGCTCGCCCGTCATCGCTTCCCGCAGGCCGCTGCTGCGGCCGCGCGTCACGCGCCGACGGTCGGTCCGGAGAGCGGGCGCCGTTCGAGCGACGCCGACCACAGCGTGAGCGCCAGCGCGGCCGCGGCCATCACGACGCCGACCCAGGGCAGCTGGGTGAGCGGGATGCCCGCGCCGATCGCCATGCCGCCCATCCACGCGCCCGTCGCATTGCCGAGATTGAACGCACCCTGGTTCAGCGTCGACGCCAGGTTCGGCGCGTGGCTCGCGCGATCGACGATCAGGATCTGCAGCGGCGGCACGATCGCGAACGCGAGCACGCCCCAGACGAAGATGGTCGCGAGCGCCGGGAACGGCATGTGCATCGTCGCGGAGAACAGCGCGAGCACGACGCCGATCAGCGCGAGTGTCGCGATCAGCGACGGCATCCGGCGCCAGTCGGCGAGCTTGCCGCCCGCCGTCCCGCCCACCGTCAGTCCGAGACCGAACAGCAGCAGCACGAGCGTAACCTGGTGCGGGTTGAAGCCCGTCACGTCCTCGAGGATCGGCGTGATGTAGGTGAACACGGTGAACAGGCTGGCCGATGCGAGCACGCTGATGCCGAGCACCATCAGCACCTGCGGGTTCTTCAGCACGCTGAATTCGCGCGTGATGCTGGTGGTCGGCATCTCCAGGTGTTTCGGCAGACAGGCCGCGAGCGCGAGCGCGGCGGCGATGCCGATGCCCGTCACCGCCCAGAACGTCGCGCGCCAGCCGAACGCCTGGCCGAGCGCGGTGCCGAGCGGCACGCCGAGCACGTTGGCGAGCGTGAGGCCGGTGAACATCAGCGCGATCGCCTGCGCGCGGCGGTTCGGCGCGACGAGGCTGCTCGCGACCACCGAGCCGATGCCGAAGAATGCGCCGTGGCAGAACGCGGTGACGACGCGCGCGGCCATCAGCACGGTATAGCCGGGCGCGATCGCGCACAGCAGGTTGCCGGCGATGAAGAGTCCGATCAGCCCCATCAGCGCCTGCTTGCGCGGCATCTTCGCGGTGACGATCGCGAGGATCGGCGCGCCGATCGTTACGCCCAGCGCGTAACCGGATACCAGCATCCCGGCGGCCGGAATCGACACGCCGAGGTCGCGCGCGACGTCAGGCAGCAATCCCATGATGACGAATTCGGTGGTACCGATACCAAAGGCGGCAACGGCAAGGGCGAAAAGAGGCAGAGGCATCGCGGGAGCTTTCGGCAGAGCCGCGCGCCATCGGCCACGGGATGCGGCGGACAGGCGAACGGCGGGGGAACACCCGCGATTCTACCCAAGTGGAAACCCTTATGTTTAGGGCCAAATCAGATGTTGCGGGCAGGCGACGACGCGGGGCGGCGGGGTGTCGGCAAGGGCGCGCGATGGGGCTGAATTGTCCTGGGCCGTGCCGAGTGGCCGGTCGGTGGAGGAGTTTGAGTCGCTCGAGAGGTCGGGCCGGATGAGGCCGGCCCAGGCATGTGGCACCGCGCGGCCCGGCGTGGCGTCGGGCGATGCGGATGCGCGAGGAGGGTAAGCGACCCTGGGGCCGGTCCGGCGGGGGCGACGCGGATTGTGACGAGCGGCGTGTCGAGCGGCGCCGGGCTGCAGCGGGTGCGACCGGTGTAGACCTTGGCGGGGTTTTCCGAATCCTGGCCGCTCAGGGCCGCGCCGGCACCGACGCGCGACGCGCCGGAAAGCCCTAGAGCGCATCGGGCGGGATGGACCCCGCGGGCGCCGGCGCGAGATCCCAGCCGTTTTCGAATACGCAGGCCTCGAGCGGCATCCGGGCCGCCCAGCGTTCCTCTTCGAGCATCGGCTTTGCGTAGAACGCGTCGACGTGGCCGAGGCACAGCACGGCGATCGGCAGCGCGTCGGCGGGCATCGCGAACAGCGTGCGCAGCGCGTCGACGTCGAACAGCGACACCCAACCCATCCCGAGCCCTTCGGCGCGGGCGGCGAGCCACATGTTCTGGATCGCGCATGCGGCGGACGCGAGATCCATTTCCGGCAGCGTGCGGCGGCCGAAGACATGCCGCTCGCGCTGGTCGGTCAGCGCCACGACCAGCAGTTCGCCGCATTCGCGTACCCCTTCGACCTTGAGCTGCATGAACGTGTCGCGTCGTTCGCCGAGTGCGTCGGCGGTGGCGCGCCGCTCGGCGTCGACCAGCGCGTGGATCCGCGCCCGAAGCGCCGGATCGGTCACCCGGATGAAGCGCCACGGCTGCATGAAGCCGACGCTCGGCGCGTGATGCGCGGCGCGCAGCAGCCGCTCCAGCAGCGCGGGATCGACCGGGTCGGAGGTGAAATGGCGCATATCGCGCCGCTCGAAGATCGCCCGGTAGACGGCGGCGATCGCGGGATCGTCGAAACGCATGGATCGGCCCGCGGTGACGCGCGGGAGAAAGGGAGCCTGGAAGTCCGCCACGATAGCAGACCTGTGCGCCGCGCCGCGGATCGGGTCCGGCTCAGGGCCGGCCGGCTTCGACCCGGTTGCACGGCGCGCCGTCGTGCCACGCGCGGATGTTGGCGAGGGTGGTCTGCGCGATTTCGGCGAGCGCCTCGCGCGTGAAGAACGCCTGATGGGACGTGACGATCACGTTCGGGAACGTGAGCAGCCGCGCGAGGACGTCGTCCTGCAGCGGATGGTCGGAGTGATCTTCGAAGAACAGCCCGCTCTCCTCCTCGTAGACGTCGAGCCCGAGGTGGCCGAGCTGGCCGCTTTTCAATGCGCCGATCAGCGCGTGGGTGTCCACGAGGCCGCCGCGTCCGGTATTGATCAGCATCGCGCCGCGCTTCATTCGCGCGAGCGTCCGCTCGTTGATCAGGTGGTGGGTCGCGGGCAGCAGCGGGCAGTGCAGGCTGACGATGTCCGCGTCCGCGAGCAGCGCGTCGAGCGGCACGTAGCGGGCGCCGAGGGCGATCAGCGTATCGTCGTGCGGCGGCGGCGAATGGGCGAGCACCCGCATGCCGAAGCCCGTCATGATCCGCGCGAACACGCTGCCGATGATGCCGGTGCCGATCACGCCGACCGTCTTGCCGTGCAGGTCGAAGCCGAGCAGGCCGTTCAGCGAGAAGTCGCCTTCGCGGGTGCGGGCGACGGCGCGCGGCAGACGCCGGTTGAGCGCGAGGATCAGCGCGACCGCGTGTTCGGCCACCGCGTGCGGCGAGTACGCGGGGACGCGCACGACGGCGAGCCCGAGACGCTCGGCCGCCGCGAGATCGACGTGGTTGAAGCCCGCCGAGCGCAGCGCGATCAGCCGGGTGCCGCCGTCGGCGAGACGTTCGAGCACGCCCTTGTCGACCGTGTCGTTGACGAACGGACACACGACGTCGTAGCCGTGCGCGAGGATCGCGGTTTCCGCGTCGAGATGCGACGGCTGGAAATGCAGCCGGTAGCCGAACGATCGATTCGCCGCGGTGAACGCATCGTCGTCGTACTGTCGGCTGCTGAACAGGATCACGCGCACGGCTGGCCTGCTGTCGGCGCGCGGGGCTTACTGCAGCCCGGTGACGATGTCCGGACGCTCCACCGCGCCGGATTCGCGCATGAACGCGAAGTGGCCGTTCGATTCGAGCTTCTGGCCGCCGAAGTGGTACAGCGCGTGCTCGACGAAGCTGCGGGTGCGCGCGGGCAGGAACTGGCGGTTCGGGTAGACGATCGACAGTTGCGTCTCGGGATCGTCGATCCGGTATTCGCCGAGGATGCGCACGAGTTCACCGCTTTCCAGCGCATCGGCGACGAAGCTCTCCGGCAGCATCGCGATACCGGTGCCCGCCAGCGCGGCGGCACGCACCATCCACGTGCTGTTGACCGCATAGGTCGGGTGCAGCGTGACGAGATGCGTGAAGTGCTCGGGATCGACCAGACGCCAAGTGGTCCGGTGCTGGTCGGCGGCCAGCGAGATGAACGCGTGACGGGCCAGGTCGTCGGGGCGGTGCGGCTCGCCGTGCCGTTCCACGTAATCGCGCGACGCGCAGAGCGCGAGCGTGTTCGGCGCGAGGGCGTGGCCGATCAGCGCGGGGTTGCCGTCGAGCCGGCTGCCGGTGACGATGCCCACGTCGTAGCCCGCGTCGAGCACGTCGACCGGCCCTTCGGCGATCGTCAGCTGCACGAACACCTTCGGATACTGGCGGCGGAAGCTGTCGACGAGCGGCGTGATCTTGACGGGACATAGCGACCCGGAGATCACCACGCGCAGCGTGCCGACCGGTTCGCGCACCGCATGCGCGACCGAGGCTTCGAGATGATCGAATTCCTCCAGTAGCGCCCGGCAGCCGTCGAGGTAGCGGGTTCCGGCCTCGGTCAGCGCCAGATTGCGCGTCGTTCGATGGATGAGGCGCGTGTTCAGGTGCGCCTCGAGCATCGCGATCGAGCGGGTGACGAGCGCGTTGGACACGCCCAGCTTGCGCGCGGCCCGCCGGAAGCTTTGCAGTTCGGCGACGCACACGAAAACACGCATGGTTTGAATTTGGTTCATAGGTTTGTTTCGGCCCGTTTGAATGATTTATGTTGTGTTTTTACTTCTACCTCTACCTCTAAGACATGCCCGCTGCTGTCGGATCAGCCGCGGACATACCTTAATATCAAAATATCGATTACTGGGCAAATTGTTCAATGAGGCAGCCGGCTTAGTCAATAGAATAATTCATCCGCTGCGCATGAAATAAGGTGAAAGCAGAATGAAATAGCGTGTTTTCACGACCGATCGACGACAAGGCGAATTTGATCGGATAACAGGGGAAATTTAGAATAATTTGATAGTGCGGGTCGCGTACTAATTTCTTCGGACCTGTCGCCGGCGGGTGTAGATCATTGATTTTGAGATCGTTTTTATTATTTCTCTATATTTGCATATGCATTTGATTGAGCGCGTCGGCCAAATTTTTATGGACGGTCGATTGGCGTCGCGATGGATTTCGCACGCACGTTCGTGATTTGTTGCAGTGCATCGAACGCTTGATATTTGTCATCGGGATGAATTATTTGTTTGAGTCTCGTGAATCCCGGCCGAGCGCTTTCCGGTCTGGAACCGTTTCGGCGAAATGGGCGGAGCCGGGCGAATTGGGGCGTGCGGAGATCGACGCGGATGTGAAACCGGATCCACGCGCTTATCGGGAGCGGCCGGCAAGCCCGGCGACGGCGGCGAGCGCCGGCCCGGCCCGCGAACGCGCGCCGGCGGGGCGTTCCGGTTGTCCGAAGGGCTTGCGCATCGTGACCGTTCGGGGAATGATCGATCCCTTCGCCGTCGTGTTTCCGGCCCGTCCAACCTGCTTCGTTTCCGATCCATGTCCACCGATTACTCGCCGATTCCCTGTCCCGTTGTCGTCTCGCTCGATGCGATCCTGCCCGAAGAACCGCTGCTGATGATGGGGGCCGGCCCCGTGCCGATTCCCGCCGCGGTCGCGAAGGCCAACACGATCGTGATCAACCACCTGGGCGCGACGATGTCGAAGGTCATCGAGCAGGTGAAGGAAATGGGCCGCTACGTGTTCCAGACCCGCACGAAATGGGTGCTGGGCGTGGCCGGCCCCGGCTCGGCGGCGATGGAAATGGCGATTTCGAACCTCGCCTGGCGCGGCACCCGGGTGCTGTCGATCAAGAACGGCTTCTTCAGCGCGCGGATGGCCGAGATGGCGACGCGCGTCGGCGCGGAAGTCGCGCTGCTCGATGTGCCGGATCGCGCGGTCGCCGGTCTCGACCAGATCGCGGCCGAGATCGCGCGCACCCGCCCCGAGATCGTCACGATCGTGCACGGCGAGACGTCGAACACCGTATGGAATCGCCATCTGAAGGAGATCGCCGCGCTGGCGAAGGCGGCGGGCGCGCTGGTCGTGGTCGACGCCGTGTGCACGTTGTCGACGATGCCGCTCGAGATGGATGCGTGGGGCATCGACGCGGTGATCACGGGCGGGCAGAAGGGCCTGTCGTCGATCCCGGGCGTGTCGCTGATCGCGTTCTCGGATGCCGCCTGGGAGCGGATGAAGAGCCGCCCGGAGCCGAATGCGCACTGGTGCCTCGATATGGCCCTGGCCGAGAACTTCTGGCACAACGCCGGCTACCACTACACGGCGCCGGTGTCGGGCGTGCTCGCGCTGCACGAGGCGCTGAGGCTCGTGTGCGCGGAAACGCTCGAGAGCCGCTATGCGCGCCATCAGCGCTGCTCGATGGCGCTGCAGGCCGGCATTGCCGCGATGGGGCTCGAGTTGTACGCGCCCGAAGCGTGCCGGCTGAATTCGGTGGTCGGTATCGAGGTGCCCGCGGGGCTGACGCCGGGGCTCATCTGCGGGCACATCTCGAAGCAGTATCAGGTCGAGATCTCGGGCTCGTTCGGTCTGCCGATCGTGCGGATCGGCCAGATGGGCGAGCAGTGCCGCGAACACAACCTGTTCCGCACGCTGCACGCGTTCGGCCGCACGATGGTCGAGCTCAGGGTGCCGGTGGACCTGCCCGCCGGGGTTGCCGCTCTCGAACAGGCACTGTCCGGGCGGGGCTAGGCGCGCATCCGGCGGCGGGGGGGTCCGGGCGATGCCTGCCGGGCGGATGGGGCGGCGAGGCATGGCGCCGGAGGGCAGCCTCCCCGATCGCTCGGGCGCGTCCGGCGTCGAACGGCAGCGCCGACGGCGCGACGACGCCGCGCGGAGCGGCGTCCGGCGGGCGGCTTACGCCGTCGCGCCGCTGCCGCTCAAGCGCGTCTGCCGCCGATACAGCAGCGCGGACAGCGCGACGCCCGACGCCGCGGCCACCGCCGCGAACAGGAACACCTGCGGATAGCCGAACGCGCCGGCCACGTAGCCGGCGAGCGGTCCGGTGATGCCGAGCGACAGATCCAGGAATACCGAATAGGCGGACAGCGCGGCGCCGCGGCTCGCCGGCGGCACCAGCGCGACCGCCTCGACGCCGAGCGCGGGGAAGATCAGCGCGAAGCCGAACCCGGTCAGCGCCGCGCCGATCAGCGCGACGTGCGGGACGGGCGCGAGCCACAGCAGAAGCAGGCCCGCGCACTCGAACGCGAACGACACGATCGCGACGCGGAAGCCGCCGTAGGTCTTGATCGTATTCGCGAACAGCAGGCGCGCGCCGATGAACAGCGTGCCGAACACGGTCAGCGACAGCGCGGCGTTCGGCCAGTGTCGCGCCGCGTAGTAGAGCGCGATGAAGGTCGCGATCGAGCCGAACCCGGCCGAGCCGAGCGCGAGACCCAGGCCGTGCGGCAGCACGCGGGTGAACACGCTTGCATACGACATCCGTTCGCCGTGCACGACCGGCACGGACGCGATCAGGCGGGCGAGATAGAAGCCCGCGGCGGCAAGCGCGATCGCCAGCACGCCGATCAGCGCGGGGTTCAGCGCATGCGCGATCGCCACGCCGAGCGGCGCGCCGAGCGCGAGCGCGCCATAGGTCGCGATGCCGTTCCACGAGATCACGCGCGCATTGTTCGCGATGCCGACTCGCCCGATGCCCCACAGGATCGCGCCCGTGCCGACCAGGCTCTCGCCGACGCCGAGCACGAGGCGGCTCGTGACCAGCAGCGCGATGCTCGCGGCCGGCCAGCGCGCGAGCAGCAGCGCGACCAGCAGGAACACGCCGCTGATGCCGCAGCCCACCAAGCCGCGCAGCACCGTCCGTTTCGGACCGAGCGTATCGGCGAAGCGGCCGGCGAGCGGCCGCGACGCGAGCGTCGCGAAGTACTGCACGCTGATCGCCGCGCCCGCGACGATGGCGCTGAAGCCGAGTTCGTCATGCACGAAACCCGGCAGCACCGCGAGCGGCAGGCCGATGGTGAGGTAGCAGATGAAGGTGAACGAGACGACGGAGACGATTTGCAGCGTCGTGGCGTACGCGCTGCTGGAAGTAGGGGCGGAATCGGAGGACATGGGGGACAGATCGAAGGGGCGGCAGGTACGTATACGAAGCTCGAATTCTCACATGGAACCGGTTTTCATGCAGGTACCGCTTAGTTAACCTGGGGCGCGATGCCCATATCGCCTCAGCAATATGACCCGCATGTGTCGCCCGCTATGGGATCCGAAATTTGACGGTGATAGCGTGCGAATCATCAGTAGAACGCCGGTCCGGGGCCGCTGCGCGCCGCCGCCGTACCCGGCCTCCCCGCCTATCTCCGAGAACGACGACAGATGAGTCAGCCGATCCGCTTCTATCACCGTCATGCGATTCGCGAAGTCAGCGACGCGAACGTCACCCGCACGGTGCTCCAGTATCTGCGCGAGGACGCGCATTGCACCGGCACCAAGGAAGGCTGCGCCGAAGGCGACTGCGGCGCGTGCACCGTCGTGGTCGGCGAGCTGAACGCCGTGGGCGGCGTCGATTTCAAGGCGGTCAACGCGTGCATCCAGTTCCTGCCGACGCTCGACGGCCGCGCGCTGTTCACGGTCGAGGATCTGCGTCAGCCGGACGGTTCGCTGCATCCGGTGCAGGATGCGATGGTCGAATGCCACGGTTCGCAATGCGGCTTCTGCACGCCGGGCTTCGTGATGTCGATGTGGGCGCTGTACGAGAAGCACGGTCACGAACGCTGCGCGAACGCGAACGCAAGTCCATGCGCGCCGCGCAGCACGCCGTCGCGCGCCGAGATCGCCGATGCGCTGACCGGCAACCTGTGCCGCTGCACCGGCTACCGGCCGATCGTCGATGCGGCGGTGCGGATGTTCGATGCTCCCGCCCCGAAGGCGCCCGTCGATACCGAGGCGCTCGCGCGCACGCTCGCGTCGCTGCGGCGCGACGACACCTTCCACTACGCGCACGCGGGCCAGGCGTTCGACGCGCCGCGCACGCTCGACGCGCTCGCGCGGCTGAAGGCCGCGAGGCCGGACGCGCGGATCCTCGCCGGCAGCACCGACATCGGCCTGTGGGTGACCAAGCAGATGCGCGAACTGGGCGACCTCGTCTACGTCGGCCAGATCGGCGAGCTGCGCCGGATCTCGGCCGGCGCGGACTGGATCGAGATCGGCGCGGGGGTGACGGTCGAGGCCGCCTACGCGGCGCTGGCGCCGCACTATCCGGAGCTGACCGAGATGTGGAAACGCTTTGCGTCGCTGCCGATCCGCAACGCGGGCACGCTCGGCGGCAACATCGCGAACGGTTCGCCGATCGGCGATTCGATGCCGGGCCTGATCGCGCTCGGCGCGCGGGTGCTGCTGCGCGGCGCCGAGACGACGCGCGAACTGGCGCTGGAGGATCTATATCTGGCGTACCAGAAGAAGGACATGGCGCCGAACGAGATCGTCGCGGGGCTGAAGGTGCCGACGCGCACCGGCGCGCGCGCGAACCTGCAATTCCGCACCTACAAGCTGTCGAAGCGTTTCGACTCGGACATCTCCGCGGTTTGCGCGGCGTTCGCGTTCATCGCCGACGGCGACATGCTGCGCGAGCCGCGCATCGCGTTCGGCGGGATGGCGGCGACGCCGAAGCGCGCCGCGCACGCGGAAGCGGTGCTGCGGGACGCGGTCTGGCACGAGGCCAGCGCGCAGGCGGCGATGCAGGCGCTCGGCAACGACTACGCGCCGCTGTCCGACATGCGCGCGACCGACGCCTACCGGCTCGACGCCGCGAAGAACCTGCTGTACCGCTTCTGGCTCGAAACGCGTTCGCAGGATCCGCTGCCGCCCGAGGCGCTGAACGTGCGCAATGTCGCCGCCGAATCGGCGGCGACCTGATCGAGCCGGCACCGAGAGAGTCTTGAGAACATGAATCAGCAAGCCGAACCCTTCCTGCAGGATCTGCGGAACGCCGACGCATTCACCCAGGTCCACGTGTCGCGTCCGCACGAGTCCGCGCATCTGCACGTGAGCGGCCGCGCGACCTACACCGACGACATCCCGATCGTCGCCGGCACGCTGCACGCGGCGCTCGGCCTCAGCGCGAAGGCGCACGCGAGGATCGTGTCGATGGATTTCGACGCGGTGCGCGCGACGCCGGGTGTCGTCGCGGTGTTTACCGCCGACGACATTCCGGGCGTGAACGATTGCGGTCCGATCGTCCACGACGATCCGGTGCTCGCGCAGGGCATCGTGCAGTTCGTCGGCCAGCCTGTTTTCATCGTGGTCGCGACGTCGCACGAAGCCGCGCGGCTCGCCGCGCGCCGCGCGCGGATCGAGTACGACGAGCTGCCCGCGATCCTCACGCCGCAGCAGGCGCGCGCCGCCGAGTCGTACGTGATTGCGCCGCTGAAGCTCGCGCGCGGCGACGCGGCCGCGAAGCTCGCGCAGGCCGCGCATCGCGACGCGGGCGAGATGACGCTCGGCGGCCAGGAGCAGTTCTATCTCGAAGGCCAGATCGCGTACGCGGTGCCGAAGGACGACGACGGCATGCACGTCTACTGCTCGACGCAGCATCCGAGCGAGATGCAGCACCTGGTCGCGCATGTGCTGGGCGTCGCGTCGCACAACGTGCTGGTCGAGTGCCGGCGGATGGGCGGCGGCTTCGGCGGCAAGGAATCGCAGTCGGGCCTGTTCGCGTGCTGCGCGGCGCTGGCCGCGTGGAAGCTGCTGTGTCCGGTCAAGCTGCGCCCCGACCGCGACGACGACATGATGATCACGGGCAAGCGGCACGACTTCCATTACCGGTACGACGTCGGCTACGACGCGGCCGGCCGCATCGACGGCGTGTCGCTCGACATGACGTCGCGCTGCGGTTTTTCCGCGGACCTGTCGGGGCCGGTGATGACGCGTGCGGTCTGCCATTTCGACAACGCATACTGGCTGTCCGACGTCGCGATCGCGGGCTATTGCGGCAAGACCAACACGCAGTCGAACACCGCGTTCCGGGGCTTCGGCGGCCCGCAGGGCGCATTCGCGATCGAGTACATCCTCGACGACGTCGCGCGCTCGCTCGGCCTCGATCCGCTCGACGTGCGCTACACCAACCTGTACGGCAAGACCGAGCGCAACGTCACGCCCTACGGGCAGGTCGTCGAGGACAACGTGCTGCCCGAACTGCTCGCCGAACTGGAGGCGACGAGCGCGTACCGCGAGCGCCGCGCGAAGGTGCGCGCGTTCAACGCGAACAACGCGGTGCTGAAGAAGGGCATCGCGATCACGCCGGTCAAGTTCGGCATCGCGTTCAACGTCACGCACTTCAACCAGGCGGGCGCGCTGGTCCATATCTATACCGACGGGTCGCTGCTCGTGAATCACGGCGGCACGGAGATGGGGCAGGGGCTCAATACGAAGGTCGCGCAGGTGGTCGCGCACGAGCTGGGCATTCGCTTCGAGCGGATCCGCGTGACCGCGACCGACACCAGCAAGGTCGCGAACACGTCGGCGACGGCCGCGTCGACCGGCTCGGACCTGAACGGCAAGGCCGCGCAGGACGCGGCGCGCCAGCTGCGCGAGCGGCTCGCGGCATTCGCGGCCGAGCGCTTCGGCAACGGCACCGTGGGCGCCGGCGAGGTGCGCTTCGCCGACGACAGCGTGCGGGTCGGCGACACGGCGGTGCCGTTCGACGAAGTGATCGCGAAAGCGTATCTCGCGCGCGTCCAGCTGTGGTCGGACGGTTTCTATGCGACGCCGAAGCTCTATTGGGATCAAGCGAAGCTGCAGGGCCGGCCGTTCTTCTACTACTCATACGGCGCGGCGGTGGCGGAAGTCGTCATCGATACGCTGACGGGCGAGATGCGCGTGCTGCGCGCCGACGCGCTGCACGACGTGGGCGCGTCGCTCAATCCGGCGCTCGACATCGGCCAGGTCGAGGGCGCGTTCGTGCAGGGGATGGGCTGGCTCACGACGGAGGAGCTGTGGTGGAACGCGGGCGGCAAGCTGATGACGCATGCGCCGTCGACCTACAAGATCCCGACCGTCAACGATTGTCCGCCGGACTTCCGCGTGAATCTGTTCGACAACCGCAACGCGGAAGACAGCATCCATCGCTCGAAGGCGGTCGGCGAGCCGCCGCTGCTGCTGCCGTTCTCGGTGTTCTTCGCGGTGCGCGATGCGGTGGCGGCGGTCGGCGACTACCGCATCAATCCGCCGCTCAACGCGCCGGCGACGGGCGAGGCGATCCTGCGCGCGGTGCAGACGGTGCGCGCGGCGCGCGCCGGGCTCGGAGCATGACGCGATGACGATCACGGTCGGCCGCCGAGGCGGCGCGCCCGCGCCGCCGCCGATGCACATCGTGCTGTTCGGCGCGGGGCACGTCGGCCACGCGCTGGTGCCGCTGTTCGGGCGCCTGCCGTGCGTCGTGCAGTGGGTCGACGAGCGCGACGAGCTGTTTCCGGACGAGGTGCCGGCGAACGTCCAGCCGGAGCCGACCGATATTCCCGCCGCGCTGGTCGACGCGGCGCCCGCCGGCGCGTACTTCCTGGTGATGACGCACAACCACGCGCTCGATTTCGCGCTGGCCGAGCGGATCATGCGGCGACGCGATTTCCGCTACTTCGGGATGATCGGTTCGCAGACCAAACGGGTGAAGTTCGAGCGCCGGCTCGCCGAACGCGGTGTCGATCCGGCGCGGATGCGGGACATGGTGTGCCCGATCGGCGTCTCCGGCATCGTCGACAAGGCGCCGGCCGCGATCGCGGTGGCGGTGTGCGCGGAGCTGCTGCAGGTGCGTTCCGGCGCGCCGCTCGCGAAGCGCGCCGCCCTTGGGCTGGCCGCGCAGGACTGAGCCGGCGGCGGGCGGCATCCTGAACGGCCTCGCGCGGAGGGGGCGCCGGCTCCGCCCGCGGCGCGATACGCGTGCAAACGCAGGCGGGCCGTGCGGCAGCGTGTCCCCGGGCGTACCGGACGTATCGGGCGCTGGGCCGATCGATGGCCACCACGCCCCGATCGATTCGAAAAAGCTCCTTCCCAAAAGAGCCGGGTTTGCCGAAGATGAGCATCGTCGTTCCCCCGATGCAACCCATCCCCCTCACACCATGCGACTTCTCCTGACAAAAACCATTGCCTGCGGCGTGCTGCTCGGCGCGGCGGCGCTCGCGCATGCGGACGCCGTCGAACTGCACGTGCTGAACTCCGGCGGCTTCACCGCCGCCTACAAGCTGCTTGCGCCGAAGTTCGAGGCGGCCCGAGGCGACCGGCTCGACATCGCGTACGGGCCGTCGATGGGCACGACGCCCGAGGCGATCCCGAACCGCCTCGCGCGCGGCGAGCCCGCCGACGTCGTGATCATGGTGGGCTACGCGCTCGACCGGCTGATCCGGGAAGGCAAGGTCGATCCGGCGTCGCGCGTCGAACTGGCCGATTCGCGGATCGGCGCGGTCGTGCGCGACGGTGCGCCGAAGCCCGACATCAGCACGCCGGACGCACTGAAGGCGGCGTTGCTGCGGGCGTCGTCGGTGGCGTACTCGGACAGCGCGAGCGGCGTCTACGTGCAGAACGAGCTGTTCGGGAAGCTCGGCATCGAGGCCGAGATGAAGCCGAAGGCGACGATGATCCCGCGCATCCCGGTGGCGTCGAAGGTGGCGGACGGTACCTATGCGCTCGGGTTCCAGCAGGTGAGCGAACTGCTGCCGGTGCCGGGCGCGACGTTCATCGGCAAGGTGCCGGAGTCGCTGCAGTCGGTGACGCGTTTCGCGGGCGGCGTGCCCGTCGGCGCGCGCCATCCGCGCGAAGCGAAGGCGCTGCTGGATTTCCTCGCGTCGCCGGATGCGGCGGCGGACGTCGAGCGCACCGGCCTCGATCGAGTGCCCGCGCGCTGACGAGCGACGCCGCCGCGCGACTTGCGTACACTCGGGGATCCCGCGCGGCAGGGGCCGCGCGGCTGACCCAATGGAGCGACGGATGCAAGGGCATCAGGCCTATCTCGACGAGGTGGTCGCGGGCTGCGACGCGATTCAGGACTGGCTGGCGGGCGTGAGCGCGTCCGACGCGGCGCTCGATGCCGTGATGGCGCATTTCGCGCCGCACTTCACGATGATCGGCACCGACGGCGGCCTTTACGACCATGCGGCGATGCGCGCGCTGTTCGTGCGCATCGCGGGGCGCAAGCCGGGACTCAGGATCACCTTCTCCGACACCCGCGTGCTGGCCGCGTATCCGGCAGGCGCGGTCGTGAGCTACTGCGAGCACCAGACCGACGCCAGCGGCGTGCTGCCCGCGCGGCGCGCGACCGTCGTATTCGAACGCGACGCGGCGACGGGCACCGTGCACTGGGCGCATTTGCAGGAAACCTTCTGCGTGGCCTGACTTCGCACGCATCGGCGTACGGCGGGCGTTTATCGGGAAGGTGATATGTTATATCATCTGCGCCGGCATGTAGGTGAACTGTAAAGTGCGCGCCGGGGGGCGCGCGGTTCGGCCGGCATGCTCCGATCAACACGGGAGTCGGGACGAAGTGAAGCGGGACGCAATGGAATGGGCCGGAGCAGTACCGGCGGCGGGGCGCGCGGCGGGGTCGCGCGACGGCGGGGATGCGATGCGCGGGGCGGGAGGGAGATGAGCGGTTCCCGACTGAAACGCGCGGCGCGCCGCCGCGTTGCACGCCGCCCGGCGGCGCCGGCCGGCCCGGCCGCATTCGCCGGGGTCCGGCGCGGCTGCATGATGGCGCTGACCTGCGCGGTCGCGGCATCCGGCGCGCTTGCCGTCGAGACCGATCCACCCGTCGCGCCGCGCGACGATCGCCACGTGCTGCCGACCGTGCGGGTGGCCGCCGCGGCGGAACGCGAGCCCGCGCCGCTGTCCACGCCGCTGCAGACCGGCTCGCGGCTCGGACTCGCGAGCCTCGATACGCCCGCGAGCGTCGAGACCATCACCGCGCAGCAGATGACGGCGCGCGGCGATCGCACGGTGCTCGACGCGGTGACCCGCGCGACGGGCTTCGTCAACAGCGCGTCGCCGGGCAACGGCGGCACGGCGCTGTCGGTGCGCGGCTTCGCCGGACAGGAGTCGGTGATGACGCTGTACGACGGCGTGCGCCTCTACCCCGGCGCGGGTACGGTCACGTTCCCGTTCGATACCTGGTCGGCCGAGCGCATCGAGGTGCTGCGCGGTCCGGCGTCGGTGCTGTACGGCGAAGGGGCGATCGGCGGCGTCGTGAACGTGGTGCCGAAGCGCCCGAAGCGCGAGCGGGAGACCACGCTGCAGGCGGGCATCGGCACGCACGGCGAGAAGCGCGTCGCGTTCGACACGACGGGCGCGCTCGGGCCGCTGCTGTCGTACCGCTTCTACCTGAGCGACACGCGCTCGCACGGCACGGTCGAGCGCGGCGACGCGCATGCGACGGCCGTCGGCGGGTCGCTGCGGCTCGACGTCAATCCGCGCCTGTCGTTCTCGCTCGACTACGACTACGGGCGCCAGAAACCCGCGACGTACTTCGGCGTGCCGGTGACGGACGGCGTGTTGGATGGCGCGCTGCGCAAGAAGAACTACAACGTCGGCAACGCGACGATCGGCTACTACGACCAGTGGACCCGCCTGTCCGCGCGCTATCGCCCGGCGCCCGGCGTCACGATCGACAATCAGCTGTACTACCTGGCCACCCACCGCCACTGGCGCGACGCGGAAGCCTACGCGCTCGATCCGGTCGCCGGCGTGGTGACGCGCAGCGACTACATCGAGATCTTCCATCGCGAACGGCAAGTCGGCGACCGCCTGAGCGTGCGTGTCGACGGGCAGGTGTTCGGCCGCGCGAACCGCCTCGTGGTCGGCACCGAGTTCAACCGGATCACTTTCGACGGGTCCAACAACGCGCCCTACGGCGGCGAGTCGACGGTCAATGCGTACGGCTTCGATCCGGGCGTGTTCGCGAGCCCCGATCCGACCGGGCTGCGGTTTCGCACCCGCACCAATCAGGCGGCGGTGTTCGTCGAGAACCGGCTCGAGATCCTGCCGCGCGTCGCGTGGGTGAGCGGGCTGCGCTACGACCACATCGCGTTCCATCGCGACGATCTGGCGTCCGGCACCGGCTTCGACAAGACGCTCGCGCACACCGGCTGGCGCACCGGCTTCGTATTCGAGGTCACGCCGTCGCTGTCCGTGTATGCGCAGTACACGACGGGCGCGGAAGGCGTGGGGTCGCTCGTGACGATGGCGTCGTCGCAGGCGAAGTACACGCTCGCGACCGGCGAACAATGGGAAGCGGGCCTCAAGCAGGAATGGCTCGACGGCCGCGCGTACTGGACCTTCGCCGCCTACGACATCGTCAAGCGCGACCTGCTCAGCACCGATCCGCTGAATCCCGCGATCCGCCAGCAGGTCGGCCGGCAATCGTCGCGCGGCATCGAGCTGACGGGCGGCGTGCAGCTCGGCGGCGGCTGGACGATCGACGCGAACGCGGCGCTGCTGCGCGCGCGCTACGACAACTTCAGCCAGACGGTGGGCGGCGTCAGCTACCCGCGCGCCGGCAACGTGCCCAACGGCATTGCGCAGCAGATGGCCAACCTGTGGCTGGGCTGGGCGTTCGCGGCGGACTGGAAGGCCAACGCCGGCGTGCGCTACGTCGGGCGCCGTTACGGCGACGACGCGAACCGTGTGCCGGTGCCGTCGTACACGGTGTTCGACGCGTCGCTGCAATGGCGCGCGACGCGCAACACCGATGTCGCGCTGTATCTGCGCAACCTGGCGGATCGCAGCTATGCGGCGAGCACGTCGAACAACGGCGCGCAATGGCTGCTCGGCCCGGCACGCTCGGCGGAGCTGGTCGCGACCATGCGCTTCTAGCCGCTCACCGGAGAAGCGCACACGATGTCCGTCACACTCGAGATCGAACGCCTGAGCTGGGCGCCCGCGGGCGCGCCGGCCGTGCTGAATGCGCTGTCGCTGACGATCGGCCCGCGCGAGTTCGTCGGGCTGATCGGCCCGAACGGCAGCGGCAAGACGAGCCTGCTGCGCTGCGCGTTCCGCTTCGCGCAGCCGCAGGCGGGCGCGGTGACGCTCGACGGGCGCGACATCTGGCGCGCGTCGCCGCGCTGGAGCGCGCAGCGCGTCGCGGTGCTGCAGCAGGAGGCGCCCGACGATTTCGGACTGACCGTCGAGCAGGTCGCGCGCATGGGCCGCACGCCGCACAAGCGGCT
Organism: Burkholderia alba; assembly: GCF_034721475.1. NCBI lineage: Bacteria > Pseudomonadati > Pseudomonadota > Betaproteobacteria > Burkholderiales > Burkholderiaceae > Burkholderia > Burkholderia alba. The sequence goes on along the minus strand of NZ_JAWJWL010000019.1, from coordinate 38,160 downwards.
GCTCGACGGCGACACGGCCGACGATGCGCGCTGCGTCGAGGCCGCGCTGCGCGACGTCGGCCTGTGGGCCCGCCGCGCGCGGCTGTTCGCGTCGCTGTCGGGCGGCGAGAAGCAGCGCGCGCTGCTGGCGCGGGCGCTGGTCCAGCAGCCCGAAGTGCTGATGCTCGACGAACCCACCAACCATCTCGACCTGCGCCACCAGCTGGAGCTGATGACGCGCGTGCGCCGCCTCGGCGTCGCGACGCTCGCGGCGATCCACGACCTCAACCTTGCCGCCGCGTATTGCGATCGGCTCTACGTGCTGGCGGCCGGCGCGCTGGTCGCGGCCGGCCCCCCCGCCGAGGTGCTGACCGAGGCGTTGCTGAAGGACGTGTTCGGGGTGGCCGCGCTGGTCGACCGGCATCCGTTGTCAGGGTGCCCGCGCATCACGTTGATGCATCCGGAGGACGCCGACCCATGCTGAACCGAACGACCTGGGCCCGCGCGTGGCGCGCGCGCGCGGGCTGTGTGCTGGCACTGACCGGCGCGGCGGCGCATGCCGCCGCGTATCCGGTGACGGTGCGCAGCTGCGATCGCGACGTGACGTTCGAGCGCGCGCCGGCGCGCGCGGTGAGCAACGACGTCAACCTGACCGAGATGATGCTCGCGCTCGGCCTCAAGGACCGGCTCGCGGGCTACACCGGCATCGCCGGCTGGAAGACCGGCAACGCGCGCCTGCGGGCCGCGCTGGCGGGCGTGCCGGAGCTGGCGATCCAGTATCCGTCGCTGGAGGTGCTGATCGGCGCGCACGCGGATTTCTACTTCGCGGGCTGGAACTACGGGATGCACGTGGGCGGCCCGGTCACGCCGGCATCGCTCGAACGCTTCGGCATCCGGAGCTACGAACTGACCGAATCGTGCTCACACGTGATGCCGCGTCCGCCCGCGTCGTTCGACGACGTGTACCGCGACTTGCGCAATCTCGGCCGGATTTTCGCGGTCGAGGCGCGCGCGGAGCAGGTGATCGCCGCGATGCAGCGCCGCCTCGCGGCGGTGCGCGCCGCGCTGGCCGGCGTCGCGACGCCGCTGCGCGTGTTCGTCTACGACAGCGGCAACGACAAGCCGATGACGGCGGGCGCGATGGCGATGCCGACCGCGCTGATCGCGGCGGCGGGCGGCCGCAACGTGATGGACGACGTGCCGCGCAGCTGGACCCAGGCGAGCTGGGAAAGCGTCGTCGCGCGCAATCCGCAGGCGATCGTGATCGTCGACTATTCGGCGGTGACGGCCGAGCAGAAGAAGCAGTTCCTGCTGAGCCAGCCCGCGCTCGCGCAGGTCGACGCGATTCGTGCGCGGCGCTTCGTCGTGCTGCCGTACGATGCGGCGACGCCCGGCACCGAGAATGCGGACGCGGTCGAAACGCTCGCGCGCGGCTTGTATCCGGCCGCGTTCGCGAAGGCGGCGCGATGAGCCGCGCCGCGGCGTCCGCGCCGTCCCGGGCCGGCTTCGCGCGCTGGCGCGGGCGGCTGGCGGTGCCCGTGCTGGCCGTGGCGCTCGCGTTGTCGATCGTCGTCGCGACCGGGTTCGGACCGGCGTCGATCGCGCCCGGGCAGGCATGGCGGATCGTCGCCGCGCACCTCGCGCCGGGGCTGCAGGGCGCGGCCGCGCCCGCGTGGAGCGTCGGCGACGACAGCATCGTCTGGCTGATCCGCCTGCCGCGCTCGCTGCTGGCAGCGCTGGTCGGCGCGACGCTCGCGCTGGTCGGCGTCGCGCTGCAGGCGGTGACCGCGAACCGGCTCGCCGATCCGCATCTGCTCGGCGTGAGTTCCGGCGCCATGCTGGGCGCGGTCGCGGCGACGCTGTGGCTCGGCGCGGCGTTCGGGCCGTTCACGCTGTCGTTCGCCGCGTTCGGCGGCGCGCTGGCCGCGACCGGCTGCGTGGTCGCGCTCGCGCACCGGCGCGGCCGGCTGGAATCGGACCGGCTGCTGCTCGCGGGCGTGGCGGTGTCGTTCGTGATGACGGCGGCCGCGAACCTGCTGCTGTACCTGGGCGACCAGCGCGCCGCGTCGTCGGTGCTGTTCTGGATGCTCGGCGGCGTGGGCCTCGCGCGCTGGGATCTGCTGATGGCGCCCGCGTGCTGCGCGACGCTCGCCGCGCTCGCGCTGTACGCGCGCCGCCGCGAGCTGAATGCGCTGATGTCCGGCGATCTGGCGGCGGTGGCGCTCGGCGTGTCCGTCGCCGGAATGCGGCGCGAGGTATTCGTGATCGCGTCGTTCGCGACGGGCGCGATGGTGGCGGTCAGCGGCGCGATCGGCTTCGTCGGGCTCGTGACGCCGCACCTGTGCCGTCGTTTCGTCGGCGCCGAACACGGCCGGCTGCTGCCGGTGGCGGGGCTGTGCGGCGCGATCCTGCTGATCTGGGCGGACGTCGCGGCGCGCACGCTGATCGCGCCGGAGGATCTGCCGATCGGGATCGTCACCGCGCTGCTGGGCGGCGTGTTCTTCGTCGGACTGATGCGCCGGCGCTGAAGCGGGCGCGCGGTCAGCGCCGCTTGACGCGCGCGGTCAGCTCGGCCGACACCTCCGCCATCAGCGCGCCCAGCCAGGCGACGTCGGTCGGCCGGTCCGGCTGCGGATGCCGGAGCTGGTAGCAGCGGATGCGCGGGAACGGCACCGGCGGCTCGACGACGACGAGCGGCAGCAGCTGCGCGTAATGCGTGGCGAAGCGGCGCGTCGTCGTGAAGATCAGGTCGGATTGCAGCAGCACCTGCGGCACCAGCCCGAAGTAGGGCAGCGTCGTCACGACGCGGCGTTCGAGGCCCGCGCGGGCGAGGCCGATCTCGATCGCGTTGCGCTTCGCGCCGGTGTACGGCGTGGGCGCGAGATGCGCGGCGGCCGCATAGGCGTCGCGGGTGAGCGGCGCGCCGGCGAGCGGGTGCGCGGCGCGCATCATGCAGACCACCGTGTCCGCGAACAGATCGTCGCGGACGAAATGCGGGTCGGGCTTCGGCCAGTTGCCGATCACCAGGTCGAGCGCGCCCGAGTCGAGCGCGGCGGCGTGATCGAGCGCCGGGTTCAGCGAATCGATGTCGAGGTGGGCATGCGGCGCGGCCGCGCGAAAGCGCGCGATCAGCGTCGGCATGAAGAAGTCGTTCAGGTAATCGGGCGCGACGACCCGGAACGTGCGGCGCGCGTGAGCGGGATCGAATTCGCCGTGCGGGGTCGCGATGAAATCCACGTCGCGCAGCGCGCGCTGCGCGGCGTCGAGCAGCGACGCGCCGTATTCGGTCGGCACCATGCCGGCCTTGCCGCGCACCAGGATCGGATCGTTGAGCGTCTCGCGCAGCTTGCGCAGCGCGGTGCTGATCGCGGGCTGGGTCTGGTTCAGGCGCAGCGCGGCCTGCGTGACGCTGCGCTCGAGCAGCAGCGTGCGCAGCACGCGCACGAGCCAGATGTCGAGCGAGGCGGTACGGTCTTCTTCGGGTTCCATCGGAATAGCGGGCAAGCGGGTGCGTCGGGTCGTCACGTTACCCGCGCGCGGCGGGTTTGCGCGCGCGGGTGCGAAATAGCCGGTATCACGGGCGCCCGGACGGCAGCGCGCTGATCCGTTTCACTTCCTTCGATTCGAGCCAGTTCGGCGTGCGCGCGCAATACAGCACCATCGGCAGCGCGTCCTCGCCCCAGAACAGCTGTGTGTTCAGCCAGAAGGTCGGCACGCCGAACACGCCGAGCGCGATCGCGTCCGCCGTGTTGCGGCGCAACTGCTCGCGGGTTTCCTCGAAATCGATCAACGATTCGCCGTGCTCGACGCCGAGCCGGGCGCACAGCGCGGCGAAGCCGTCCGGCGTCGACGGATCGCGGCCGTCGCGCCAGATGAAGCGGAAGATCTCGCGCACGGTGACGAGGTCGGCCTGCAGCGCGATCGCGAGCCGCAGCGCCTTGCTCGAATCGAACGGATGCGCGGGCGGCATCTTGAACGGAATACCGAGCTGTTCCGCGCGAAACAGCGCGTGCCGGTAGGTGAAGACGCGCTTCGCGGGCACCTCGGCGGCGGGGCGCTGGCCCCAGTGGCGGTGCAGATCCGGCAGCGACACGGGAACCAGCGCAAACGGCATGTTCGGCCACTTGTCGTGCTGTTCGAGCAGCAGGTACGTGAACGGCGACAGGAAGTCGTAGAACCACACCGGCTGGGAAGCGTCGAGGCCGACGGTCATAAGTATGTGTCTCCTGAGGAAAGGGCGCGACGAGCGGCTGTGTCGCGCCATGTTACGCGGCGGCGTCGGCAAATGCAGCAAACGCGGCGGATCGTCCGTTCAGGCGGCATCGGGCGGCGCGGCGGCCGCCGGCGCGGCGCGCGCGGCCGGGGCCGGGTCGTGGGCCAGCAGGCGCTCGCGCACGAAGCCGATATGTTCGCGCAGCACGTAGAACTGGCCCGCGTACGCGAGCGGCATCTTCATCCGGTTGACCGCTTCCTCGACCTCGTCGAGCCGGTCGAGCAGCACGACCCGCTCCTCCGCGGTGTGCTCGCCGAGCGCGTTGCGCTCGAGCGCGATCAGCGCGCCGTACCAGCGGTAGATGCGCGAGCGCACGCGCCAGCCGTACAGCGACGGCACGAGCCGCAGCCCCGGAATCAGCACGACGACGAGCGGTACGACGATCACCAGCAGCCGGTCGACGAGGCTCGCGACCCAGAACGGCAGCTGCCGGTACAGGAACGTCTTGCCCGATTTGTAGTAGCGCGCCGCGTCGTCGGACAGCGGGAAGCTGCTGTGCGTGACGGGCGACGGGAATTCGCCCGCGCGCTGGAGGATCGTCGCGCGGCCGTGCACTTCGCGCGCGGCCTCGATCAGCAGGTCGGACAGCGCGGGATGCAGCGTGTCGCGCGCGATCAGCTCGACCGTCGGGGACAGCGTGTGGATGTCGGTCGACGGCAGGTTGGTGCCGGGATCGTAGACGCCCATCGGCAGCGTGATGTCCGTCAGATACGGAAAGCGCCGCGCATAGGCTTCCGCCTGCGTGAACGAATAGAAGTGCACGCCGGGCGCGCGGAACAGCTTCGCCATCACCGGGATCTGGGTCGAGTCGCCGGACAGGAACGCCGCGTCGATTTTGCCGTCGACCAGCGCGCGCGCCGCATCCTCGCCCGCCGTCGGCAGGATCGGCGTCTCGCCGCCGGGCGCGATGCCGTTCATCTTGAGCAGCGCGAGGCCCAGCTCGCGCGCGCCGCTGCCCTCCGCGCCGAGAGCGAGCCGCTTGCCCTTGAACTGCGACAGCCGCTCGATCACCGGCCCCCGGTACAGGATCGCGAGCGGCACGTAGCCGATGCTGCCGAGCGACACCAGGTGTTCGTCGCGGCCCTTCTGGCCGAGCCCGCTCTGCACGAAGCCGACGTCGACCTTCTCGCGGGGATCGTCGAGCCGCTGCAGGTTGGTCGCCGATCCTTCGGACGCCAATACGTTGAGCGTCACGCCGTTTTTCGCGAGGATCTGCTTGTATCGCTGCGCGGCCATCCAGTTGGTGCTGCCGGGCGGCCCGGCGCTGATCGTCAGCGCGGTCGGCGGCGCGGGCCGGATCAGCGCGATCGCGAGCCAGATCGCGGCGGCGGCGAGCACCACGGTCGGGCCGAACGACATCGCGAGATCGCGCCACGACACGGCGACGAAGCGGGCGAGGATGCGATGCGGCCGGTGGGGCGGTGGCTGTGGCGTCATGGTGCGGGTTCGGGGGCGCGGGCGGCCCGGCGGCGGACGGTCTCTGTTCGCGGCGATGGTACCCGAGTTCCGCGCCGGTGCGGCGAAGCGAGGGTATTCCACGGCCGCGTCCGGCGCGGCGGGCCGCGCCGGACGGGCCGCCGGCCGCCGGGCGGGCATGTAAAACCTTTGCGAATCCCCGCGCTGTGGATTAAATTGTGCGACGCAGCCGCGCATCCAGCCCGCGCGGCGCGACCCGGCTGCCCGACAAGACCGGGCGCGTCACGGGCATCGGCGCGGCCGCCTGGCAGGCGGATTCGGTCATGTGCCCGTCATCTGCACGCGGCATCGCCAGGCCATCGTATCGCCTCTCTCGCATCGCCGTGGAAAGCTCCGGCCGGGTCCGCGCGTGCGCTGCACGCGCCGCCGGCCGTTTGGGGTAAGGTAGCCGCGGACTGTTGCGGTTCACATCGAAGTCACAAGGAGAAAGTATGAAGTCGATCGTATGGAAGGCGTTGGGTGGCGCGCTGGTCGCGGCGCTGGTGAGCGGCCAGGTCTATGCGCAGGCGAGCGACGCGGCGGCGGGCACGGAAGCGCCGGCCACGGCGCAGGCCGCATCGAAGGCGGCCGCGAAAACGGCCAAGAAAGCAAATCGTAAGCTCGGCTACGCGGTGCGCAAGGCGATTTCGAAAGTGAACGGCGTCGACGTGTCGAACATCACGGTGCGCACGAAGGGCGGCGTGGTGTCGCTGGAAGGTTCGGTGCCGGATGCGTCGCAGATCGACAAGGCCGTCGAAGCCGCGAAGGGCGTGGACGGCGTGACCTCGGTGAGCAACAAGCTGAGCGTGCAGCAGCAGTAAGGCCGGCGCGGACCGCGCGGCGCGCTGTGCGCCGTCCGGTCCGCCCGTGCCGGACGGGCCGCGGAATCTGCCGCGGCCCGTTTTTTCACGATCGAACACGGTCATCGACTGAGGGGCGGCAATGACGAGGGGCAGGGGCGGATCGATGCGCGCGGCGGCCGCCGTGGCGCTCATCAGCTGCGCGGGATTGCTCGGCGCCTGTAACGGCGACGACGGCGCATCGACCAATGCGCTGCCGGCGTTCGTCGCGGGCAGCGTGCGCACGACGGCGTATGACGGCATCAGCGACGATCTGCTGACCGCGGGCCTCGGCAAGACCGGCCTCGCGAGCGCGACGCGTCCGGCGTTCGCGAACCCGGCCCGGCCGAGCGCCGCCGAACTGCGGCGGCTGGCGATCTACACGAATTACCGCGCGCTCGTCGACATGACCGCCAACGGCGGCTACGGCCGCTTCTGGGGGCCGAACATCGACCTGGCCGGCAACGACACGCTCGGCGAGGGCAAGATCGCCGGCACCGAATACCTCGCCTATTCCGACGACGGCCGCGGCCGCAAGAACGTCACGCTGCTCGTGCAGGTGCCCGCCGGCTTCGATCCCACCCATCCGTGCATCGTGACCGCGACCTCGTCGGGCTCGCGCGGCGTGTACGGCGCGATTTCCGCCGCCGGCGAATGGGGCTTGAAGCGCGGCTGCGCGGTCGCCTACAACGACAAGGGCGGCGGCAACGGCGCGCACGAGATCGCGAGCGGCACCGTCACGCTGATCGACGGCACGCTCGCCGGCGCGTCGGGCGCCGGCAGCCTGAGCCAGTTCAGCGCGAGCGAGACGCCGGGCGAGCTGGCCGCGTTCAATAGCGCGTATCCGAACCGTTACGCATACAAGCACGCGCATTCGCAGCAGAATCCCGAACAGGACTGGGGGCGCGTGACGCTGCAGGCCGTGCAGTTCGCCTACTGGGCGCTCAACGAGCAGTTCGCGCCGACGGTCGGCGACGGACATCACGGCATCCGCTACCGGCCGGGCGACATCACGACGATCGCGGCGTCGGTCAGCAACGGCGGCGGCGCGGCGCTCGCGGCGGCGGAGCAGGACAACCAGGGCTGGATCACGGCCGTCGTCGTCGGCGAGCCGCAGATCAACGTACGGATGGCGCCGAACGCGGTGGTGCGGCAGAACGGCGTGGCGGTGCCGTCGTTCGGCCGGCCGCTCGCCGACTACGCGACGCTCGCGAACCTGCTGCAGCCGTGCGCGGCGGCGGCGGGCGCGGCGGCCGCCGCGCCGTATCTCGGCTCGCTGCCGCTCGCGCAGACGCAGGCGATCCGCCAGCAGCGCTGCGCGACGCTCGCGGCGGCCGGGCTCGTGGCGGGCGCGGATCTGCCGAGCCAGGCGAACGATGCGCTGAACCAATTGCACAACGCCGGCTACCTGGCCGATTCCGACCTGCTGCAGGCGCCGATGTGGGATTCGCAGGCGATTCCCGCGATCGCCGTCACCTATGCGAACGCGTACACGAAATCGCGGGTCAGCGACAATCTCTGCAACTTCAGCTTCGCCACCACCCATCCGGCCACGGGCGCGGTCGCCGCGCCGTCGGCGTCGCCGATGAGCGATCTGTTCGGCTCCGGCAACGGCGTGCCGCCCACCAACGGCATCAATCTCGTGTTCAACGGCGCGGCGGGCGGCGTCGATCATCGGCTCGCGACGCCCGACGCGAGCTTCGCGGGCGCGCTGTGCCTGCGCCAGCTGTGGACCGCGAATCAGCTCGGGATCGGCGCGAATGTCGACGCGGTGCGCGTGAACGCGAACCTGCAGCACAAGCCCGCGATCATCGTGCAGGGCCGCAGCGATACGCTCGTGCCCGTCAATCACGCATCGCGCGCGTATGTCGCGCAGAACAGCATCAGCGAAGGCGGCGCGAGCCAGCTGTCGTTCTACGAAGTGACGAACGGGCAGCATTTCGACGCATTCCTGCCGGTCGCGGGTTTCGACAGCCGCTACATTCCGGTGCACTACTACGATCTGCAGGCGCTCAACCTGATGTGGAGCCACCTGAAGAACGGCACGCCGCTGCCGCCGTCGCAGGTGATTCGCACGACGCCGCGCGGCGGCGTGCCGGGCGCCGCCCCCGCGCTGACGACGTCGAACCTGCCGCCGATCGAGCCGTCGCCCGGCGCGAACGCGATCCGCTCGGGCGCCGGCGTGGTCGACGTGCCGCTCTGATCGGCGGCGGTCCGCCGCCGTCGCCCCGACCGGCCGCATCCGCCATGCGGACGGTCGTTTTATTTTATTGCGCCGCATAAATCCATCCCGTCCCCGTTCCTTCTCTGTAACAAATTCTTACTTTACGTTACCGTCTGGCGCTTCTAATATGCGCCCGTATTTGTCCACATTTTAAAAATTACGCAGAAACTCCAATTCTTTCTGTTTAATTAGATAATCCTTTCGTTTTGTTTTTTCGATTCTCAATGAGCGTGCTTGTTAGCGAAAAAGCGCTGCATTGACGATCGGGGGGATTCTTTTGCTTCGTGAAAAGATGCGTGCGGCGCGGCCGCTGGCGCAGGGGGCGGGCTTGTCCGTTCGGAACGCGGGGTGGGGTGGCGCATGTCGCGCCGAATTAAATATCCGTCTCGAATCTGGAATTGATTCCAGAAAATTCATATTGGGAGGCGGGCGGAATAAATAAGGCCCGGCCGATATCGAATCGCCGGGTGAGCAAATACTCGGGGCGCGAATCGCATAACGATGGCGTCTAGAGTGCGGAACGCCGAATGGGATCAAATATTTCAATCGGCGAAATTCATCGTTCTGTTCGAGAGGCAATAATGAAGACTCAGAAGTCCTTGAAAGACGGTTTCGCGCTATTTTTCGGCAGGGCGGGCCGCCCGGTCGCGGCGGCGGCGGTGGCCGCGCTGCTGCTCGCCGGCTGCGGCGGTGACGACGGCGGTGGCGGTAGCCCCTCCGTCGCGGCTGCTGCGGTCGCCAACAACACGGTCGCCAACACGGCGGCCACCCCGGACGCGACGAGCGCCACGCCGCCCGACCAGCCCTATGTCGACAACGACGTCTACGGCACCGGCCCGACCGATTCGGTCAGCGATGCGACGGAAGGGGCGTCGGTGGTGCACCGGCAGGTGCGGATCAACGGCCAGGTCGTCAAGTACACCGCGACGGCGGGCCACCTGACCACGATCGACCCCGTGACGTCGAAGCCGAACGCGAAGATGTTCTACGTCGCGTATACGCAGGACAACCCCGATCCGTCGAAGCCGCGTCCCGTCACGTTCTTCTACAACGGCGGCCCGGGTTCGTCGTCGGTGTACCTGCTGCTCGGCTCGTTCGGTCCGAAGCGCCTGCAATCGTCGTTCCCGAACTTCACGCCGCCCGCGCCGTACAAGCTGCTCGACAATCCGGACAGCCTGCTCGACCGCTCGGACCTGGTGTTCATCAACCCGGTCGGCACCGGCTACTCGGCGGCGATCGCCCCGGCGAAGAACAAGGACTTCTGGGGTACCGACCAGGACGCGCGCTCGATCGACCGTTTCATCCAGCGCTACCTGACCAAGTATTCGCGCTGGAATTCGCCGAAGTTCCTGTACGGCGAATCCTATGGCACGGCGCGCAGCGCGGTGGTGTCGTGGGTGCTGCATGAAGACGGCATCGAACTGAACGGCATTACGCTGCAGTCGTCGATCCTCGACTACTCGAACTCGTTGAGCGCGGTCGGCACGTTCCCGACGCTCGCGGCCGACGCGTTCTACTGGAAGAAGACGACGGTCAGCCCGACCCCGACCGATCTCGACGCGTACATGGCGCAGGCGCGCACCTACGCGGACACGGTGCTCGCGCCGCTCGCGCAGGCCCCGAATCCGCAGGACGGCGGCTTCGTCAACGTTCGCCTGAACCTCAACCTGCAGTCCGCGCAGCAGATGGGGGCGTACATCGGCACCGATCCGGTTTCGCTGATCCAGACCTTCGGCAATCCGGCCGCGCTCGGCAACGTGCCGTCGTCGGACAACAACCCGCCGTACACGTTCTTCCTGACGCTCGTGCCGAACGTCCAGATCGGCCAGTATGACGGCCGCGCGAACTATACCGGCCTCGGCATCGCGCCGTTCATCCTGCCGAACTCGGGCGGCAACGATCCGTCGATCAACAATGTCGGCGGCGCGTATACGGTGTTGTGGAACAGCTACCTGAACACGGACCTGAAGTACACGTCCACGTCGTCGTTCGTCGACCTGAACAACCTGGTGTTCACCAACTGGGACTTCAGCCACACGGATCCGACGGGCGCCAACGCGGGCGGCGCGAACACGCTGTACACGGCCGGCGACCTGGCGGCGACGATGAGCCTGAATCCGGACCTGAAGGTGCTGTCGGCGAACGGCTATTTCGATGCGGTCACGCCGTTCCACCAGACCGAGCTGACGCTGCAGCAGATGGCGCTCGATCCGACCTTGAAGGCGAAGAACCTGACGCTGAAGTTCTACCCGTCGGGCCACATGATCTACCTGAACGATCCGTCGCGCGTCGCGCTGAAGGGCGACCTGGGCACGTTCTACGACGGCATCCTCGCGAACCGCTCGGCACTGCAGCGCGTGCTGAAGCTGCAGCAGAAGGCGTTGCAGCTCAAGCAGCTCAAGCAGGGATCATGATGTGATCTCGCGCTCGAGATGAACGAAAACCGCCCGGCTTGCCGGGCGGTTTTTGCATGGAGGGCTCGACGGGTGACGGAGGGCGCGAGGGCCGGCGCGCATCGCGCACGCGCATGCGCGGGAAAGGAACGATGCCGGTGTCGCGGGGCGGGCGCCGCGCGGGATGCGCCGCCGCGTCAGGACAGCACCAGCTTCGCGCCGACCGCGACGAGCGTCGCGGCCAGCACCCGGCGCAGCAGCCCCTCGGGGGCGCGCGTCGACAGATGGCTGCCGATCACGATGCCGGGCAGGGAGCCGACCAGCAGCGACAGCAGCAGCGACCAGTCGACCGAGCCGAGCAGCCAGTGTCCCATGCCGGCCACCAGCGTGAGCGGCACCGCGTGCGCGATGTCCGAGCCAACGATCCGGGTGGTCGCGAGCGTCGGGTAGAGCAGCAGCAGCACGGTCACGCCGATCGCGCCGGCGCCGACCGACGTCAGCGACACCAGCACGCCGAGCACCGCGCCCGTGAGGACGGTGGCGGCCAGCGTGCGCGCCGGGCTCGCGGAGAACGAGCGCCGCGCGGCGAGCGCCGCGAGCTGCGGGCGAAACAGCAGCGCGACCGACGTCAACAGCAGCGCGCAGCCGAGCACGAGCTGGATCAGCCGGTTGGTGCCGTGCGAATTCATCCCGTGCGCGTGCAGGATCCACAGCGTGATCGCGGCGGCCGGCACGCTGCCGGCGGCGAGACGGCCGGTGATGCGCCAGTCGACGGTGCCCTTGAGCCCGTGCACGAAGGTGCCGGTCGCCTTGGTCGCCGCCGCGTACAGCAGGTCGGTGCCGACCGCCGTCGCCGGGTGGACGTTGAACAGCAGGACCAGGATCGGCGTCATCAGCGAACCGCCGCCGACGCCCGTCAGGCCGACGAGAAAGCCGACGAACAGGCCGGACAGGGAGTACAGCAGATCGATATGGGGGAGCGTCATCGGCGGGGCGGTCGGGCGGCCGCGAGCGGCGGCGCGTGGATCAAAGTCCGCCATTGTCGCAAAACTGGCGCATCGGCGCGGGAATGCGCAAAAAAGTCGAGGCGGGCGCCCGAGCGGCGCAGGTTCTCTGGGGCGGTCGATCGCGCCATGAGGACGCCCGGCCGACGATTGCCCGAGGGCCACCGCGATACCGCGCGTTATCGACGCCGGGTGCATGCCGTGCGGATGCCGCCGGAACGGAACCGCGGCCGCTGACCAGCCACCGCGGGCTCGGCGGCGATATCGGCTTCGATTCGACGATCGCCTTTCGTCACCCGTGCGCCGCCGCCTTCAGCCGCGCCGCCAAGCGTTCATCCGCTGGCGATCGACGCACGCCGGCTCGCCCACTGCCGTCACGAACCGGAGGGGTCAGCGTTGCGCGCGCACCAGCAGCATCATGGGCCGTTCGCGTTCGTCGGCGAGCGCGGGCATCGCGTCGATCTGGGCTTGCGTGGGGCCCCATTCGTCGAGATGGGCGAGCGTGAAACCTTGGGCGATCAGCAGGTTGACCAGCGTGGCGAGCGTGCGGTGCTGCTTGACGACGCCTTCCGCGAGCCAGTGCGTGACGCGTGGCCCTTCGACCTGATAGCGGTCGATCGGCCAGGTCCGGCGGCCGTCGGCGCCGGTGACGAACCCCGGCTGTGCGGGCGCCATGAAAATCGGGTGCTCGATCGAGAACAGCAGCGTGCCGCCCGGCGCGAGCGCGCGATGCAGCGTGGCGAACAGCGCGGGCAGGTGCTCGATGTAGTGGAACGCGAGCGAGCTGTACACGAGGTCGAACGCCGCATCGGGCAGGTCGAGCGTCTCCAGGTCGGCCCGGCGATAGCGGACCGACGTGTGCGGCGTGGTGGCCGCCGCGCGCGCGAGCATCTTCTCTGATACGTCGATGCCCAGTACGCTGGCCGCGCCGTGTTCGGCCGCCCAGCGGCAGAACCAGCCGTAGCCGCAGCCGAGATCGACGACGTCGGCACCGCGCAGGTCCGGCAACTGCGCGCGCAGCGCCGGCCATTCCGGCGCGCCGTCGAGGCCGTGCATCGAGCGGTTCAGACGGCTGTAGCCGTCGAAGAACGCGGGATCGTCGTAGATGTTCTGGGTCATGGCCGTCGCGGCTTCAGTGGGTTGCGCCGTTCAGCGAGGCGGAGGCCGCCGGCATCGCGCCGACGCGCAGCGCCATGGCGACCAGCGCCGCCACGACGGCGAAGCCCGCGCCGAACATGAACGCGACGTGATAGCCGCCGTTCAGCGCGGCCGGCAGCGGCGCGTGCCCGGCGAGCAGGTCGCCGGTGCGCGCGGCGGCGAGGCTCGCGAGCACCGCGAGGCCCAGTGCGCCGCCCATCATGAACGACGTGTTGACGATGCCCGACGCGAGCCCCGATTCGTGCTGTTCGACGTCGTTCATCGCGGCGAGCAGCACCGGATTGAACGCGATGCCCGCACCCAGGCCGAGCAGCAGCATGCCGGGCAGCACGTGCGGTACGAAGCCGCCGTCGGCCGGCGCGCAGGCGAACAGCAGGAGGCCGGCCGCCGCGAACAGCAGGCCGGCCGCGATCGGGCCGCGAATGCCGAAGCGCATCACGATCTTCGCGGATACGCCGAGCGAGCACGCGGCCATGATCAGGTTGGCGGGCAGGAACGCGAGCCCGACCTGCAGCGGACCGTAGCCGAGCACGCGCTGCAGGTAGAGCGCCGTCAGGAAGAACCACGCGAACATCGCCGCCGCCCACAGCACGGCGACCACGTTCGCGAGCGCGACGTTGCGTTTCACGAACAGCGACAGCGGCATCAGCGGATGCGCGACGCGCGCCTCGATCGTGACGAACGCCGCGAGCAGCGCGGCCGCGCACGCGAGCAGCCCGAGCGTCTGCGCCGACAGCCAGCCGGCCTCGTTGCCGTTGACGATGCCGTACACCGCGAGCATCAGCGACGCGGTGACGGCGACGGCGCCCGCCACGTCGAGCCGCGCGTCGCCGGCCGGCGGCGCCACCTTCGGCATCAGCGCGGCGGAGACCGCGTAGACCGCGATGCCGATCGGCAGGTTGACGAGGAAGATCCAGTGCCAGCTGAGCGCGCTGGTGAGCAGCCCGCCCAGCAGCACGCCGATGCTGCCGCCGCCCGCGCAGACGAATGCGTACACGCCCATCGCCTTCGCGCGTTCGCCGGTTTCGGTGAACAGATTCATGATCAGCGACAGCGAGACCGCCGACACGAGCGCGCCGCCGAAGCCCTGCAACGCGCGCGCGGCGATCAGCACGAACTGCGTCTGGGCGAGCCCGCACGCGAGCGACGCGAGCGTGAAGAGCGTGAGACCGAGCAGGAACATCCGGCGGTGGCCGAACAGATCGCCGAGCCGTCCGGCAAGCAGCAGGCAGCCGCCGAACGTCAGCATGTACGCATTGACCACCCAGACGAGCGCGGTCTCGGAGAAGTGCAGCGCGGCGCTGATCGACGGCAGCGCGACGTTGACGATGGTCGAGTCGAGCACGATCATCAACACGCCCAGACATAGCACGATCAATGCATACCAGCGTTTTTCGCCGTGAATGCCGTGTGTCATGGAACAAGGGCCTCGAGGAGGTTTGACGAGGCAGCATTGTAAGCGTGCCGAGAGACGAAATGCTGACGCTTCCTGACTGCCGGCGCGCCACGGCGGGGCCCGCGCCGGCTCGCGGCGTCAGCGCTTGAAGGTGTCGACCGCCTGGCGACCGACGGCGGGATCGTCGGTGAAGAAACCGTCGATGCCCGCGCGCAGGTAGGCCTGGATTTCCTGCACCGATCCGGCCGGGTTGCGCGTGTCCGGCGTGCCGGCGCCCTTGAGCGATTTCGGCAGGAAGTTGTTTTCCGGACGGAAGGTGTACGGGTGCACGAGCAGCCCCGCCTGATGCGCGTCGCGCACGTAGCGGGTCGGCTTTTGCAGCGTGCCGTCGCCGGCGACCGCGATGATCGACGTCTTGTACGGACCGACCGCGTTCGCATACTTCGCGATCTCGCGCATGCCGTTTTCCGTCGACAGGTCGCCGTAGGTGCGCCGGTCGCCCGCGACGACGAAATCGTACGGGCGCTGCTGCGCCTCGTCCATCAGCTGCACCAGCTTCCAGTTCGGCCGGGTCGCGCCGATCCGCGCGCGGATCGCCTTCAGGTTCGCGACCTCGAACGACTGGATGTACACGGTGGCCTGGCGGGCCGTGTAGCTGTCCTTGTTCAGCGCGTCGACGAGGCGGTTCTCGAGCGGCAACCCGATCGACTGGAAATAGGTCGGGTGCTTGGTTTCCGGATACAGGTGGATGGTGCGGCCGACCCGACCCGACATCTCCTTCGCGAGCGCGACGATCTCGTCGAAGGTCGGGATCTCGAACTGGTCGTTGTACGCGGCGTTCGCCGGGCGGAATTGGGCAATCCGCTCGCGGGCGCGCAGCGTCTTCAGCTCGGCGAGCGTGAAGTCCTCGGTGAACCAGCCGGTCAGCGCGGTGCCGTCGATCGTCTTGGTGGCCTTGCGGCTCGCGAACTGCGGCAGCGTCGCCACGTTGGTCGTGCCGGAGATCTCGTTTTCGTGGCGGGCGACCAGCACGCCGTCGCGGGTCGATACCAGGTCCGGCTCGATCACGTCCGCGCCGTCCTCGATCGCCTTCCGGTACGACGCGAGCGTGTGCTCCGGGCGCAGCGCGCTGGCGCCGCGATGGCCGACCACCTGGACTTTCGCGGCGATCGGCTGGGTGACGTCGGGGTTGTCGTCGCCGCCGCAGGCAGCAAGCGACAGGGCGGCGGCACAGGCGAGGACGACGGGGGAAACGGCGAACGGGCGCTTGAACATGGCGGTCCTGAATGCATGAGTCGAAGGAGAGGCGACACCGCGCGGCGCGTAGCGCATCGCGCGGACGGTCCGACATGCGTGGCCGGCCGGGAGGCGATCCTCGCAGCGAATCATTACATATGTATTACTTTGGCCTGTCTATTTTTGTACAGCGTCAATCCGCGTGCAGCCGTTTGCAGAAGAAGGTCGTCGAGCAGAGCGCGCCGTCCGGCATCAGCGCGTAGTCCGGCACGATGCCGACCCGTTGCCAGCCCGAGCCCGCGTACAGCGGCTCCGCCGCGCCGCCGGTGACCGTATCGAGGACGAGCACGGTCCTGCCGGCGTCGCGCGCGGCGGATTCCAGCACGGCCAGCAGGCGCTGCGCGACGCCTTGCCGGCGCGCAGCGCGGTGCACGAGCAGTTTCGCGACGTCGGCGCGGTGCGGCTGGTTCTCGGGCAGATCGGTTAGCAGCTGCACGGTGCCGACGATGCGGCCCGCCGTATCCTCCGCGACGAACAGCATCCGCTCGCCGCGCGCGACGCTTGCCGCGACGCCGCGCCAGAACGCCAGCGCCTTGTCGCGCGCGAGCGGCCACATGAAGCTCACCGACGCGCCGCCGTCGACGCAATCGATCAGCACGTCGGCCAGCGCGTCGACGCATGCCGCCGCTGCGGCGGCATCGAGCCGGCGTACCGCGATCGCGCTGCTCATGGCGTGCGCCTCGCGGGGTGCGGCGTCACGATGGTCAGCGCGACCAGATAGCGCGCGGCCTTGCGGGTCGGATTGAAGAACAGGGTGGGGCGGTCGAGCCGCATCGCGAGGCAGTCGCCCGGCGCGACGCGCCAGGTGTCGCTGCCGCTCGTGATGTCCATTTCGCCTTCGAGCATCCAGATCTGCTGGTGGATGTCGGTGTCGCGCTCGCCGGTGTCGTATGCGACCCGCTCGCCGGCGGGAAAACGCACCTCGACGAGCTGCAGCGGCGATGCGACCGCGGGCGACAGGTTGCGGCGGACGTAGCCCGACGCGGGATCCCGCCATTGCGGCTGATCGGTGGCGCGCGACAGCGGAGACGCCGCCTCCGACGCGGGTTCCTCGAACAGCGACGCGAGCGACGCGCCGAGCGCGGTCGCGAGCCGTTCCAGTACGGCGGCCGTCGGGCTGCTCTGCGCGCGTTCGATCAGCGAGATGGTCGAGCGGCTCACCTTGCTGCGTTCGGCGAGCGCGTCGAGGGAGTAGCCGGCGCGGTCGCGCAGTTCGCGAACGCGCCGGGCGATCAGTCGATTGATGTCCATGGGCTCTACTTTACTGGAAAATAATTCCAGTAAAGTAGAATTTGACGGCCGGGGCGAGGGCTGCTCGACACGGACATTTTCGCTGCCGGTGCTACGCTTTATTCCACGGAGGAATGCCGCCATGGATCGTTTGACTGCGATGGAAACATTCGTCAGCGTGATCGAGGCCGGTTCGTTCTCGGGCGCCGCGCGTCGCCTGAAGGTGGGGCAGCCCGCGGTATCGAAATCGGTTGCGCAGCTGGAGACCCGGCTCGGCGTGCGCCTGCTCGCGCGCTCGACGCGCGGCCTTGCGCCGACCGAGGCCGGCCGGAAGTTCTACGAGCGCGCGAAGCGGGCGATCGACGAGGCCGACGAGGCGGAGTTCGCGGCGCGCGGCGCGGGGGCGGGGCTGAACGGCACGCTGCGCGTCTGCGCGGCGGTGACGTTCGCGCGCTTGCACGTCGTGCCGCACATGCAGGCGTTTCTCGACGAGCATCCGGATTTGTCGGTGGAATTCGTGCTCGACGACCGGCAGATCGATCCGGTGGGCGAGGGCATCGACGTCGCGTTGCGAATGGGGACGGGGTTGCTCGACTCGAGCATGATCGCGCGCAAGATCGGCGCGAGTCCGCGACGGGTGATCGGCACGCCCGCCTATCTCCGGCGAGCGGGCGTGCCGCGCGAGCCGGAGGATCTGGTCGCGCACCAGATGCTCGTCTACGATCCGCGCGGCGCCGGCGCGGCGTGGAAGTTTCGGCGCGAGCATACCGAGGTGGCGGTCGAGACGTCGGGCCGGCTGCGCGTGCACGCGGCGGAAGGGGTGCGCGCCGCGGTACTGGCCGATCTGGGTCTTGCCGTCGCGTCCGAGTGGATGTTCGCCGACGTGCTGCGCAGCCACGCGGTGCAGGCGGTGCTGACCGACTGGACGCTGCCGGGCGTCGAGCTGTGGGCGGTGTTTCCGGGCGGCCGCATGGCGAGCGCGAAGGCGCGCACCTTCGTCGCGTTCGTCGAGACGATGCTGAGCCTCGCCGAGGCCGGGCGCGAAGCGGACGGTTGAGCGGTCGAGGGCGCCGCGCCGGGTCGCGCGTCGCATCGCGCGTGCGGGGTTATTCCGCCCGGCGCGTCAGCGCGCGAAACGAAGCGGCAGGCCCTGGCAGTCGTCGTGCAGTCGGCCGTCGAGCCAGGCGATCTGCCCGGACACGATCGTCGCGCGCACTGCATGACGGAAGCCGTGATGCTCGAACGGCGTCCAGCCGCAGCGCGCGAGCACCGGCAGATCGCGGACGGGACGCGGCTGCGCGAGCCGTTCGACCAGCGCGAGATCCGCCCAGTAGCCTTCGCGCAGATAGCCGCGCTGTTCGATCGAGAAACGGTCGGCGACCGCATGGCTGGTCTTCGCGACGAGCGTCGCGAGCGGCACGACGCCGTCGGCCGCGAGTTCGAGCAGCGCGGGCAGCGCATGCTCGGCGAGCGGCAGCCCCGCCGATGCGTCGAGGTACGCGCGCTGCTTGTCGGCGAGCGTGTGCGGCGCGTGATCGGTGCCGATCACGTCGATCCGGCCGCTCGACAGCGCGGCGCGCAGTGCGTCGCGATCGGCGCGGGTCTTGATCGCCGGATTGCATTTGATGCGGTGGCCGAGGCGCGCGTAGTCGCGATCGTCGAACAGCAGATGATGGATGCAGGCTTCGGCGGTGATCGCCTTGCCCGCGCTCGGGGCGGGTTCGAACAGTTCAAGTTCGCGCGCCGTCGTGATGTGCAGCACGTGCAGCTGGGTGCCGAAGCGCTTCGCAAGCGAAACGGCCAGGCTCGACGATTGGTAGCACGCTTCGCCGTCGCGGATCAGCGGATGCTGGTCGGGCGGGATCTCGGCGCCGAACCGCGCGCTCCATTCGGCTTCCCGCGCGCGGATGCGCGGCGTGGCTTCGCAATGCGTGAGCAGCGGCAGCCGGCATACGGCGAACAGCCGCTCCAGTACGGCGGGGTCGTCGACCAGCATGTCGCCGGTGCTCGCGCCCATGAACACCTTCACGCCGGCGGCGCGGCACGGATCGAGCGCGGCGATCGTGTCGAGATTGTCGCGGCTCACGCCCACGTGGAAGCCGTAGTTCGCGACCGAGTGCAGCGCCGCGCGCCGCTCCTTGTCGGCGAGCGCGTCGAGCGTCAGCGTCGGCGGCGACGTGTTCGGCATGTCCATGAAGCTCGTGATGCCGCCCGCGACGGCCGCGCGCGATTCCGTCGCGATCGTCCCCTTGCGCGGCGCGCCCGGTTCGCGGAAATGCACCTGGTCGTCGATCATGCCCGGCAGCAGCCACGCGCCGCGCGCATCGAGCGCGTGCTCGCCCGGCCGGCCGTCGAGACTGCCGGCGATCTGCTCGATGCGGCCGTTCCGGACGCGCAGGTCCGCGTCGAACTCCCGCCCTTCGTTGACGAGCCGCGCATGCCGGATCAGCAGGGTCGTCATCGTCAGAACTCGTTCTGCAGCGCTTTGTAGCCGCGTACCAGGTCGACGTTGGTGCGCGCGACGTCCTCCGAGAATTCGGTCGCGGAGACGCTCACCTTCGGCAACTGCGCGAGGTCGGTGCGCGGGCCGATGCGTTCGGTCGAGGCGACATAGAAACCGGGCGGCAGCGAGCAGCCGTCGACGACGGCGTTGTGCCGCACCACGCAGCCGGCGCCGACCGCGCAGTTGAACAGCACGCTGTTGAAGCCGATGAACACGCGGTCGCCGACCTCGCATGGACCGTGGATGATCGAGCGGTGCGCGATCGACGTATGTTCGCCGATGGTCACGGCCGCGCCCGATTTCGAATGGATCACGACGCCGTCCTGGATGTTCGAGTTCGCGCCGATCACGATCGGCTGCATGTCGCCGGACGCATCGACCTCGTCGGCACGGATCACCGCGTACGGGCCGACGAATACGTTGTCGTGGATCACGACCTTGCCGCAGATGATCGCGGTCTGGTCGACGTAGGCGGACTGGGCGATCGTCGGCAGATGGCCGGACGGGTTTTTGCGAATCATCGGAGGACCCGGCGAGGAGCATAGGATTCGAAACAATATAACATATCATTTCTGCAAGCAAGGCCGGCATGACGGGCGAGGCGGGGCGAGGCTGGATGGGGAGGCGGGACCGCGCGCGGCTCGCGCACGGTCCGGCGCCCCGTCGTCGCTTGACGCCGGGGCGACCGGGGAGGTTACTGCGCGGTGTCGAACTGCAGCGTGCCCTTCAGGTGCAGCGTCTCGCCGTTCGAATGCACGATGTTCGAGTAGACGATGCCCTTCTCGAAATCTTCGACATGCACGACGTTGTCGCCGGTATGCGGCTCGTGCCAGTACACCATGTAGATCTGCGGGCGCAGCAGGGTCGCGTGGTATTCCACGGTGTCCGTCAGGCCGGTGAACTGGCCGTCGAGACCGGTGAACGTCATCGTGCGGTCGTTCTTGAAGTCGAGCAGGAAGCCGGTGTCGCCGAAGCGGACGCGCACCTTCTTGCCCGCGGCGGGGAACGCGGGCGCGGCGGCGCTGACCGGCCACTGCATCTCGCCCTTGATGACCTTCGCGCTCAATTCGAGCGACGACACGTCGGCGAGGCCGGGATAGCGGGCCTTCATCGCGGCGATCAGCGCGGCGGAATCCGGCGCCTTCGCGGCCTCGGCTTCGAACGCCTTCAGATAGTCGCGGGTGAAGCGCACCGAGGCGAGCGTGAACGGCTCGCTGCCGTCGGGGTTCGGCAGGTAGTGGCCCGGCACGACGCGGCGCGGGTTCAGCGCGTCGATGCGCTCGAGCGTCTTGAGCCAGTTCGCGCGCGATTGGGGCGTTTGGGTATCCGCGATCCACACGTGGATGTTCGCCGCCACCGGAATGCCGCCGACCACGGCGTGCGCCGACGGAATCGATACGAACGTGCGGTCCGGCGACGGGCCGTCGAGGCCGACGATGCGCAGCGTCTGGCCGTCGAGCGTGAGCGTGTCGCCCGCGAGCGGCTCGGGCACGACGAGCGCGCGCGGTGCGTTGTCCTTCAGGATCGGCCCCCAGTACGCGAGCTTGTCGTCCTTGTTCGCGCGGATCGCGGCAACCGTCTGCGGCGTCGCGACGATCTTCGCGTCGGGGAAGGTGGCCTTGATCGTGTCGAGCCCGAAGTAGTAGTCCGGGTCGCTGTGGCTGATGTAGACGAGCTTCAGCGGCTTGCCGGTCGCCTTGATCTTGCGTACCAGCGCCTCGGCGTCGTTGCGCTGGAACTGCGCGTCGATGAGCAGCGCGCCGGTCTTGCCGGTGACGATTTCGGACGACACGGGGAACGTGCTTTTCTCGCCCGGGTTGTAGACGTCGATGTGCAGCGGGGCGGCGGCAGGGGCCGCATGGGCGGCGGCCGCGCCGAACAGCGCGGCGACGGTGGCGGCGAAAGCCGCGAGAGATCGCAGGGTCATGAGGATTCCATTGAGAGCGGTGGGTGCCGGGCGCGCCGGAACAGGACCGGCCGGGCGCGGCGAATGGCTGAGTACGACGGGTCCGATGCGCGATGAAGGCGCGCGGCCACCTCTTGCTGAATGCTTTGCTTAACTAAGGAAGCAGCGGGGGCCGCGTGCGGTAAAGCGGGCTTCGGCGCAAGTGCTAGTATCTCCGGGTCAGGTAGTTACTGGCGGAAACTATAGTCCGGATGGGAGTCATGGGGAAGAACGCACCGCAAAGTGAGTTGGTTACCGGCAGGAAACCTTCGTTGCTCGACGTGCCGCAAAAAGGCAACGTCTACGCATCCGAATGCCCGACGCGGCTCGTGCTCGACCGGATCGCCGACAAATGGACCGTGCTGATCCTCGCGCTGCTGATTCATCAGCCGCTGCGGTTCAACGCGCTGCTCAGGCAGGTCGAGGGGCTGTCGCAGAAGGTGCTGTCGCAGACGCTGAAGCGCCTCGAGCGCGACGGGCTGCTGAGCCGGACCGTCTACGCGACGGTGCCGGTGTCGGTCGAATACGCGCTGACGCCGCTCGGCGCGACGCTCGCCCGTTCGCTGACGCCGATCATCGCGTGGGCGGAGACCCACATCGACGCGGTGGTCGCGGCGCGCGACGCGTACGACGCAAGGCAGGACGCCCCGGCCGCCTGATCAGGCGGCCGGGGCGAATGCGGCGACGATTCCGTCGATCGTCGCGCGGATGCGTGCGGTGTGGCGGAGATCCTGATGCGTGACGAGCCACACCTCGTACGGCGATTCGTCCGTGCGCGACGGCCAGATCCGCACGAGCCCGTCGCGCTCGCCGAGATGCACGGGCAACGCGCCCAGCCCGATACCGAGCCGGATCGATGCGCGCAGCATCAGGTTCGAATTGACGCCCGCGACGATCCGTCCGCCGTGAATCGGCTCGCCGCACAGCGTCGGCGCGCGGGACAGACCGAGATGAGGCTGATAGACGGCGAGATCGTGGCCCGCGAACGCGGTGCCCGGCGCCGGTTCGCCGCGCCGGGCCAGATAGCCGGCCGATGCGTACAGCCCGACCGGCCAGCGCGCGAGACGGCGTGCGAGCAGATCCGGGTTGTCCGGCTTGACGGTGCGCACCGCGATGTCCGCTTCGCGCTTCGCGAGATTGAGCACGTGGGTGGACGTGTTGAGCTGAAACCGCAGATCGGGATGGGCGGCGTGCAGCTTCTCCAGCGTGGGGATCAGGAATTCCAGCGCGATCGAATCGGTGGTGGTGATCCGCACGTCGCCCGCCAGCTTCCTGTCGATGCCGTGCATCTGCCGCACGAAGTCGTGCGCGGATGCCTCCATGCTCTCCGCCGCGCGCAGCGCGAGCTGGCCGGCGGCAGTCGGGACATAGCCGCCCGACGTGCGCAGGAACAGCGTCGCGCCGAGCGTGTGCTCCAGCGCCGCGATGCGGCGGCCGACCGTGGCCTGATCGAGCTTCAGCGTACGCGCCGCCGCGCGCAGTGTCCGGTCGCGCTGCACCGCGAGAAAAATCCGCGCGTCATCCCAGTTCATCGTGTTCCTTCGCCGATGCAAATTTGCATGATTCGATCGGCAAATTGCAGCACAGATTCCGGCGCGGCGAAAGCTACACTCGATTCACTCCTTGCAGCCGCGATTCAAGATTCCATTCCGGCGTCATCGCGGCCGCGGCCTGTTTCGAGGTGAAGCGATGCATGCGCGCAGCCAGACCCTGCCGTCGACCATGACGGCCATCGAGATTACCCGCCCCGGCGGCCCCGACGTGCTCGTGCCCGCCGCCCGGCCGGTCTCGGCGCCCGACGCCGAACAGATCCTGATCCGCGTGCACGCGGCCGGCGTGAACGGACCGGACGTCCTGCAGCGCAAGGGCCTGTACGATCCGCCGCCGGGCGCTCCCGATATTCCCGGGCTCGAAGTGGCGGGCGAGGTGGTCGCGGTGGGCGCGCGGGTTACGCGCTTCGCGCCGGGAGACCGGGTCTGCGCGCTGATTCCGGGCGGCGGCTATGCGCAGTACGCGGTCGCGCACGAAACCAACGCGCTGGCGATCCCCGACCGGCTGAGCTTCGCCGAGGCGGCGGCGGTCCCCGAGACCTTCATGACGGTGTGGCTGAACCTCTTCCAACGCGGCCGCCTGGCGGCGGGCGAGACCGTGTTGATCCACGGCGGCGCGTCGGGGATCGGCACGACCGCGACAATGCTCGCGAAGGCCTTCGGCGCTTCGACCGTCATCACGACGGTCAGCTCCGATGCGCAACGCGAGGCCAGCCTGCGGCTCGGCGCCGATCACGCAATCAACTACCGGGACACGGACTTCGTGGAAGCGGTGCTGGGCATCACGGCCGGCCGGGGCGCCGACGTGATCGTCGACATCGTCGCGGGCGACTATGTCGCGCGCAACTACCGGGCTGCCGCGATGAACGGACGGATCGTGCAGATCGGCGTGATCAAGGGGCCGGCGCAGAACGTCGATCTCTTTCCGATGTTGACCAAACGCCTGACGCACATCGGCTCGACGCTGCGCTCGCGGTCGTATGCGGAGAAGGCGGCGCTGATCGACGAACTGCAGCGTCAGGTGTGGCCGCTGTTCGAGAAGGGCGAGCTGAAGCCGCTGGTCCATGCGCGCTTCGCGCTGGCCGATGCGTGCGGCGCGCACGAGATGCTGGAAGCGAGCCGCCACATCGGCAAGGTGGTGCTCGACGTCGCGCACGCCTGACGGCCTCGCGCGGCGCTCCCGCGGCGTCAGCCGCGCGGGGGCGCCGCGACGATGTCGATGAACTCCGCGATCAGCGTCGAGCGCTGCTGCTTGCGCCAGATGAAGTAGAGATGGCTTTCGCCGATCGCATCGAGCGCATGCGCGCGCAGGCCGGCGGCATCGACGCTGGCGCGGATGAAGCTCTCCGGCGCGCACGCGATGCCGTGACCCGCCGCGACGCACGCGAACATGACCGGATACGACTCGACCTCAAGCAATGCGCGCGGCGCGGCGCCGGTGCGCGCGAGCCACTCGTCGACCTGCTGGCGGTAATAGCAGTCGGTGCCGAACACGTACATTTCGAATTCGGCGAGCCGGGCGGGCGACGGCGTGCGCAGCGCGCGCGGCGTGACGAGCTTCAGGGTTTCGCGAAACGCGAGCGAACTCGCGAGCAGCGGATGTTCGATCGGGCCGTCGGATACGATCAGGTCCAGCTCGCCGTCGATCAGCCGGCGTTCGAGCGCGAACGAATGGCCGGGGTGGACGTGCAGTTCGACGCCGGGCATCGCACGCCGGTATTCGGCGATCCGTTTCGGCAGATGGCTGCCGAGCGCGACGTCGAGCGCGCCGAGCCGTAGCGCGCCGGCACGCCGCTCGCCCGCGAACAGCTGCCGCGTGTCGTCGGCCGCGCCGAGCAGCGCCTTTGCCCGGTCGTACAGCAGCCGCCCTTCGGGCGTGACCAGCAGGCGATTCCGTTCGCGGCTGAACAGCGTCACGCCGAGCAGCGCTTCCAGTTCGCGCAGGCGCGTCGTGATGTTCGACGGGACGCAATGGAGTTGTTCGGCCGCGGCGGCGATCGTGCGCTGCTCCACGACCGCGCAGAAGAACCCGAGCTGGGACAGTTTCATGATCGTCACTTTATGTCAGCGATTGAATCATTATAAGTTACTTTTTTTCAGCATCAGGCGGTCGTATCGTGCGACTCGGGGTGCAGCCGGGCAGGTGTTCCGACGGCCGCTGCACCGTGTTGACTCCACGAGGAAAGATCATGACCTATCACGTTCTGGTGCAGTTCGACGTACCGTCCGAGCGGCGCGACGATTTCGCGAAAGCCGGCCTGTTCGATGCGGCCGAGTCGCTGGCCCGCGAGCCGGGCACGTTGCGCTTCGAGGTGATCCGCGACGAGCACAACCGCAATCGTTTCTATCTGGACGAGGTGTACGAGGACGAGGCGGCCTTCGCACAGCACTGCCGCAACGACACGATCAAGCGATTCTACGAACTGATCGACCACTATGCGTTCGGTCCGGTATTCCTGTTCAAGGGCTACCGGGTCGACGCGTGAGCGGAGGGGATACGCCATGCGCATGCTGCACACGATGCTGCGCGTCACCGACCTGAATGCGTCGCTCGAGTTTTACCATCGGGCGCTCGGCATGCGGGTGCTGCGCCAGCAAGCGTATCCGGAGGGGCGTTTCACGCTCGCGTTCGTCGGCTATCGCGACGAGCGCGAAGAGGCGGCGCTCGAACTGACGTGGAACTGGGATCGCGATGCGTACACGCACGGCGACGCGTACGGCCATATCGCGATCGAGGTCGACGATGCGGCACGCACGTGCGTCGACGCCAAGGTGCTCGGCTACCGGGTCGTGCGAGAGGCGGGCCCGATGCAGCACGGCCGGACGGTGATCGCGTTCATCGAAGACCCGGACGGCCACCGGATCGAACTGATCGAGAAAGGCACGCAGTTCGACTGAGCGCCCGGACCGGTGGCGCGCTATGCGCCGCGCGCGGCGGCCGGCACGGGCGCGTTGGCTTCGAATTTCGCGCGATAGGTCGAGAAGAACGTCCGCACGTTGCGGACGTTCGCCGCGTGCGTGAAGAGCCGCCGGGCAAGCGCGTCGTAGGCGTCCATGTCGGAGAGGTCGGCGATCACGACGAAGTCCGGCCCCGGCGACACGCGATAGCACTGCGTGACGGCCGGTTCCGCGCAGATATACGTTTCGAAGGCCGCGTGATCCTCGGCCGTCTGCCGGTCGAGCGTGATCTCGATGATCGCGGTCAGGGTCGGGCCGAACGCGAGCGGATCGAGGATCGCGATCTCGCGCACGATCACCCCCAACTCGCGCAGGCGGCGCACGCGGCGCAGGCAGGTGGGCGGCGACGCATGCGCGAGCTTCGCGAGATCGACGTTCGTCAGCGACGCATCGGTTTGCAGCAGGCGCAGCAGGCGCAGGTCGAGATCGTCGAGAGAGACCTGAGTCACGAAGATGCCTCCGGAAACGCGGAAGAGATGAAATAAAATTTCAACATGAATTTTGATTCGCTGATTATTTCATTGATAAATATATTATGAAATAAAATTCCACATCAACGCTTTTAGTATCGCAAGCACGGACACAAACAGAACGACGTGTGGAGAAGCGATATGTGTGGAATTGTCGGAGCGGTAGCGCAGCGGGACATCCTGCCGGTGCTGGTTGACGGTCTGAAGCGGCTTGAATATCGCGGCTACGATTCGTGCGGCGTCGCGCTGTATCAGGCGCGCAAGCTGGTCCGCGCGCGCAGCGTCGAGCGGGTCGCGCAGCTGCAGGAGGCGATCGCGCGCGATGGGTTGAGCGGCTATACCGGCATCGCGCATACGCGCTGGGCGACGCACGGGCGGCCCGTGACCGGGAACGCCCATCCGCATGTGTCGCCGGACGGCGAGCATCCGCGCATCGCGTTGTCGCACAACGGCATCATCGAAAACCACGAGACGCTGCGCGCCGAACTCGAACGGCTCGGCTACGTGTTCGCGAGCCAGACGGACAGCGAGGTGATCGCGCACCTGATCGACAGTCTCTACAGCGGAGACCTGTTCGAAGCGGTCCGCGATGCGGTCGCGCGCCTGCGCGGCAGCTACGCGATCGCGGTGCTGTGCCGCGACGAGCCGCACCGGCTGGTCGGCGCGCGCGACGGCATGCCGCTGGTCGTCGGGGTGGGCGACGGCGAGCACTTTCTCGCCTCGGATGCCATCGCGCTCGCGAACGTCACGGACCGGATCGCCTACCTGGAAAACGGCGACGTGGTCGACGTGCAGCTGCATCGCCACTGGATCGTCGATGCGCAAGGGCAGCGGGTCGAGCGGGCCGTGCATCGCGTGGCCACGCATAGCGGCGCGGCCGATCTCGGGCTCTACCGCTACTACATGCAGAAGGAGATCTTCGAGCAGCCGCGCGCGGTGGCGGATACGCTGCAGGACGTCACGTCGGTGATGCCGGAGTGGTTCGGCGACAGCGCGTGGCGCGTGTTCAACGCGGTCGACTCGGTGCTGCTGCTCGCGTGCGGCGGCAGCTATCACGCGGCGCTGACCGCCAAGTACTGGATCGAAAGTCTTGCGCGGCTGCCGGTGAACGTGGAGATCGCGAGCGAGTACCGCTATCGGGACAGCGTGCCGAACCCGCGCACGCTGGTGGTCGCGGTGTCGCAGAGCGGCGAGACCGCCGACGTGCTCGGCGCGCTTCAGATGGCGCGGCGGCAGGGGATGCCGCATACGCTCGCGATCTGCAATGTCGCCACCAGCGCACTGGTGCGCGAATGCGCGCTGAACTTCATCACGCGGGCGGGCGTCGAGATCGGCGTCGCGTCGACCAAGGCGTTCACGACGCAGCTGGTCGCGCTGTTCATGCTGGCGCTCGCGCTGGCGCAGGTGAAACAGCGGCTGCCGGAACAGGACGAGCAGGCGCATCTGCGCGCGCTGCGCCATCTGCCCGATGCGATGACCCGGGTGCTGGCGCTCGAACCGAACATCATCGCGTGGGCCGAGCTGCTGACGCGGCGCGAGAACATCCTGTTCCTCGGGCGCGGCATGCATTTTCCGGTGGCGCTCGAAGGGGCGCTGAAGATGAAGGAGATTTCGTACATCCACGCCGAGGCGTATGCGGCGGGCGAGCTGAAGCACGGGCCGCTCGCGCTGGTGAGCGGCGAAATGCCGGTGGTCGCGGTCGCGCCGAACGACAGCTTGTTCGAGAAGCTCAAATCCAACATGCACGAAGTCAGCGCGAGGAGCGGGCGGCTGTTCGTGTTCGCCGACAGCGACTGCGGGATCGCGCCGAGCGACGGCGTCGATGTGATCCGGTTGAACGAGTATTACGGGCCGTTGTCGCCGATTCTCCATACGCTGCCGATGCAACTGCTCGCGTTTCATGCGGCGCTCGCGCGCGGGACGGATATCGATAAGCCGAGAAACCTGGCGAAGTCGGTGACGGTGGAGTGAGGGGGCGTCGAGCGACGGTGCCGGCAAGGCAGCGGGTCGTTCGATGGCGGCGAAAGGCAGCGTCCGCCCGCCGTCGAACCGGCGCAACGATTCGCCCGTGCCCGCCGCGAGCGGAATTCCACTCATCCGATCGACATCGGCGGCGCGCGGGCCGATACCCGCGCGCCCGACGTCAGCTCCGCATCAAGGCCGTTTTTCGAGCTTCACGATGGTCAGCGTGCCGTCGATCTCCTCGACGCGCACCCGGACCTTGTCGCCTTCCCGGATCTGCTTGAGCATCGCGGCATCCCGCGCTTTGAACGCCATCGTCATCGCCGGCATACCGACGTTCGCCAGCGCGCCGTGCTTCAGCGTCACCATGCCGGTCGCGGCGTCGACCTTCCTGACTTGCGCATCGGTCAGCGCGGCGCTCGACGCGGCGTTCGTCGGCGATGCGCCGGACGACATGTCCATGCCGGCCATGTCGTTGCCCGCCCAGGCGGACGGGGAAGACGCGGCGGCCAGGACGACGGACACGACAACAATCAGCTTCTTCATCGGATTTCTCCAGTGGGGTTGACCGGCGCGTTCGCGCCGGAAGGGACTGCATCGGGGGAAGGGAGCGCACCGGCTCGCGCCGCGCGGCGGCGCTGCAACAGGAACCAGGCGGCCGGAATCACGAACATCGACAGGAGCGGGGCGGTCACCATGCCGCCGACCATCGGCGCGGCGATGCGCTGCATGACTTCGGAGCCCGCGCCGTGTCCGATCATGATGGGGACGAGGCCGGCCAGCACGACGGCCACCGTCATCGCCTTCGGCCGCACGCGCAGCACCGCGCCCTCGCGAATCGCGTCGAACAGCCGCGCCTCGGTGAGCGGTTCGCCGTCCGCCAGGCGACGATCGAGCGCCGCCTTCAGGTACAGCAGCATCACGACGCCGAACTCCGCCGCGACGCCCGCGAGCGCGATGAACCCCACCGCGGTCGCCACCGACACCGAGTGACCGAGCATCCAGATCAGCCAGAAGCCGCCGACCAGCGCGAACGGCACGGTCGACATCAGCAGCAGCGCATCGGCCACCGAATCGAAGGTCAGGAACAGCAGCACGAAAATGACGACGAGCGTCACGGGAATCACCGTGCGCAGCCTGGCCGCCGCGCGCTCCAGATACTCGAACTGACCCGACCATGCGATCGAGTAGCCGGGCGGCAGCCGGACCTGACGGGACACCGCGGTCTGCATGGCCTTCACGGCGGACTGCAAATCGGTGTCGCGGATATCGACGTACACGTACCCGGCGGGCCGCGCATTCTCGCTGCGGATCATCGGCGGCCCGTCGGCAATCGCGACGCGCGCGACGTCGCCGAGCCGGATCTGCGCGCCGCGCTCCGTGACGATCGGCAACTGCCGGAGCTGCTCGAGCGAGTCGCGGATCTCGCGCGGATAGCGCAGGTTGATGGGAAAGCGCTCGCGGCCCGCGACGACTTCGCCCACGTTCTCGCCGCCCACCGCCGACGACACGACCGACTGGATATCCATGACGGCCAGCCCGTAGCGCGCGGCCGCGAGCCGGTCGATGTCCACGTCGATGTAGCGGCCGCCGTTCAGCCGCTCCGCCAGCGCCGAACTCACTCCGGGCACGCCTTTGACCGCCGCCTCGACCTGGGTCGCGATGCGATCGATCTGCGTGAGATCCGGCCCGGAAATCTTGACGCCCACCGGCGTCTTGATGCCGGTGGACAACATATCGAGCCGATTGCGGATCGGCGGCACCCAGACGTTCGACAATCCGGGCACCTTCACGGTCCGGTCCAGTTCGTCGACCAGCTTCTCCGGCGTCATGCCCGGCCGCCACTGGCTGCGCGGCTTGAACTGGATGGTGGTCTCGAACATCTCGAGCGGCGCGGGGTCGGTGGCGCTGTCGGCGCGGCCGGATTTGCCGAACACCGTGGCGACCTCGGGCACCGTCTTGATGAGCCGGTCGGTCTGCTGCAGCAGTTCGCTCGCCTTGTCGGCGGAAATGCCCGGCAGCGCGGTCGGCATGTACAGCAGATCGCCTTCGTCGAGCGGCGGCATGAATTCGCTGCCCAGGCGCGAGACGGGCACGATCGTGACGGCCAGCGCGACGACCGCGAGACCGATGGCCGCCCACGGCCGGCGCAGCGTCGCTTCGAGCAGCGGGCGGTACAGCCGGATCAGCGCGCGGTTGATGGGATTCGCGTTCTCGTGCGGAATCCTGCCCCGGATGAGGTAGCCCATCAGCACCGGCACGAGCGTGACCGACAGGCCGGCCGCCGCCGCGATCGTGTAGGTCTTCGTGAAGGCGAGAGGCGAGAACAGCTTGCCTTCCTGGCCCTCCAGCGAGAACACCGGGATGAACGACAGCGTGATGATGAGCAGCGAGAAGAACAGCGCGGGGCCGACCTCGGCGGCGGAGGTCGCGATGAGTTCCCAGCGCTTCGCGGCCGTCATCCGCAGGTCCGGAAATTCATGCTCGAACGCCTCGAGATGCTTGTGCGCGTTCTCGATCATCACGATGGCCGCGTCGATCATCGCGCCGATCGCGATCGCGATGCCGCCCAGCGACATGAGGTTCGCGTTGACGCCTTGATAACGCATCACGATGAACGCCGCGAGCACGCCGAGCGGCAGCGACAGGATCGCGACGAGCGCGCTGCGCAGATGAAACAGGAACACCGCGCAGACGAGCCCGACGATGATGAACTCCTCGACGAGCTTGTCCTTCAGGTTGTCCACCGCGCGCTCGATGAGTGTCGAGCGGTCGTAGGTCGTGACTACCTCGACGCCGGGAGGCAGCGACCGCTTCAGGTCCGCCAGCTTCGCCTTGACGGCCTCGATGGTCGTCAGCGCGTTCTTGCCCGAGCGCATCACGATCACGCCCCCGGCGACTTCGCCCTGGCCGTTCAGCTCGGCGATACCGCGCCGCATCTCGGGGCCGATCTGGATGCGCGCCACGTCGCCGAGCAGTACCGGCGTGCCGGCCTCGTTCGTGCGCAAGACGACGTTGCGGAAGTCGTCGAGCGTATGCAGGTAGCCGGACGAGCGCACCATGTATTCGGATTCGGCCAGCTCCACGACCGCGCCGCCCGACTCCTGGTTCGCGCGGCCGAGCGCGTCGGCCACCGCGGCCTGCGTGATGCCGTACGCGCGCAGCCGGTCCGGGTCGAGCACGACCTGGTACTGGCGCACCATGCCGCCGATGCTGGCCACCTCGGACACATCCGGCACCGACTTCAGCTCGAACTTCAGGAACCAGTCGTTCAGCGCGCGCAGCTGACCGAGGTCGTGTTGCCCGGTCCGGTCGACCAGTGCGTACTCGTACACCCAGCCGACCCCGGTCGCATCCGGTCCGAGCGAAACCGTCGCGCCCGGCGGGAGGCGGCTCTGTACCTGGTTCAGGTATTCGAGCACGCGAGAGCGCGCCCAGTACTGATCGGTCTTGTCGTCGAACAGCACGTAGACGAACGCATCCCCGAACGACGAGTACGCGCGGATGGTTTTCGCGCCGGGCACGCCGAGCAGCGTCGTGGTGAGCGGGTACGTGACCTGGTCCTCGATCACCTGCGACGCCTTGCCGGGATACGAGGCCTTCACGATCACCTGCGTGTCGGACAGGTCGGGCAGCGCGTCGAGCGGCGTCTCGGCAACGGAGTACACCCCCCAGCCGGCCACGAGCACGGTGGCGAGCAGCACCAGAAAGCGATTGTGGATGGACCATCGAATCAGCCGGGCGATCATTGCGCACCTCCGGCCGGCTCGGCCTTCGTCAACAGGTAGCCGTCGTCCGACTGCGTGAAGGCGAAGCGCACGGTCTGCCCGACCCTGACCTGCGGGAAGGCGTCGGGCGAGGGCTTGCGGAACGTCATCGTCATCGCCCCCCAGCCGAGCGCCGGCACGGGTTGATGGGAGAACGTGATGTCCGCGGCGGTCACCTTCTCGACCTTGCCGACGGTGCTGTAGGCCGGGGTGGAGGCGGCCGGCGCGGACGCGGATGCGGGTGTCGCGGCGCTCGCGCCCTGGCTGTCTTCGAGGCGGGGCAGCACCGATTTCAGGCTCGCTTCGGAGTCGATCAGGAACTGGCCCGACGCGACGACCGTGTCGCCGTCGCGCAGGCCGCCGAGCACCTCGGTTTCGTTGCCGACGTCGCGGCCCACGGTCACGGTCGCCGGCTGAAGCCGGCCGTCGCCGTTCCTCACGATGACGATCGAGCGCTTGCCGGTCGTGATGACGGCCTCGGCAGGCACCAGCAGTCGCGATACCGGGTCGCGTCCGCCGACCCGAACGCGCATCAGCATGCCGGGCGTCAGCCTGAGCGCGGCGTTGTCGATTTCCAGCCGCGCCTGCAGCGTGCGGCTGGTGGTGCTGATGCCCGGCAGGATTTCGCGGATGCGCCCGGTGAAGTGCCGGGTCGGGTCGCCGGAGAACGTCGCGTCGACCGTCATACCCGGCTGCACGCTCAGCGCGGACGATTCGGGAATCTCGACGACGAGCCAGAGCGTCGACAGGCCGGCGATCTTCGCGAGGGTTTGCCCCGGCGCGACCATCGCGCCGTCGCGAACGTTCAGTTCGCTGACCACGCCCGTTTCCGGCGACGTCAGGACGACGTGCGTCTGTGCGCGACCGGTCCGGTCGAGGCTCGCGACGATGCCGTCCGGAATCGACATCGCCCGCATCCGTGCGCGCGACGCGTCGAGCAGGCCGGCATCCATCCCGCCTCGCTTGAGCGCGAGGTACTCCTCCTGCGGGGCGAGCCAGTCGGGCACGAACAGCGAAGCGATCGGCGCGCCCCGGGCGATCCGCTGCAGCGGCGCGCTCGCATACAGGCGGTCGATATAGCCGGTGACGCGCGATTGGACGACGTCCGAGCGCGATTCGTCGAATTGCGTGGTGCCGACGGCATCGAAGCCTTCCGTCGTGTCCCGCCGCCGCACGGTCGCGTAGCGAATGCCGAGATTCTGCTGCAGGCCGGGGTCGATCCTGATGCCGGTCGCGCCGCCGCCTTCATCCGCATAGACGGGTTCGAGCGGCATGTTCATGAAGGGCGATTTGCCCGGTTTGTCGAAGTGCTGCTTCGGCACCATCGGGTCGTGCCAGTACAGCACCTTCCTGCCGGTGGCGGCATCGGTCCGGCCGTTGGACGACGGGAGGCCGGCGGGCGCCGAGGCGGCGCCCGCCGGAGCATGGCGGGTTCCCGCGAAGTAGCCCGCGCCGAGCAGCGCGGCAGCGGAGAACAGCGCCGCCGCCGCGCGCATCAGAGGTTTGCGTGTCATGGCGTGTTCCATCATTGAGCGGCGGCCATCGTCGACGGCACGACCTGATATTCGAGTTGGGCCCAGGTCTGCGATACCTCGCGCTTGAGGTCGAGTACCTGCAGCCGGGCTTCCAGCTGCGCGCGGCGTGCCGCGAACGTGTCCGCGAGCGAGCCGGTGCCGGCCCGATACGCGGCGTTCGCGAGTTGCACGCGCTGGTCCGACGCGGGCAACAGGGACTGGCTCAGGCCGGCGATGCGCTCCCGTCCGTTGGCGAGGCGCGCGGATTGCGCGCGGATGTCGGCCTGGACCTGTCGCAGCGTGTCCTCGTACGTCAGCCGCGCCTTCGTCGCGAGCTCGGTTTTCTCGGCGACGTCGCGGTTCTGGCGATTCTTCCGGTTGAGCGGCAGCGGGATCGAGACGCCCACGGACACCATGTTCGAGTACGCGCCGCCGCGCTGCTGGTAGGCGATTTCCCAGGTCCAGTTCGGGCTGCGCTCGCTGTCGGCGACCGCGGTGTCGGCATCGGCGACCGCGATATCGTCCGCCGCGGCCACGAGCGTCGGCTGCGACAGCCGCAACTCGTCGGGCGGGAGCGACGACACGAAGGACTCGGGCGCCGGCGGCTCGCCGCCGACCTCGGCGACGGGCGCGGCGGTCCAGCGGGACAGGCCGATGAGCGCGGTCTGATAGACCTGCTGCGCTTTCAGCACCTGATCCCGGGTCTGCGCCAGCATCGCCTGCGCCTGGATCACGTCGGCGGCGCTCGCGCGGGCGCCGCGATACGACGCCCGGGTCGCGGCAAGCTCATGGTTCATGTGATCGAGCAAGGCTTGCTGCAACGCGAGCGCTTGTTTGGCATACGCGGCGTTCAGCCACGCGGCGGCGGTTTGCTGGCGGACGTTCGCGAGCTGGATCAGGTAAGCGGCGCGCTCGCGGCCGACTCGCTCGTCGGCGAGCGAAGCGCGCAGCCGGCGCTTGTCGCCGGACACCCACTCCTGCTCGATGCCGATGCGCCGCATCGTCATGAAATCCTGGCCGGCGGTGAAGCGCTGCGCGCCGTTGATCGGCAGGTTGTCGATGCCGGCCTTGAGCATCGGGTCCGGCAGCTGGCCGGCCTTGACGGCCGCCTCCGAGCTGGCGCGCACGGACGCCTGCGCGGCCTGCATCGAGGCGGAGCGGTCCGTCGCCGAGCGTAGCGCGGCGTCGAGTGTGAAAGGGGCTTGCTGGGCGTGAACGACGCCCGCGACGAAAAGCGCGGCAACCAAGACGGGCGCGCGCAAGGCAGCACGCCGGCGCAGCGGCGTGCCTGGAATGAATGGCATGTTGGACCCCAACGGCGGAACCCCATAGGGATTCCACGTCCTGTCATAGGACGAACCTCACCGCGATCGCGGTGAACCTGTCAGATCGGGATCAGAGGCTGCGAGGCGGACGCCACAACCCGTTCGGGTCGCGGACCGGGAGAGACTGGACGTAGCGGAAGACGACCGGGCTGGCGAGCGCCGCCGGACGGCTGACGTCGGCCGTGGCGGTCGGATGGTAAAGACTGCCGAACTGGCACTGGGCGCTCAGCTTGCAGAACGCGCCCTTGGTCTTCGCCTTGTCGACCGATGAGGGCTTCACGACGTCGCAGCCGGGCATGTCGGCGGGCGAATCGGCCATGTTCGTGGACATCGCCTGCTGCATCGGACATTCGCCGACCAAGCCGCTCGCCGCCAGCCCCGTGAGGGGCAGCGT
Organism: Burkholderia alba; assembly: GCF_034721475.1. Classification (NCBI taxonomy): domain Bacteria; kingdom Pseudomonadati; phylum Pseudomonadota; class Betaproteobacteria; order Burkholderiales; family Burkholderiaceae; genus Burkholderia; species Burkholderia alba. Next base: position 2,525 of record NZ_JAWJWL010000019.1, on the reverse strand, counting down.
CGCGCAGATCAGCAGCAGGATGAAGGTCCGAAGCAGTTTCATGGGGCGGATTATAGCGTGGCATCGCGGCCGCGGATTTCCGGGCGATGCGTTGTTCCGGGACAAGGCGTGCGAGGAGGCCATGCATTCGCCTGCCGCCGCGCCGATGGAGATCCCGCGCACACGAAGGCGGAAGCGATGCGTTGTGGGCCCGATACCCGACAAGAAAAAACCTTGATAGACCGTCGCCGTCCAAAATCGGACAGACGATTGATTTTTTAAAAGACTCGTATGCGCTTCAAGCGCCGCGAGTATTCACATGCAATCCATCCCGATCGGCGCGATTGAGTGCCGCTTATGCCGCGCTCGATGCGCACGCCCGAAAACGCCCCGCAGCATGCGGTGCCGCGGGCATCCATTGATGCATATTTCGTCGCGAAATCCGGTATCGCTGACTTGTACGAAATTGACGCGTCGCATCATCTTGGGGACGGCGTTCGAAAGTCGTCGGAAAGCCCCCGCAAGTCCATTTGATATGAGAAAGTATGGCGTTTGAAAAAACGTCAAAAGCCTTTATCGGACAAGCCTGAGCGAGGTTCATATGTTTGGAACTCTGCATCAATTTACTTGTTCGATTCATCGGATCATAGTCATGAAAAATAAAGCAGCACGATAACTATGAGCGCGTACTACGGAGACTAGGATGATACGCACATACGAGGGGTCTTCAGGACCGTCACTGGCATCTTTCCCCATTCGTGCGGCGGAACGTTCACCGTTTCCGTACGATCGCATGACCGACTAACCATCGATTTCTTCAGATTCCGTTGCCTGCAGGTGCCGCGTTGACACGCCGCGCCGCGGATCGGCTCGCGCCTCGAAGCGCGCGGCGTGTCCGTGTGTCCGTGTCCGGTATCGGCCCGCTCCGGCGGATCTGTTGCGTGTGCAACTGCTTCACCGCCTGGCGACAGGCGCGATACAAACCGGCGCGCCGTTGAGCGACGCCGGAGGAGATGAGTTTTCCCACAAAGGAGGGGGTAATGCTTCGCATTCCTAATATGAGCACGACCATGCTGTCTTGCGTGGTGCTCGCCATGCCGTTTTTTTCGGGTTGCGGCGGCGGAGACGATCCGGGCCCGATCAATGTCGCCCAGTGCTCCGGCAGCAGCTGCCCGCCGAGCGGATCGAACACGACACCCGCCACGCCGACCGTCCTGTGTCCGGCGGTGCTCGACTACACCACCACCTTTACCGGCGGATCGGGCAGCGGCGAATACGTGAAGGTCAAGTTCGATTCGACCAAGAAGACCTACCAGATGCAGTTCATCGAGTCGTCGGTGCCGACTTCGGCCGGACAGATCAACACCACGCGCGCGGGCCTGACGATCAACGGGACCTTCCACAATCCGACCACGCTGCCGACGGCCGAGCAGAACCGCTGCGCGGCGGTGCTGGATAACGGCGTCACCGCCGACGGCACCTACGCGGTCACGATCAACCGCGCCGATCCGCCGATGCTGTTCATCGGCCAGGGCGTGGTGGGCGGCGGCATCCCCGGCGCGACGATCGCGTTCGCCGGCATCGACTTCTTCGGCGTGAAACTCGGCGTGGTGCCGTCGCGCACCTTCGACTTCTACCCGTTCATCGGCTTCACCAACACGCAGACGGATTTCACGAAGGTCGCGGGGAATTACAACGAGGTCGGCGTGCACGTCAATCCGGCCGGCGGCAATTACCAGAGCAGCACGAATCCGCTGGGCTGGGAGCCCGACGTCGTCAACTGGAACCAGACACTCAATGCGGACGGTTCCTGCACGATCACGTCGGGCAGCGACTACTCGTGCCAGACGACCGGCACGCCGTGGACGCTGCGCAAGAACGCCGACGGTTCCGCGGACAACGTGTTCGTGAGCCAGCCGCAGACGGGCTCCGCCTATCCGATCGCGGGGCAGTCGCAGACGATCGTCATCGCCACGCCCAGCCAGGCGAAGGGCATCATGATCGTCGGGCAGCTCAACGGGGTGCTCGTGCCGATCGTGATCCGCGTGGGTTACTCGTCGGTCGACGCGAACAATCCGCTCGCTTCGGTCGCGGATCCGGAAATCGGCATCTCGGTGCTCGCGCCTTCGACGGCCATTGCCGCCAATTCGCTGCAAGGCGGCTACATCGGCGCGACCAGCGCGTCGGCCTGCGGCATCGTGAGCTTCCCCGGCAATGCGGGCTCGCCCGCGACCCCGGGGCCGGCCTTCAATCCCAACATCCCCCACCCGGAACTGCCGGGCGTGTTCTCGGGCAACTTCTTCCAGCCCTGGGCGGGCAACTGCCTCGTCGGCACGGCGGTTTCGACGCCGTCCGCCAACTACACGTCGACGTTGTTCCAGGGCGCGACCGCCGCGCTGATCGATCCGCAGACCTCGCGAGTGAGCTCGCAGCTGTCGCTCGACTATTCGCAGGCCACGCCGGGCAAGGTCAAGGTGACCGCCAACAGCAATTTCTCGGCACAGGGCAGCTCGGGGACGACCGCGATCTTCCAGAAGGGCGATACC
>NZ_JAWJWL010000018.1:0-164844 GCF_034721475.1 Burkholderia alba | reverse complement strand
CCTGGCGCCGGGATTACAACGAGAGCCGTCCTCACTCTGCTCTCAAAGAGTTGGCACCAGCTGAATTCGCCCGTCAGTTGGTGCCTTTGCCGGGTTCAACCAGACCCGAAACGCCGGAAAACTCGCTCTAGATCTGATCCGGAAATCCCAAGCGGATCACGCGCTGGCCTTCGCGTTCCGCACCTGTATGTCAGTGAGAGGCATTGTTGGTATTTTTGTTGGTATCTGCTGATACCAACAAAAATACCAACACTTTCTCCGGCTGTCACTGAGCAAACTTGGTTGACGGTAGGAGCTAGATGGCCGCCAGACGGGCCTGAGCGGGGAGTTTCTTGTGAATCTTGGGGGAGGTTTGGGGCTTGGCTGGTCCCCCCGACAGGAATCGAACCTGTATCTAGCGCTTAGGAGGCGCTTGTTCTATCCATTGAACTACGGGGAGGATAGCGCTGGCGATGCGTTGCGCACCGTTCGCGATGAGCCGGGTGTTGCCTGACGCGTCGGGACACGCCATTTTAACCAATACCCCGCCGCCACATGGTCGCGGGTCTCGGTTTCACCGTCCGGCTCGTGTGGACGGGCCGTTCAGGTACGCACATCCACGCGGGCACGAAGTATAGCAAACGCAATCGCCCCGCCAACCCCCGCCGCTACCGCGCCCCGCGCCCCGACGGACCGCATCGCGCCCTCCGTCCCTAGAAATCGACCACCACGAAGTCGCTCTTGCCCACATCGCACAACGGGCAGCGCCAGTCGTCCGGGATGTCCGCGAAGCGCGTGCCGGCGGCGAGTCCTTCATCCGGCAGACCTTCTTCCTCGTGGTAGATCCAGCCGCAAATCAGGCAGACCCAGCTCTTGTATTCGATGACTTCACTCATGTCGTGCTCTTGATCATTCGTTAATGCCGCGCGGCCGGAACGCGCGCGGCCGCCCGATCGGCGAAAGGCGCAATGGTACCGGAATTTGAAGAAATTCCCGCTTATACACGGACATGTACGTATCTCGAACAGACGGCGTTTTCCGCGCGCGCGGTGTATGCTTCGTGGGCCGTTTTTCATGTCCGAAGGAGAAAACGATGCTCAACAAGAAATGGATTGCCGGTGTGGTCTGCGCCGCCGCGCTGGTCGCGTCCGCCGCGGCGCGGGCTGAAGCCCGAGTGTTTTTCGTCGCCCCGCAGGACGGCGCGACCGTGTCGAACCCGGTTCACGTGAAGTTCGGTCTGGAAGGCATGGAGATCCGCCAGGCCGGCGACATGACGCCGGACACGGGCCACCACCACCTGCTGATCGACGGCAGACCGGTGCCCAAGGGCGACGTGATCCCCGCGTCCGAGCGCTCGCTGCACTTCGGCAAGGGCCAGACCGAGACCGACGTGAAACTGCCGCCCGGCCAGCACACGCTCACGCTGCAGTTCGGCGACGGCATGCATCGTTCCTATGGTCCCGAAATGAGCCAGACGATCACCGTCAACGTCCAGTAAGCGGCCCTGCGCGCACGGCCGCGGTAGCGGTCCGTGCGCAATCCGCCGGCGTACCGGCCCGCCCGGTCTTTTGCGTTCGGCCATCCGGCCAGCGCGGCGCGACGCTCCGCCCCCGGTACAATGAGCGCTTCCGATTCCTCTTCGCCGTCTCCCCCATGTCGCTTTATTCCATTACCGGCGCGCAGCTCGCGTTCGGTCACGTCGCGTTGCTCGATCACGCGGATTTCTCGCTCGAAGCCGGCGAGCGCGTCGGCCTGATCGGCCGCAACGGCGCCGGCAAGTCCTCGCTGCTCAAGATCGTCGCCGAACTGGCCAGGCCCGATGACGGCCTCGTCACGCGGCAGCAGGACCTGGTGAGCGTCTACGTGCCGCAGGAGCCGGAGTTCGATGCGGGGCAGTCGGTGTTCGACGCGGTCGCCTCCGGTCTCACGCATGCCCGCGAGCTGCACGACGAATACGATGCGATCGCGCATCGTCTCGCCGACACGCCCGAGGGCGGCGAGCACGATGCGCTGCTCGCGCGGATGAACGCGCTGCAGTCGTCGCTCGACGCGACGGACGCGTGGAACTGGCGCACCCGCGTCGCCACCACGCTCGCGCAGATCGGCCTCGACGGCGACGCGCAGGTCGACGCGCTGTCGGGCGGCATGCAGAAGCGCGTGGCGCTCGCCCGCGCGCTCGTCGTGCAGCCCGACGTGCTGCTGCTCGACGAACCGACCAACCATCTCGATTTCGACGGCATCCGCTGGCTCGAGGAGCTGCTGGTTTCCCAGCGCGCCGGCCTGCTGTTCATCACCCACGATCGCGCGTTCCTCGACCGCGTGGCGACGCGCATCGTCGAACTCGATCGCGGCCGCCTGCTGTCGTACCCCGGCAATTTCTCCGCCTATCAGATCCGCAAGGCGCAGCAGCTCGAAGTGGAACGGGTCGAGAACGACAAGTTCGACAAGCTGCTCGCGCAGGAAGAAGTGTGGATCCGCAAGGGCGTCGAGGCGCGCCGCACCCGCAGCGTCGGCCGGATCGCCCGCCTGGAGCAGATGCGCCACGATCGCGCCGAGCGCCGCAACGTGCAGGGCAACGTGAGGCTCGACGTCGCGCAGGGCGAGAAGTCGGGCAAGATCGTCGCCGAACTCACCGACGTGACGAAGCGCTACGGCGAACGCGCGGTGGTCGACGGGTTCTCGGCCACGGTGATGCGCGGCGACAAGATCGGCTTCGTCGGCGCGAACGGCGCCGGCAAGACCACGCTGCTCAAGCTGATCCTCGGCGAGATCAAGCCGGACGAAGGCACGGTACGCACCGGCACCAACCTGCAGGTCGCGTACTTCGACCAGATGCGCGCGCAGCTCGACCAGGAGCGCAGCCTCGCCGATACGATCAGTCCCGGCAGCGAATGGGTCGAGATCGGCGGCGTGAAGAAGCACGTGATGAGCTATCTCGGCGATTTCCTGTTCGCGCCCGAACGCGCCCGCTCGCCCGTCAAGTCGCTGTCGGGCGGCGAGCGCAACCGGCTGCTGCTCGCGCGGCTGTTCGCCCGGCCGGCCAACGTGCTGGTGCTCGACGAACCCACCAACGATCTCGATATCCCCACGCTCGAACTGCTCGAAGAGCTGCTGACCGACTATGACGGCACCGTGCTGCTCGTCAGCCACGATCGCGCGTTTCTCGACAACGTCGTCACGTCCGTGATCGCGTCGGAGGGCGGCGGCCGGTGGCGCGAGTACGTCGGCGGCTTCTCCGACTGGCAGATCCAGCGCGAGCGCTCGCAGCAGCTGCAGCAGGAGGCCGCGAGGCGCACCGCGCGGGACGCCGCGCCGGCGAAGGACGACGCGGCGAAGGCCGCGGCCGGCCGCAATGCGCAGCGCACCGTGAAGCTGTCGTTCAACGAGCAGCGCGAGCTGGATGCGCTGCCCGAGCGGATCGCGGCGCTCGAAGCCGAGCAGAAGACCATCGGCGCGCAGCTGGAGGACGGCGCGATCTTCGCGAAGGACGCGCAGGAAGGCACCCGCCTGACCGAGCGCTTCGCCGCGATCGACGACGAACTGCTCGAAGCGCTCGAACGCTGGGAGCAGCTCGAGGCGAAGCGCAAACCGTCGTAAAGCTCCCGTTCATGCGGGTGTCCCGGCGGAACCAGTAAAATACGCCCCGTTCGGGCGGCCCGCCCGGAGCGGCCGCTCCGGCGGTCTCCGGCGCGCGGTGCGCGGCGGGCGTCGCCCACTTTCGAAGCAATCTAAGCTCGCCATTGTTTCGATTCGCTTTTTTATCGAATTCAACGTTTTGTCCACGATGTTATCCACACGAGCTGTGGATAACCTCCCGAGGAATGACGAACCTAAGCGCCTATGTCCACGAAAAAGCCCAGCGCGGCCTATAGCGAAGCATCGATCAAGGTGCTGAAGGGCCTCGAGCCCGTGAAGCAGCGGCCCGGTATGTATACGCGTACCGAGAATCCGCTGCACATCATTCAGGAAGTGATCGACAACGCGTCCGACGAGGCGTTGGGCGGTTACGGCAAGCAGATCACGGTGACGCTGCATGCCGACCAGTCGGTGTCCGTCGAGGACGACGGGCGCGGCATTCCGTTCGGGATGCACCCGGAAGAGGGCGTGCCCGTCGTCGAGATCGTGTTCACGCGCCTGCACGCCGGCGGCAAGTTCGACAAGGCCGCGGGCGGCGCGTACACGTTCTCGGGCGGCCTGCACGGCGTCGGCGTGTCGGTCACCAACGCGCTCGCGACGCGCCTCGACGTGACGGTCTGGCGCGACGGCAAGGTCGCGCAGCTCGGCTTCTCCGGGGGCGACGTCGTGACGCCGCTCGCCACGCAGCCCGTGGCCCGCGGCGAGAAGAAATCCGGCACCCGCGTGACGGTCTGGCCGGATCCGAAGTATTTCGACTCGCCGAACCTGCCGCTCGGCGAGCTGCAGCGCCTGCTGCGCTCGAAGGCGGTGCTGCTGCCGGGCGTCGAGGTCGCGCTGATCAACGAGAAGACCGGCGAGCGGCAGACCTGGAAGTACGAGGACGGCCTGCGCGGCTACCTGCTCGAAGGGATGAACGGCGGCGAACTGCTGATCCCATTGTTCGAGGGCGAGCGCTTCGCCGATTCCCGCTCGGGCGACGACACGTTCGCCGAGGGCGAGGGCGCGTCGTGGGTGGTCGCGTGGAGCGAGGAAGGCTCGCTCACGCGCGAGTCCTACGTGAACCTGATCCCGACGCCGGCGGGCGGCACGCACGAGTCCGGTCTGCGCGACGGCCTGTTCCAGGCGGTCAAGAGCTTCGTCGAGCTGCACAACCTGCAGCCGAAGGGCGTGAAGCTGCTCGCGGAAGACGTGTTCGCGCGGGTGTCGTTCGTGCTGTCGGCGAAGGTGCTCGACCCGCAGTTCCAAGGTCAGATCAAGGAACGCCTGAACAGCCGCGACGCGGTGAAGCTGGTGTCGTCGTTCACGCGTCCGGCGCTCGAGCTGTGGCTCAACCAGCACGTCGAGCACGGCAAGAAGCTCGCGGAGCTGGTCATCAAGCAGGCGCAGGCGCGTACCCGCGCCGGCCAGAAGGTCGAGAAGCGCAAGAGCTCGGGCGTCGCGGTGCTGCCCGGCAAGCTCACCGATTGCGAAACCGAGGACATCGCGCGCAACGAGCTGTTCCTGGTCGAGGGCGACTCGGCGGGCGGTTCGGCGAAGATGGGCCGCGACAAGGAGTACCAGGCGATCCTGCCGCTGCGCGGCAAGGTGCTCAACACCTGGGAGACCGAGCGCGACCGGCTGTTCGCGAACAACGAGGTGCACGACATCTCGGTGGCGATCGGCGTCGATCCGCATAGTCCCGACGACAGCGTCGATCTGTCGAACCTGCGCTACGGCAAGATCTGCATCCTGTCGGACGCGGACGTCGACGGCTCGCACATCCAGGTGTTGCTGCTCACGCTGTTCTTCAAGCATTTCCCGCAGCTGATCGAGCGCGGCCACGTGTACGTCGCGCGGCCGCCGCTGTTCCGGGTCGACGCGCCCGCGCGCGGCAAGAAGCCCGCCCAGAAGCTTTACGCGCTCGACGAAGGCGAGCGGATCGCGATCTTCGACAAGCTGATGAAGGAAGGCGTGCGCGAGAGCCAACTGAGCGTGAGCCGCTTCAAGGGCCTCGGCGAAATGAGCGCCGAACAGCTGTGGGACACGACGATGAACCCCGACACCCGGCGCCTGATGCCCGTCAAGCTCGGCGATCTCGACTACGAGCGCACGGTCGAGCGCATGACGATGCTGATGGGCAAGGGCGAGGCCGCCGCGCGCCGCAGCTGGCTCGAGGAAAAGGGCAACGAAGTCGAAGCGGATATCTGAGCGCGGCCGGGCCGCGGCCCGGCGACGCCCTCATGCCACATACGGATACGAAATCTAGATGGACGACAACACTCCCGATCTTTTTACCGAGCCGGCGGCGCCCGAAGGCGATTTCCTGACGCTCGGCCACTATGCGGAACACGCATACCTCGAGTACGCGGTGAGCGTCGTGAAGGGCCGCGCGCTGCCGCACGTCTGCGACGGCCAGAAGCCCGTGCAGCGCCGGATCCTCTACGCGATGAACGAGATGGGTCTCGGCAACAACGCGAAGCCGGTGAAATCGGCGCGCGTGGTGGGCGACGTGCTCGGCAAGTACCACCCGCACGGCGACCAGTCCGCGTACGACGCGCTGGTGCGGCTCGCGCAGGATTTCTCGATGCGCTATCCGCTGATCGACGGGCAGGGCAACTTCGGTTCGCGCGACGGCGACGGCGCCGCCGCGATGCGATACACCGAAGCGCGCCTGACCCCGATCGCACAGCTGCTGCTCGACGAGATCGACCAGGGTACGGTCGACTTCATGCCGAACTACGACGGCTCGTTCGAGGAGCCGAAGCTGCTGCCGGGCCGGCTGCCGTTCGTGCTGCTGAACGGCGCGTCGGGGATCGCGGTGGGCCTCGCGACCGAAATCCCGTCGCACAACCTGCGTGAAGTGGCGGCCGCGGCGGTCGCGCTGATCCGCAATCCGAAGCTGTCGCCGGCCGAACTGATGCAGTTCGTGCCCGGTCCGGACTTCCCCGGCGGCGGCCAGATCATCTCGAGCGACGCGGAGATCGCCGCCGCGTACCAGGCCGGGCGCGGCAGCCTCAAGGTGCGCGCGCGCTGGAAGATCGAGGAGATGGCGCGCGGCCAGTGGCAGCTCGTCGTCACCGAATTGCCGCCGAACACGTCGGGACAGAAGGTGCTCGAGGAAATCGAGGAGCTGACCAACCCGAAGCTCAAGCTCGGCAAGAAGGCGCTGTCTCAGGAACAGCTCAACACCAAGAAGGCGATGCTCGACCTGCTCGATGCCGTGCGCGACGAATCCGGCAAGGACGCGCCGGTGCGGCTCGTGTTCGAACCGAAGTCGCGCGCGATCGACCAGACCGAGTTCATCCACTCGCTGCTCGCGCACACGAGCCTCGAATCGAACGCCACGCTGAACCTGGTGATGATCGGCGCCGACGGCCGGCCGGGCCAGAAGGGCCTGTTCAGCATCCTCGACGAATGGGTGAAGTTCCGCCAGCTCACCGTCACGCGCCGCTGCCGCCATCGGCTCGGCAAGGTGAACGACCGGATTCACATCCTCGAAGGCCGGATGATCGTCTTCCTGAACATCGACGAGGTGATCCGGATCATCCGAGAGTCGGACGAGCCGAAATCCGCGTTGATGGACGCATTCGGTCTCAGCGAGCGGCAGGCGGAGGACATTCTCGAAATCCGGCTGCGCCAGTTGGCACGGCTCGAGAAGATCAAGATCGAGAAGGAACTGGAAGAGCTGCGCGCCGAAAAGGCGAAGCTCGAGGAATTACTCGAGAACGACACCGCGATGAAGCGGTTGATGATCAAGGAGATCGAGACCGACGCGAAGCAGTTCGGCGACGAGCGCCGCACGCTGATCCAGCAGGAGAAGCGCGCGACTTTCGAAGCGCGCGTCGTGGACGAGCCGGTCACGGTGGTGGTGTCGCAAAAGGGCTGGGTGCGCGCGCTGAAGGGCCACGGGCTCGATCCGGCGAGCTTCTCGTTCAAGGCGGGCGACGGCCTGTACGCGGCGTTCCAGTGCCGCACCCCGGACACGCTGATCGCTTGGGGCAGCAGCGGCCGCGTGTATTCGGTCGCGGTGCAATTGCTGCCGGGCGGGCGCGGCGACGGCGTGCCGGTCACGTCGCTGATCGAGCTGGAGTCGGGCTCGCACCTGCTGCATTACTACGCGGCGCCGGCGGACCAGCCGCTGCTGCTGGCGTCGAGCAACGGCTTCGGCTTCATCGCGAAGGTGGGCGACATGGTGAGCCGCGTGAAGGCCGGCAAGGCGTTCATGACGATCGACGCGGGCGCGGCGCCGCTCGCGCCGATGCCGGTGCTGCCGGATGCGTCGCAGGTCGCTTGCCTGTCGAGCGGCGGCCGTCTGCTCGCGTTCGGCATGGACGAGATGAAGACGCTGTCGGGCGGCGGGCGCGGTGTGATCCTGATGGCGCTCGACGACAAGGAAACGCTCGTGCAGGCGCTGGCGATCGGCCGCCCGGGCGTCGTGCTGATGGGCACCGGGCGCGGCGGCAAGGCGCAGGAGGAGGTGTTCGCGGGCGCCGCCCTCGAGCCGCACGTCGGCAAGCGGGCGCGCAAGGGCCGTGCGCCGGATACCCGGCTGAAGATCGCCGGCCTGCGTCCGAATCTCGGCTGACGCGGCCGAGCCGCCCGCTATCGAAAAGCCGCGTGTGCGCAGTCGCGCACACGCGGCTTTTTGTTGTCTGGACTACTCAGCGTGCGCGCGCCGCGCGAAAATGCGGTGGCATGATGCCGATTGCCGCCGGGCGGGCTGAACCGCCGCGCGTCGCGGCTGTCGAACGCGCACCATGTCCGCGCGCGCCGTTGCGTGCGCATCGATGCTTTCAAAACAAACAGGATCTCCCCATCATGTCCCACGCTGTCGCCGTCGCCTTGTTCCTTCATCTGATCGGGGTCGCCGTGTGGGTGGGCGGCATGGTGTTCGCGCATTTCTGCCTGCGTCCCGCGCTGTCGGACCTGTCGCCGCAGTTGCGTCTGCCGCTGATCGAAGCGGTGTTCGGGCGGTTCTTCAACTGGGTCGCGGCGTCGGTGATCGCGATCCTGGTGACGGGCGGCTTCCTGCTGGTGAGCTTCGGCGGCGCGCATGCGACGTGGCCGCTGCATGCGATGGCGGGGCTTGGCGTCGTGATGATGCTGATCTTCGGCCACATCCGCTTCGCGCTGTTCCCGCGCATCCGCCGCGCGGTACAGGCGCAGAACTGGCCGGACGGCGCGCGCGCCGTCAACGCGATGCGTCTGCTGGTGATCGTGAATCTCGTGCTCGGCGTCGTGACCGTGGGCGCGGCCGTGCTGTCGCGCGGGTTCTGAGCGCGGGTCCGGCCCGGCGTCGTTTTCGTCTTCCCGGCCGCGTTCACGCGGCCAGCATCTGCTCCAGCAGCCATGAGCCGGCCGGCCCGAGCGGCCGGCTGCGCGACCACACCGCATCCACCGGCACGCGCCGCGGCCAGCCGCGCGCATTGAGCTCGACCAGCCGCTCGCGCGCGAAGTGGTCGACCATCCAGCGCGGCAGCTCCGCCCAGCCGAAGCCCGCGACCGCCATTTCCAGCAGCATCAGATAGCTCGGCGCCGACCAGAAGCGCCGCCCCGCGACGAGGCCTGTCTCGATGCGCGCGCCGCGCGGCGCGACATAGGTGTTGAGCCGCAACTCGCGCGCATCGTGCAGCGCGGCGAGCGGCACTTCGGCTTCGCCGTGCGCGGCGAACGGATGCTCGACGCCGACGAACAGCCCGATCTCCGACTGCTCCGCGACCGTCGCGGCGCCGATATCGGGCGGGTAGGTGCTGCGCGCGGCCATCAGCCCGAGCTGCGCGCGGCCTTGCTGGATCAGGTCGACCACGTCGTCGTGCTCGGCGATCTGGCATTCGAGCTCGAGTGTCGGGAAGCGCTTGTCGAGCGCGGCGAGCGTCTCCTCGTAACGGGTCGACTGGTAGGTGTCCGACACGACGAGCGTGAGGTGCGTTTCCTCGCCGCCCGCGAGCCGCGCGGCGAGCTGGTCGATCGCTTCGCCCGCCTCCAGTACGCGCAGCACTTCGGGCAGCAGCGCGCGGGCGGCGCCCGTCAAGGTCGGCTGACGGGTCGAGCGGTCGAACAGCGTGACGCCCAGATCGATTTCCAGATTGGCGATCGCCTCGCTGACGGTCGACTGTCGCTTGCCGAGCTTGCGTGCGGCGGCGGAGAACGAGCCGAGCGCGGCGGCCTCGGCAAACGCGAGCAGCGCTTCGGGAGAATGTCGCATGAGAGCGGGCTCCAGATGTATATCGGAAAAACCGATGATATCAAATTGGTTAAGACCGGTTAATCCGATGAAAATAGCGCCATTGCATTCATCAATGGAGCTGTTCATGACGATTCAACGGAAAACCTTCACGGAGCGGCTTGTTCATGCGCTGACGTTCGAACTGACGGCAATCGCGCTCTGCGCCCCGGTCCTGAGCTGGGTATTGGGCATGTCGCTGGTTCACGTCGGCGCGCTCACGGCCGTGGTCTCGCTGGTCGCGATGGCCTGGAACGTTGCGTTCAACGCGCTGTTCGACCGCTTCGAACGTCATTTTGGCCTCGTGCGCAACCTGATGCTCCGGATCGTTCACGCGATCGCGTTCGAGCTCGGTCTGATCGCGCTGGTGCTGCCGCTTGCCGCGTGGTGGCTGGAAATCAGCCTGCTTCAGGCCTTCGTGCTGGATCTCGGCATCCTGCTGTTCTTCCTGCCGTACACGTTTTTCTTCAACCTCGCTTACGACCGCCTGCGTGCGCGTCGGATCGCGCAAAGGGCGCTGGCCTGATGACCGCGCGCCTCGCGCGCCGCCAGTCCCATCCTCTCCCGAAGCCGGCGCCATGCCGGCTTCGTCACATTCGGCGCCGGCGTCATGCGGATGCCGCGAGCCGTTCGGCGAACGAATAGCGCCGCATGGTCCGCTGGAAGCCGTCGAGGAACGCGCGTTCGGCGGCTTCAGCCTGCGGTCGCGATGCCGCAGCAGAAAGATCTCGACATCCACCCGCCCGTCGTCGGGCGGCAGCCGTCGGAGCCGCTGCTGCAGCAGGTCGTCGCGCACGATGTGCTCGGGCAGGCAGCCGATCCCGTAGCCCGCGTAGATCAGCCGGCGCACTTCGTCGAGGCTCGGCGAGGATGCGACGACGCGCCCGGTGCAACCCTTCCGGCCGCGGAACACGGTGAGCGGCGACAGGCTGTCGCCGAGCTGGTCGCTCGTGAACGATACGCAATTCTTCGCGAGCAGGTCGGTCATCGTCAGAGGCGACCGGCCGAACAGCCGGTGATGCCGGCCGCAGACGATCGCGTAGCGCTGGCGCAGGAACGGCGTGCGTTCGAGCTTGTCGACCGGGCCGCGGCACAGGCTCAGGCCCGCTGTCGCGGTCTTCTGCAGCAGCGACGAGAGGATGTCCGACGAGCGCATCACGTCGATCTGCAGATCGACCCGCGGATATTGCCGGTGGAACTCGGCTTCGACCTCTACCGGGACGATCCGCAGTCGCAGGTGGCGCTGACGACCGAAGGTTTCGGCCGGCTGAGCGAACGGATCGGCGCGCTCGCGCTGCCGACCGTGATCGTGCAGGAGGGCGGCTATCACATCGACAGCCTCGACGCGAATGCGCAGGCGTTTTTCCGGGGATTCGGCGGCGCGCGCCGCTGAGTCCGGCGCGCGGGCGGGCGCGGCGAAAGGAACCGTTTCCCTTGCCTGTCGCGAGGCGCCGCGATGTCAGTGGGCGGCGAGCAGCAGCCAGCCGCCGCACGCGGCCGCTACCGTGCCGTACACCGCATAGACGGGGATCTTGAAACGCGCGAAGCACAGGCACGCGAACGCGCCGGTCACCCAGTACGCGGGTTCGGCGGGTACCTTCGCGACGATGCGCACCACCGCGATCAGCAGGAACGCGGTGGTGGCGGCGCGCAGCATCTTCATGCCGTGCTCGAAGCGCGGATTGCGCTTCAGGCGATGGACGTGGCGCTGCGCGAACACGACGAGGCAGCCCGACGGCAGGAACAGCGCGACGGTTGCGAGCAGCGCGCCGCGCCAGCCGTCCGTCAGGTAGCCGAGGAACGGCACGACATTCAGCAGCGGCCCCGGCGACACCGGCGACAGCGCGAACGCGAGCGTGAAATCGTGATCGGTGATGCCGCTGGTCGGGGTGACGAACAGCGTCTTGAGCACCGGTAGCGCGGAGAAACCGCCGCCGAACAGCGTCATGCCCGCGCCGGCGAGCCGGGGCCACAGCAGCCGCGCCTCGTATTCGCCGGGCAGCGGCAGCGCGAACAGCGCGATCAGCAGCGCGAGCGCGGCGAGCAACTGGCGATCGCGTACCGGCAGCGCGACGCGCAGCCGCTCGTTTCGATGCGTGCCGCTGAACCAGCCGGCCGCGAACGCGGCGGACAGGATGACCACGAACGCGGCCGGGCTATGCACGACGGCAAGCAGCACGGTCGCCAGCGCGGCGATGCCGCGTTCGAACGGCCCGCGCGCGAGCGAGCGGATCTGCTTGACCCAGGTCACGCCGATCAGTGCGGCCAGCACCATGCTGAAGTGATAGAGCACGACGGGGACGGCCAGCGCGCGGACGAACGGCGTTCGATAGAAGATCGCGAACAGCGTCATCAGCACGAAGAAGGGCAGCACGCTCGCGATGCCGGCGATCCAGGCGCCGGTGCGACCGCGCAGGATCTGGCCGACCTGCACGGCGACGTTGCAGCCGACCGGGCCGGGCACCATCCAGGCGAGCGCGATCAGGTCCGCGAAGGCGCGGGCGTCGATCCGCCGCTCGCGATCGACGTAATGGTGCTCGAGTTGCGCCATCATCGCGAGGCCGCCCCACGACAACGCGGAAACGGCGGCCACGACCTTGAACAGCGCCCACAGCGACTCTTGCTCGCCGCGCTCGGCGGCTTCCAGGCTCATCATGATGGCGTTTTGGCTCTCTCGGCGATGCGCGCACGGCCGGCCCGCATCGATCTTAATATTGTGCGACGCGCCAAGTGTGAGGTGTATGAGCAAAAACGCTATGAAAACCCTGTTCTCGACAGGTGAAAAGGGAGGAGTGCGATGTTTAGTCGCTGTTTGACGGATGTTTAGTCGAGTCGGCCACATGACGGCGCTCGGCGCGCGGGCCGTGCTCGACGCCGCAGATGCCGAAGCGCGCCAGCAGGGCCGGAATGCCGTCGGCGGGCACCGGGCGGGAGAACAGGAAGCCTTGCGCCTCGATCTGGCCGAGCGCGGCCAGCCACGCGATCTGCTCGTCGGTCTCGGTGCCTTCGACGACCACCGTCAGCCCGAGCGAGCGCGCGAGATGCACGATCGACGCGACCATCACGCAGACGCTGCGGTCGCCCGGAATCGCCTGCACGAACGAGCGGTCGACCTTCAGCGTGTCGACCGAGAAGCGGTGCAGGTACGACAGCGACGAGTAGCCGGTGCCGAAGTCGTCGAGCGCGATCCGGATGCCGAGCTTCTTGAGCGCGATGATCTTCTCCGACACCAATTCCGGATATTCCATCATCGCGGTTTCGGTGATCTCGATCTCGAGGCGGCGCGCTTCGATGCCGGTTTCCTGCAGCGTGCGCGAGATCGTGTCGATCAGGTCGCCGCGCCAGAACTGCACCGGGGAAATGTTGACGGCGAGCGTCAGCGTATCGTGGCCGTCGCGCTGCCAGCGCGCGAGTTGCTCGCACGCGGTGCGGATCACGAAATCGCCGATGGGAACAATCAGGCCGGTCGATTCGGCTATCGAAATAAACTCGTTCGCCGAGATCACGCCGTGCTCCGGGTGATCCCAGCGCGCGAGCGCCTCGAAGCCGGTGATGCAGCGGTGCGTGAGGTCGATCTTGGGC
Organism: Burkholderia alba; assembly: GCF_034721475.1. Lineage (NCBI taxonomy): Bacteria > Pseudomonadati > Pseudomonadota > Betaproteobacteria > Burkholderiales > Burkholderiaceae > Burkholderia > Burkholderia alba. The sequence continues at coordinate 151,445 of NZ_JAWJWL010000018.1, read as the reverse complement.
TGGTACGCGAGGAACAGCTGCCCGTCGGCGAGCGCGACGCGCAGCTGCTGCTCCCAGCGCATCAGGTGGTCCGCGCGGTGCGACAGGTGCGGCGCATAGAACTGGTAGCAGTTCTTGCCCGCGTCCTTCGCGCTGTACATGGCGAGATCGGCCTTCTTCAGCAGGTCGATCTCGCTCTCGTTGGCGACCGAGTGCAGCGCGATGCCGATGCTGGCGTGCAGAACGAACGAACTGCCGCGCACGTCGAACGGTTCGCCGAACATCTTGATGACGGCTTCGGCTAGGCGCACCGCGCGCCGCTCGACGTCGTCGCCCTTCACGACCACGACGAACTCGTCGCCGCCGATCCGCGCGAGCGTGCCTTCGTCCGCGACCGCGTCGGAGAGCCGCGCGGCGGTCATCTGCAGCACGATGTCGCCGGCGTTGTGGCCGAGCGTGTCGTTGACGGTCTTGAAGTTGTCGAGATCGATGAACAACAGCCCGAGCCGCGACAGGCTCGACGGCAGCGCGACGTCGTTGCGCAGTCCGCGCAGCGTCGCGTAGCGGTTCGCGAGGCCGGTCAGCAGGTCGTACTCGGCGAGCTGCGTCATTTCGCGCTCGCGGCCGAGCAGCTTGCCGATCAGCCCCGTCGCGACGCCGAAGAACGCCAGCATCGCGAGCGTGATGAAGCTCGTCATCAGCAGATAGACGTTGCGCGTGTGGTTGTAGTCGGCGAACTCCTCCGCCTGCGACAGGCCGACCAGTACGCCGAGCGGATAGCCTTCGAGGTGCCGGTACGACACGATGCGGGTGACGCCGTCGATCGGGTCGACGTAGGTGCCCGACACGCGTTCGGCGACCGGATACACGCCCGACGCGGAGAACGCGCCCGGTGCGTTCTCGAGAGAGCCGGTGCGGCGCGCGAGCACCGCGCCGGTGTCGGACACGACGCCGATCACGCCGTCCTTGCCGATCGCCGCGTTGTTGTAGAAGTCGCTCGTGAAATAGCTCGGGTCTTCCGAGACCACCACGATCCCGGCGAACGAGCCGTCGGGGTGGTTCAGGCGCCGCGTCATCTGCAGGGTCCAGTGGCCCGACACGCGGCCGAGCACCGGTTTGCTGATGTACAGCCGGTCGTCGTTATGCTGTTCGTGAACCCTGAAATGCTCGCGGTCCGACAGATCGATCCGGCGCGGGTTCAGTTCCGACGTGTTCGCCATCAGCTCGCCGCGCGCATCGACGAGCGACACCTGGATCAGCGTGTCGCTCGGCACGACGCCTTTTTCGACCGTGCTCGCCAGGTTGAAATGCTCGGGCGACTTCTCGAATTCGTATTTCACGAAACGCGTGATCTGGTCGACCTGATGGATCGCCTTGACGGTATGCTGCTCGAGCGCGGTCGACAGGATCGCGGCCGACGCGGTGGCCTCGCGGTACGCGCTTTCCTTCTCGACCGACAGGCGCGCAATGATCACCGCCCACAACAGGGCGAGCGCGAGCGTACCCAGCAGCGGGATGGCGAACAGTGCGCGCCGGCGTGATTTGCGCGACGCACGAGGCGAGCGCGCGGCATGCGAGGCGTGTGACCGAGACGAACTCATCGGACGGATGGGATCCTTGCACGCGGGACGTCCTGCCGGATGTCCGGGTAAATGGGCCGCGAAAGGCGACGGATAAGGCCCGATATTACTGAATGGTCCGAATTTAAGATAGCGCGGTCGAACGGCGCGGGACCGGATCGCCCGCGCCGGCGGAACCGGTGCGGCGGACCGGTTCCACACGGCGCAGCCATGCGGGGCGCGGGTCCGGCGGGGTCAGGCGAGCCGGAAACGGCCGTCGACGACCGTGACCGAGGCGCCGCCGATCCAGGTTTTCCCGATGGCGTCGTCGTAGTGCACGCGGATCCGGCCGTCGCGTCCGATCGCCGTGCCCTGGCGGGCCGTATACGCGGGACCGGGCCGGCGGCCCTGCTGCGTGAGAAGGCCGGCGATCGCGGCGTTCGCGCTGCCGGTGGCGGGGTCCTCGCCGTGTCCGAACCCGTCGCCCGTCATCAGGCAGCGGACTTCGAAGGTGGCGGGGCCGTCGGCCGGATGCGGACCGTACGCGGCGAGGCCGCTCGCGCCGACCGATCGCACGATAGACGCCAGCGCCGCCGGGTCCGGCGCGAGCGCCAGACAGTCGGCCGCCGATGCGAGCCGCACGACGAGCCACGGCGCACCGTTGTCGATGCCGTGCGGCGCCGCGCCGAAATCGATCGCGCCGGTGCGCAGCGCGGCGGCGAGCGCCGGGTAGTCGCGTTCGGGCAGCGGCGTGACTCGGGCGGGCGGGGCGGCGAACGCCCAGCCGCCGTCGCGTTCGACCAGTTCGACGAGCCCCGCGCCGCATTGCTGGATCAGCCGGCCCGGCGTGCGCGGCGCGGCGCCGCTGTCGAGGTACGCGTGCGCGCTGCCGAGCGTCGGGTGGCCGGCGAACGGCAACTCGCCGCCCGGCGTGAAGATCCGGACCCGATAGTCGGCGGCGGGATCGGTCGGCGTGCACAGGAAGGCGGTTTCCGACAGGTTGGTCCAGCGGGCGACGGCCCGCATGCCGGCGTCGCCGAGCGCATCGGCGTCGAACACGACGGCGAGCGGATTGCCCTTGAACGGCACCGACGTGAACACGTCGACCTGCTTGAAGCGAACGAAACGATCGGTCATGGCGGCGCGGGCGCGGCGTGGGCGCCGCTTACGCGACTTCGGCGATCAGCTCGATCTCGACGCACGCGCCGAGCGGGATCTGCGCGACGCCGAACGCCGAGCGCGCATGCTTGCCGGCGTCGCCGAACACTTCGGCGATCAGCTCCGACGCGCCGTTGGTGACGAGATGCTGTTCGGTGAATTCGAGCGTCGAGTTGACGAGGCTCATCACCTTGACGATGCGCTTGACCTGGTTGAGGTCGCCCGTGTGTGCGTGCAGCGTCGCGAGCAGATCGATCGCGACGAGGCGCGCGGCGGCCTTGCCTTCCTCCGTCGTGACGTTCGCGCCGAGCTTGCCGACCCACACCTTGCCGTCCTTCTTGGCGATGTGGCCCGACAGATAGACGGTGTTGCCGCTTTGCGCGCTCATCACGTAGGCGGCGGCCGGTGCGCCGGCGGTGGGGAGTTCGATGCCGAGTGCCTTGAGTTGGTCGTAGACGTTTGCCATCAGGGGGAGTCCTCGCGGGAAGCTGGAGTCAAAGGATGCCGGCAGCGGCGCTGCCGGGCAGGGGATGGGGCGCGCACCCGGGCGGGCGCGCGCCGGCAGGCCGAATCAGAGTCGTTCGCGGAGCAGCTTGCCGAGCCGGGCGACGCCTTCCTCGATCTTTTCGGGCGGCACTGTGACGAACGACAGCCGCAGCGTATTCGTCGGCGCCTCGTTCGCGAAGAACGGCGCGCCCGGCACGAAGGCGACGTTGTCGGCCACGGCCGCTTCGAGCAGCTGCATGGTGTCGATGCTGCCCGGCACCGTCACCCAGATGAACATGCCGCCTTCCGGGCGGTTCCAGCTCACGCCGTCGGGCATGTGGCGCTCGAGCGACGCGAGCATCGCGTCGCACTGTGCGCTGTAGAGCTCGCGGATCGTCGGGATATGGGTGTCGAGGAAGCCGTCGCGGATCACTTCGTATGCGATGCGCTGGGTGAGCGACGGGGTGTGCAGATCGGTGGCCTGCTTGGCCTGCACGAGCTTGAAGTGCAGTTCCTCGGGCGCGATGATGTAGCCGATCCGCAAGCCCGGCGCGAGCACCTTCGAGAACGTGCCGAGATGCACCACGTGGTCGGGCGCCATCGACAGCATCGTCGGCAGCGGCTCGCCCGCATAGTTGAGTGCGCCGTACGGATCGTCCTCCAGCACCGGGAACGGGCTCGTCTGCGCGAACGCGGCGAGCGCGCGGCGGCGCTCGACCGGCAGGCGCCGGCCGGTCGGGTTCTGGAAATTCGGCTGCGCGTAGAGCAGGCGCGCGCCCTTCGTCAGCTCGGGGACGAGCTGATCGGGCAGCAGGCCGTTTTCGTCGGTCTGCACCTGCACGTAGCGCGGCTCGTAGAGCGAGAACGACTGCAGCGCGCCCAGGTAGGTGGGGGTCTCGACCAGCACCGGGCTGTCCGGATCGATCAGCACCTTGCCGAGCAGGTCGAGCGCCTGCTGGGAGCCGGTCGTGACGAGCACCTGCGACACGCGTACCCGATAGCGTTCGGCGATCCATTCGCGCAGCGGGACGAACCCTTCCGTCGCGCTGTACTGGAGCGCGGCGCCGGGCGAATCGCGCAGCACGCGGTCGGAGGCTTCGCGCATCCGTTCGGCCGGGAACGTGGCCGGCGACGGCAGGCCGCCCGCGAACGAAATGACTTCGGGCCGTTCCGTCACTTTCAGGATTTCTCGGATCGCCGAGCTCGTGAGCTTGATGGCGCGTTGGGAAAGCTGCCACTGGGGCGGGTGCAGATCGCTCGGTTTCATAGTCTCCTCGGTCAGTAGTCGTGGGTTCGGTCAGGCAATATCAGCATTATCGCTCGGCAGCTCAGCTCGCGCGAGCGGGTTGAGGGGCGGTGCCGACGGCGGCCTTGCGGCCGGCCATCACGGTGGCGATCACGGCGGCGGCGAACAGCCAGGTCGACGGTGCGACGCTTTCGCCGAAGAAGAGCGCCGAAAACGCGATCGTGAAGAAGATCTGCAGCAGTTGCACCTGCCCGACCCGCGCGGTGCCGCCCATCGCGAGGCCCGCGTACCAGGCGAAGAAGCCGATGAACTGCGAGAACAGCGTCACGTAGCCGAACGCGAACCAGGTCCGCAGCGGCACCGGGCCGGGGTGGGCGAGATGGTGCGCCCACGCGAGCCAGCCGACCGGCACCGCGAGGAACGGCGCCGACACGACGAGCGCCCAGCAGATCACCTGCCAGCCGCCGATCTGGCGCGCGAGGCGGGCGCCTTCCGCGTAGCCGAGCGCGCCGATGCCGACCGCGACCAGCATCAGCAGGTCGCCCGCCTGCAGCGAACCGCCGCCGTCGCGCAGCGCGAACGCGATCACCAGCGCGCTGCCCGCCACGGCGCTCACCCAGAACGCCTTCGACGGGCGCTCGTGCGACAGCCACGCGGCGTACAGCGCGACGAACAGCGGCTGCAGGCCGTTGACGACCGCGCCATGCGCGGCCGGAACCGATTTCATCGCCCACGCGGAAAACACCGGATAGGCGATGATCACGCCCGCCGACACGATCGCGAGGCTTTTCATCTGCGCGCGACTGGGCAGCCGTTCGCGGCGCCACCAGAGCAGCGCGGCGGCCGGGATCGCGGCGAGCAGCGCGCGCCCGAGCCCGTTCAGCAGCGGATGAAAGGTTTCGACGACGATGCGCGTCATCGGCAGCGTCAGGCTGAAAATCATCACGCCGATCAGGCCGAGCAGCATGCCCCGAGTTTCGCGCGAATTCATGACCGTGGTGTCTCCTTGAGTATGGGGGCCGGGCTCAGCGCAGCGTGCGCGGACCGTTCGGCGTATCGAATTCGGCGACGAGCGCGGGCTCGCCCGCGCCGTCCGTCAAGGCGAGCAGCGGGTCGATGCCGAGCCAGCGCAGCTGCTCGAGCACCGTATCGGCCCGCGGGTGCTCGCCCCGCAGCGCGGTCAGCGCGATGCCGTCGTGCGGCAGCGTGTCGGCCGGGCGGCGTGTCGTGTCCCACTGGATCAGCGACGGCACGAGCCCGTCGCCCGCGTGCTGCCACTCGGGCCACCCCCCGTCGTCGGGAACGGTCAGGCCCCAGGAAAAATCGCCGCGCGTCATCGCGACCACGGGCGGGATCCGGTCCGGATACTGCCGGCGCCACAGCGCGAGTTGCCGGGGACGTTCGACCCGCGCGACCCAGTGGGCCAGCCACGGGCCGCGTTCGAGCCGGGCGCGGGTTGCCGGCGCGTCGAGCGCGAACAGGCGCGGGCGGGGCGTTTCGTCGCCGGCGGGCGGCGGCGCGTGCGGGTCGATCGCGATGACCTCGAGATACGCGCCGCCCCATAGGCCGAACAGCCGGTTATGGGTTCGCATCAGCGGATGCGCGCCGCCGCCGGACGGCTGCGCGCCAAGCGTATCGGCGACGTAGGCGACGCCTTCGTCGAGCGTGCGCGCGGCAATGACGAGGTGATCGAGCTGGAGCGGATGAGCGGCCATGGGCAAGCGACGGATTGGGGGCGGCGACGCCCGCGACGCGGACGGCCAGCGGTACGGCCCGAAACCGCTGCGCCCGGGCCGGCCGGTACGGCGCGGTTGCCGGGAGAGAATAAGGGGATCCGTGGAGCGGGCCGGTACGGCGGCCGGCGTCCAAAAACTGTAATCGTGCTCACCTGCACAGTAACGGTACAATCGGCGCGATACTCTTCGGTACAGTTGGAGGCCGCCATGTCTACCGTTCCGCTCGACCAGATCCCCGCCCCGCACGACACCGCCACGCTGACGCTGGTCGACCAGCTGGTCCAGTGGGCGCGCCGCCGGATCGACGAGCGGGTGTTCCGGCCGGGCATGCGGATGCCGTCGATCCGCAAGCTCGCGATCGACAAGAGCGTGTCGCGTTTCACCGTGGTCGAAGCCTATGAGCGCCTGGTCGCGCAGGGCTACCTCGATTCGCGGCGGGGCTCGGGTTTCTACGTGCGCGAGCGCTCGCTGGGCGCGCCGTCCGGCGATCCGGCCGCGCGCGGCCGCGCCGAGGCGGGCGCGGTTCACAACACGATCGACGTCGTCTGGCTGTTGCGCAACATGCTCCATACCGTCAGCCCGGAAAAGGGGCCGGGTCTAGGCTACCTGCCGGGCCGCTGGCTCGACGGCGAGCTGCTCACGAGCGCGCTGCGCGCGCTGGGCCGGCAGGCAGGCGCGCAGATGCTGGGCTTCGGTACCGCGCAAGGCTTTCTGCCGCTGCGCCAGCAGCTGCAGACGCGTCTCGCCGAGATGGAGATCGGCGCGTCCCCGGACCAGATCGTGCTGGTGTCCGGCATCACGCAGGCGATCGACCTGATCGCGCGGATCTACGTCCGGCCGGGCGATGCGGTGATCGTCGGCGATCCGGCCTGGTTCCAGATGTTCGGCCGCTTCGCGTCGCAGGGCGCGCAGCTGATCGGCATGCCCTACACGCCCGACGGCCCGGATCTCGACGCGCTCGAAACGCTGGTGCAGATGTGGCGGCCGAAGATGCTGGTCATCAATTCGGTGCTGCAGAACCCGACCGGCACCTCGCTGTCGGCCGCGCAGGCGTTCCGGATCCTGAAGCTCGCGGAGGCGTACGACTTCCTGGTCGTCGAGGATGACGTGTACGGCGACCTGTGCCCGCCGAGCTATCCGGCGACCCGCCTCGCGAGCCTCGACCAGCTGAAGCGGGTGATCTTCCTCGGCAGTTTCTCGAAGACGCTCGCGGCCAACCTGCGGGTCGGCTACGCCGCGTGCGCGCCGGAGATCGCGAAGGCGATCACCGACCAGAAGATGCTGGTCGGCATGACGACGCCGGAGCTGAACGAGCGCGTGCTGTACAAGGTGTTGACGGAGGGCCATTACCGGCGCCATGTCGAGCGGCTGCGCGCCCGGCTCGACGGCGTGCGCGACAAAACCGCGCGGATGCTCGAACGCTCGGGCATGCAGCTGTTCACGATGCCGGCGGCGGGGATGTTTCTGTGGGCCGACACCGGCGTCGATTCCGACGCGCTGGCCGCCGCCGCGCACGAGCAGGGCTTTCTGCTGACGCCGGGGAGCCTGTTCTCCCCGCAGCAGTCGCCGTCGAGCTGGACGCGCTTCAACGTCGCGAACTGCGGCGATCCGGCGCTGGCCCCGTTCCTCGCGCGCTATCTCGACGCGATGACGCGGCGCGCGGCGGAAGTCGATTGACCGACGCGGGCCGCCGCCGCGCGCGGCCTTGATCCGGATGCGGGACGGCGCCGGTACGGCACGCCGGCGCGCCGGCATCGGTGAGAAAATCGCCCGGACGTCCCCCCGGCCTCTTGAAGATCGCGCGGGTGGCCCTATTTAGGGCGCAGCCAAATGCCGCCGCAGGCGGGTTTTCAGCATTCATTGATCGTCATGAAGGGTAAATAGATGACTCAGCAAACCATGAGCTTTCAGGCCGAGGTCAAGCAGCTCCTCCACCTGATGATCCATTCGCTGTACAGCAACAAGGAAATCTTTCTGCGCGAACTCGTGTCGAACGCGTCCGACGCCGCTGACAAGCTCCGTTTCGAGGCCCTCGAAAACACCGCCCTCTACGAAGCCGATCCGAACCTGCGGATTCGCATCGGCTTCGACAAGGCCGCCCGCACGCTCACCATCGACGACAACGGCATCGGCATGAGCCGCGACGAAGCGATCGCGAACCTCGGCACGATCGCCCGCTCGGGCACCAAGGAATTCTTCTCGAAGCTCTCGGGCGACCAGCAGAAGGATGCGGCGCTGATCGGCCAGTTCGGCGTCGGCTTCTACTCGGGCTTCATCGTCGCCGACCGGATCACCGTCGAAACCCGCCGCGCGGGCCTGCCCGCGTCGGAAGGCGTGCGCTGGGAAAGCGCCGGCGAAGGCGATTTCGCGATCGACACGATCGAGCGCGCCGCGCGCGGCACCACGATCACGCTGCACCTGCGCGAAGGCGAGGACGAGCTGCTGTCGGCGCACCGCCTCAAGTCGATCGTGCAGAAGTACTCGGACCACGTCGCGCTGCCGATCCTGATGAAGCAGGAGGAGTGGGACGCCGAGAAGGGCGAGATGGTCGAGAAGGACGACGACGAGACCGTCAACCAGGCGAGCGCGCTGTGGACCCGTTCGAAGAGCGAGATCAGCGACGAACAGTACCAGCAGTTCTACCAGCACCTCGCGCACGATCACCAGAATCCGCTCGCGTGGACCCACAACCGCGTCGAGGGCCGCAGCGAATATACGCAGCTGCTGTACGTGCCGTCGCAGGCGCCGTTCGACATGTGGAACCGCGACCATCGCGGCGGCCTCAAGCTGTACGTGAAGCGCGTGTTCATCATGGACGACGCCGAGCAGCTGCTGCCGCAATACCTGCGTTTCGTGAAGGGGGTGGTCGATTCGGCCGACCTGCCGCTCAACGTGTCGCGCGAGATCCTGCAGGAAAGCCGCGACGTGAAGGCGATCCGCGAAGGCGTGACCAAGCGCGTGCTGTCGATGCTCGAAGAGCTGGCGAACGCGGAAGACGACGCGGGCAAGGAGAAGTACCGGACGTTCTGGAGCGCGTTCGGCCAGGTGCTGAAGGAAGGCATCGGCGAGGATCACGCGAACCGCGAGCGGATCGCGAAGCTGGTGCGCTTCGCGTCGACGCACGGCGAGACCGACGCGCAGGACGTGTCGCTCGCCGGCTACGTCGCGCGCATGAAACCGGAGCAGACCCGGATCTACTACGTGACGGCGGACGCGTGGCAGGCCGCGAAGCACAGCCCGCACCTGGAAGTGTTCCGCAAGAAGGGCGTCGAGGTGCTGCTGCTGACCGACCGGGTCGACGAATGGATGCTGTCGTTCCTGCAGGAGTTCGACGGCAAGCCGCTCGCGAGCGTTGCGCGCGGCGATCTCGATCTCGGCGCGCTCGACGATGCGGAGAAGAAAGCGCAGGAGGAAACCGGCGAGGCGCTCAAGCCGCTGGTCGACAGGATGAAGGCGGCGCTCGACGGCAAGGCGAAGGACGTGCGGGTCACGTTCCGTCTGACCGATTCGCCGTCGTGCCTGGTCGCCGACGACAACGACATGAGCGGCTACCTGCAGCGGATGCTGAAGGCCGCCGGCCAGAACGCGCCGTCGTTCCAGCCGATCCTCGAAGTCAATCCGGAGCATCCGCTCGTCAAGCAGCTGAACGCCGACGGCGCCGATTTCGCGGACTGGTGCCATCTGCTGTTCGATCAGGCGCTGCTCGCGGAAGGCGGCGTGCTGGAAGATCCGGCGAGCTTCGTCAAGCGGACCAATACGCTGCTGCTGTCGCGCGCGGCGTGAGCACGCGGATGCGCTTCGATGCGGCCGTCGGGGGGTGGCGCGACACGCCGCGCCCCGGCTGCTCCGTCGCGCAGAAGGACTGGCTCACGCGCGGCGGCTCTCTGACCGCGCATCTCGCGCGGCTCGGCGCGGTGGCGGTGCGCGTGACGCGCGAAATCGTCGCGGTGCCGTGGAGCGACGAGCATACGGCGCTCGCCCGCCATCCGCGCACGCCGGTATGGGTGCGCGAGGTGGTGCTCGCGGTCGACGGCACGCCGTTCGTCGCGGCGCACAGCATCGCGCCGCTCGCCGCCAGCAAGGGCGTGTGGCAGGCGATGCGGCGGCTGCGCACGCGGCCGCTCGCCGAACTGCTGTACCGCGATCCGCAGGTGACGCGCTCCGCGCTCGTCAGCCGCCGCGTGATCGCGGGCCATCCGCTGTTCGCGCTGGCCGCGCACGCGCTGACCGACGGCCGGCCCGCGCCGCATGCGTTCGTCGCGCGCCGCTCGGTGTTCGAGCGGCACGGCGAACCGCTGATGGTGACGGAGTGCATGCTGCCCGCGCTGTGGCGGCATCTCGACGCGCACGGCGACGCTTCCGCGTCGGCACCCGGCGAGCCTGGAGGCGCGTGATGCTGCGCGGTTTTCCCCCGGTCGCGGCGGCCGACACGCACACGCTGATACTCGGCAGTTTTCCCGGCGAAGCGTCGCTGGCCGCCGCGCAGTATTACGCGCATCCGCGCAACCAGTTCTGGCGGCTCGTCGGCACCGTGGTCGGCGAGCCGCTGCACGCGCTGCCCTACGACGCGCGGCTCGGCCGCGTTCTCGCCTACGGCATCGGCGTCTGGGACGTGCTGGCCGCATGCCGTCGCGAAGGCAGCCTCGATACGGCGATCCGCGCAGCGCAGCCGAACGATTTCGCGTCGCTGCGCGCGCATGCGCCGCAACTCAGGAAGGTGTGCTTCAACGGCAAGGCCGCCGGCCGCTTCGAGCCGGTGATTCGCGCGGCGGGCTACGACACGCTCGTGCTGCCGTCGTCGAGCCCCGCGAATGCTATGCTCTCGTTCGACCAAAAATTGCGCCTGTGGCGCGAGATTCTCCTATGACCCGATTGATCAAGCGCGCGTCCGCCGAGGCACGCGCGTTCAACCGCGAAAAACCGTCGTCGTTCAACGGTTCCGCGAAACTCAAATCCCCCCGCGTCAAGCGCCGTGCCGAACTGGCTGACGAAGCCGATCTGCCGGTCCTCGATGCGCCGCGAAAGCCGCGCTTCGCGCCCGTTACGTTCTCCGAAGAGCGGGGCGTGCGCTATCTGCATTTCGGCACCGAGTGGGTGCAGGGCGCGATGCGCCTGTCGAAGCCGCATCACATCGAACTCGAATACGCGCAGCAGATGATGGCGTGGCTCCTGTTCCTGGAAACGCCGCGGCGCGTCGTCCAGCTGGGGCTCGGCACCGGTGCGATCACGAAGTTCGCGCACCGCTTCCTGCCGCGCGCGCACGTCGAGGCGGTCGAGCTGAATCCGGCCGTGATCGTCGCGGCGCGCACGATGTTCGAACTGCCGCCCGACGACGCGCGCCTGACCGTGCACGAAGCCGACGCATGGGACTTCGTCAACGATCCGGTCAATCGCGGCACCATCGGCGCGCTGCAGATCGACCTGTACGACGCGACCGCGCGCGGCCCGGTGCTCGACAGCGTCGCGTTCTACCGCGCGGTGCGCGGCTGCCTCGCGGACGCGGGCATCGCGACCATCAACCTGTTCGGCGACCATCCGAGCTTCGTGCGCAACATGAAGCACTTGAACGCGGCGTTCGACCAGCGCGTGATCGCGCTGCCCGAAGTGCACGACGGCAACCGGATCGCGCTCGCGTTCTCCGGCCCCGCGCTCGACATCGCGTTCGCCCGCCTCGAAGCCCGCGCGAAGCTCATCGAGGCCGATCTGCGCCTGCCGGCCCGCAGCTGGGTGAAAGCATTGAAAGCTTCGGTCGCCGCGGGCGCCGACGTCTTCGCGATCTGAGCGCTTCGCGCCTGCCCTGTCCGGCCGCTTGCGCGGCCGGACAGGGCGTCCCGCTTCGGGTTCGCCCCTGTTTGACCGTGCTCCTCCGGCTTTTATACTGACCCAAGCCCTGGGGAGCCGCCGCCGGCCCGTCCCGCCTCTCCTCTCGTGCCGCCGTACCCGTGCAGAACATCAATAACCGGGAATGATGAGGAGACGTCATGGCTCACGACGCCGACGCCAACCGGGCCGCGAAACGCTGGCTCTGGCTGCTGGTCCTGCCGCTGATCGCGATGGTCTGGGTGCCGTCGTACAGCAAGATCGAACCGCAATGGTTCGGTTTTCCGTTTTTCTACTGGTATCAGCTGCTGTGGGTGTTCATTAGCGCGATCATCACGGCGCTCGTCTACTTCAAGACCAAGAACTGCTGGAAAGCCGGCGGCGCGAAGGGGGACGGGCAATGAATCTCACCGCCACCTTCGTCTTCGTGCTGTTTTTCGTCGGCGTGACGATCCTCGGCTTTCTCGCCGCGCACTGGCGGCGAGGCGATCTCGCCCATCTCGACGAATGGGGTCTCGGCGGCCGCCGTTTCGGCACGGTCGTGACCTGGTTCCTGCTCGGCGGCGATCTCTATACCGCCTATACGTTCGTCGCGGTGCCCGCGCTCGTGTTCGGCGCCGGTGCGATGGGCTTCTTCGCGCTGCCGTACACGATCCTCATCTATCCGTTCGCGTTCGTCGTCTTTCCGAAGCTGTGGAGCATCGCGAAGCGGCACGGCTACGTGACCTCGGCGGACTTCGTCAACGCCCGCTACGGCAGCCGCGCGCTCGCGCTGGCGATCGCCGTGACGGGCATCGTCGCGACGATGCCGTACATCGCGCTGCAGCTTGTCGGCATCGAGGTGGTGATCGGCGGGCTCGGCTTCGACACCCGGGGCTTCGCCGGCGACCTGCCGCTCATCATCGCGTTCGCGATCCTGGCCGCGTACACGTATACGTCGGGCCTGCGCGCGCCGGCGATGATCGCGATCGTCAAGGACATCCTGATCTACATCACCATCGCGGCGGCGATCATCGTGATTCCCGCGCAGCTCGGCGGCTTCGGCCACATCTTCAGCGCGGTGCCGCCCGCGAAGCTGCTGCTGAAGGCGCCCGACGTGTCGAGCATGAACGGCTACAGCGCGTATGCGACGCTCGCGGTGGGGTCCGCGCTCGCGCTGTTCCTGTATCCGCACTCGGTGACGGCGATCCTGTCGTCGTCGTCGGGCAACACCATCCGCCGCAACATGGCGATGCTGCCCGCGTACTCGTTCGTGCTCGGCCTGCTCGCGCTGCTCGGCTACATGGCGCTGGCGTCGGGGGTGAAGGACATGCCGGAATTCGCGCCGTACTTCAAGGCCTACGGCGCGAACTTCGCGGTGCCCGCGCTGTTCCTGCATTTCTTCCCGTCGTGGTTCGTCGGCGTCGCGTTCGCCGCGATCGGCATCGGCGCGCTGGTGCCGGCGGCGATCATGTCGATCGCGGCCGCGAACCTGTACACGCGCAACATCCACCGCGAGTTCATCAACCGCAACATGACCCCCGAGCAGGAGACCAACGTCGCGAAGCTCGTGTCGCTGATCGTGAAGGTGGGCGCGGTGGCGTTCATCCTCGGCCTGCCGCTGACCTACGCGATCCAGCTGCAGCTGCTGGGCGGGATCTGGATCATCCAGACGCTGCCCGCGATCGTGCTCGGCCTGTACACCCGGGTGCTGGACTATCGCGGCCTGCTCGCGGGATGGGCCGCGGGGATCGTCTGCGGCACCTGGATGGCGATTTCGCTGAAGCTCGCCGGCTCGATCTTCACGATCCATCTGTTCGGCTACGCGATTCCGGGCTATGCGGCGATCTGGTCGCTGATCGTGAATCTGGTGGTGTCGGTGCTCGTCAGCGTGCTGGTGCGTGTGATCGGGATGAAGCATGCGGAGGACCGCACGCGGCCGGAGGACTATCTGGACGTGGTCGAAGGCTGAGCCGCTCGGCCACCGTCACCGTCCGCAACGCCCGCAACGCCCGCAACCCAGGTTGCGGGCGTTTTCATTTGCGTGCCGCGCGGGCTCGGGGATCGTCGCGACGGCCCGAACGCCATCCTTCAAGTGATTCTAGGGGCCGCCGCCGACATCGAGAATCGGTGAAAGACCGGTTTGGTGCGCCGCCGCGAAACATCAATAATGCGCCCCGTCCAGCAGTGTCTGGCATTCATTTCAACCGATTCGAGCGACGGGAATACGACGATGAAGATGTGGATCGTGATGTTGGGTTTGGGTTGCATGCCGCTTGCCGGGTGCGTTGCGGCGTATTACCGGTGAGGGCGGCATGAGCAGGATCCTGATGTGTGTACCGGTACTGACGTTGCTGCCGCTGCTGTCCGGCTGCGTGAATCTCTACTATCGCTGATGCGGGGGCGATCGATGAGGCAGGCGGCGGGCGCGGCCGTGCTGTTGATGGGGCTGGCGGGATGCGTGTCGGTGTACGGCCCGGGCGGCGCCTCGCCCGGCCAACGCGGCGCCGCGCCGCCGCAGGCGGAAAGCGGCGCGGGGGGCGGGGCGGCCGGCCGCCTCGTGATCGGCAATCGGCAATACGACGAAGTGTGGCGGCAGGTCGGCCAGTTTTATGCGGATCGCCGCTTGGCCGCGCGCGTGACCGACCGGCCGACGGGGCTCGTCGCCGCGGCCTACGACGATGCGCCGAACGCGGGCAATTTCCTCGACTGTCCGGATCTCGCGCAGACCTCGAACGTGACGCGCACGCTCAAGGTGATCGCACGGCTCGACGACGCCGCGCAGGGTGTCGCGGTGTCGATCGACGTGACCGGGACAGCGGGGGTGTCAGCTGGCGGCAAGAACAAGGTCGCGCGCGTCGCATGCCGTTCGAACGGCACGCTGGAGCGTGCGCTGTCCGAAGCGTTGCGCAAATGAGGCGACGCCGGAACGCCCGCGCCGTCGCGGCGGCCATGGGCGTTCCGGCTTGGGCGAGTATCAGCCGCGCATGGCGGGATCGGCGACGTTGATCATCCAATGGATGCCCATTCGATCCTTCAGCATGCCGAAACCCAGGGCCCAGAAGGTTTTCTGGAACGGCATCGCGGCCGCGCCGCCGTCCGCGAGGAGCGCGTCGAACAGTCTCTGGCCCTCCTCGACGGTGCTCGGATCGAGCGACAGCGAATAGCCCTGGTGCGCGCTTTGCGACTCGTTGCAGTCGCCGTCGGAGCACATCAGGACCGAATCGCCGATCGTGAAGCTCGCATGCATGACCTTGTCCGCCAGTTCCGGACGGGACGGCTGGTCGGGATTGGGCGGCGCATCCTTGAAGCGCATCAGAAACTGGACCTTCGCGCCGAGCGCCTGCTCGTAGAACTTGAGCGCTTCGTCGCATCGCCCGTTGAAAATCAGATACGGTTGGACTTGCATCTTCGTCTCCTTGATTGGGGGCGAGCGCGCCGGGAAGCGGCCGGACGCGCCCGTGACGTNTCGTAGAACTTGAGCGCTTCGTCGCATCGCCCGTTGAAAATCAGATACGGTTGGACTTGCATCTTCGTCTCCTTGATTGGGGGCGAGCGCGCCGGGAAGCGGCCGGACGCGCCCGTGACGTGGATTGTAGTGCGGCGGCGCGTCGGAATGATGTCGAAACGGCGCGTTAACGCGAAACGGCCGCGGCATCTGCCGCGGCCGTTCGTCGAGCGCCGGCGCCGTGCGTATTAGCGCAGCGCTTCAATCATTTTTTCGAGCTTGAGCGCGTCGGCCGAGAACAGCCGGATGCCTTCCGCCAGCTTTTCCGTGGCCATCGGATCGTCGTTCAGCTGGAAGCGGAACGACGATTCGTCGATCGCGACGCGCGCGGCGGGCGCATCGGTCAGCGCATCCGGGGACAGCTTGCGCGTCACGGTGTCGTTGCTGTCCTGCAGCTTCTGCAGCAGATCGGGGCTGATCGTCAGCAGGTCGCAGCCGGCCAGTTCGGTGATCTGGCTCAGCGTACGGAAGCTCGCGCCCATCACTTCGGTCGAATAGCCGAAAGTCTTGTAGTAGGTGTAGATGCGGCGTACCGACTGCACGCCCGGATCGTTCGCGCCGCCGTTCTTCACGTCGTCCCACTCGGCGCCGGCGCTCTTCTTGTACCAGTCGTAGATGCGGCCGACGAACGGCGAGATGAGCTGCGCGCCCGCCTCCGCGCAGGCCGCCGCCTGCACGAGCGAGAACAGCAGCGTCATGTTGCACTTGATGCCTTCCTTCTGCAGCACTTCGGCGGCGCGGATGCCTTCCCAAGTCGACGCGAGCTTGATCAGGATGCGTTCGCGGCCGATGCCGGCCGCTTCGTACAGCTTGATGATTTCGCGGCCCTTCGCGATCGAGCGCTCGGCATCGAACGACAGGCGCGCGTCGACTTCGGTCGACACGCGGCCCGGGATCAGCTTGAGGATCTCGGTGCCGAACGCGATCAGCAGCCGGTCGATGATGAAATCGGTCGGTTTGCCCGCGTGGTCGCGCACGGTTTGCTCGAGGATCGGCTTGTACGCGTCCTTCTGGACGGCCTTCAGGATCAGCGACGGATTGGTGGTCGCATCCCGTGGCTGGTACTGCGCGAGCTGCTGGAAATCGCCCGTATCGGCGACGACGGTCGTGTACTGCTTCAGCTGGTCGAGTGCGGTAGTCATGGCGAATCGTGATGAAGGCGCTGCGCGCCGGGTTCGACGAAGGTGCCGCGCCGAACGTGCGCGGCGGCGAAGCGGGGCGGCCGCCGCGGGCGCGCGGCGGCCGGACCCTCTATTCTAGGCCGGATTCCGCCGGGCGGCTGCGCGGCGGCCTCAGGCCGTGCGGCGCGCGTTCAGGATCACCTGAGTGGCGATGCCCGCGACCAGGCCCCAGAACGCCGAGCCGATCGACAGCAAGGTCAGGCCCGACGCCGTCACCATGAAGGTCACGAGCGCCGCTTCGCGCTGCCTGAGGTCCTGCATCGCGTTCGCGAGTCCGCTCATGATCGAGCCGAACAGCGCGAGCGCCGCGACGGACACGACGAGCGCTTTCGGCAGCGCGGCGAACAGTGCGGCGATGGTCGCGCCGAACACGCCCGCGAGCAGATAGAACACGCCGCACCAGACGGCGGCCGTGTAGCGCTTCGCGTGCTGCTCGTGCGCCTCGGGGCCGGTGCAGATCGCGGCGGTGATCGCGGCGAGATTGACGCCGTGCGAGCCGAACGGCGCGAGCGCGAGCGATGCGAGGCCGGTCGTCGCGATGAGCGGCGCCGACGGCGTCCGGTAGCCGTCGGCGCGCAGCACGGCGATGCCCGGCACGTTCTGCGATGCCATCGCGACCACGAACAGCGGAATGCCGATGCTGACGATCGCCGCGAGCGAGAACGACGGCCGCGTGAACACCGGCTGCGCGAGCGCGACGTGAAAGCGGCTGAAATCGAGCAGGCCGAGCATCCCGGCCATCGCGGTGCCGGCGACGAGCGTCGTGACGATCGCATAGCGCGGCGCGCAGCGCTTCACGATCAGGTAGGTGAAGAACATCACGAGGACGAGCGCGGTCTGGAACTGCGCGGCCCGGAAGATTTCGATGCCGATCTCGAACAGGATGCCGGCGAGTAGCGCGGCGGCGATCCCGGCCGGGATCCGCTTCATCAGGCTGTCGAACATGCCGCTCAGGCCCACGGCGGTCAGCAGCAGCGCGCAGACGATGAATGCGCCGATCGCCTGCGGATACGGGACGCCCGGCAGCGAGGCGACGAGCAGCGCCGCGCCCGGCGTCGACCATGCGACCACGATCGGTGCGCGAAAGCGCAGCGACAGGCCGATCGTCGTCAGCGCCATGCCGATCGACAGCGCCCAGATCCACGACGAGATCTGCGCGTCCGTGAGGTGCGCGGCGCGGCCGGCCTGGAACATCAGCACGAGCGAGCTGGTGTAGCCCGTCATCATCGCGACGAAGCCCGCGACCAGCGCCGATACCGACGTGTCGGCGAGGAAGCGCGGCGGCGGCGCCGCGCGCGCCGCGGCTGCCTGCGACAGGTCGGGGGCAGGCGGTTGATTCATGAAGGTGTCTCCGGTGTAGCGTGTTTGTTGTTATTGCGGCGGGATCATTTGCTGAGGACGCGCATCGCGGTTTCGAGGCCCGCGAGCGTGAGGGGATACATGCGCTGGCCGAGCACTTCGCGGATCACCGCGATCGATTGCCGGTATTCCCACAGGCGCTCGGGTTCCGGGTTGAGCCAGGCGAAATGCGGGAACTGGTCGGCGAGCCGCCGCAGCCACACGGCGCCCGCTTCGGGATTGTTGTACTCGACGGAGCCGCCCGGCTGCAGCACCTCGTAGGGGCTCATGGTCGCGTCGCCGACGAAAATCAGCTTGTAGTCGGGCGTGAACTTGTGCAGCACGTCCCAGGTCGGCGTGCGCTCGGCGTGGCGCCGGCGGTTGTGCTTCCACAGATGGTCGTAGACGCAATTGTGGAAGTAGTAGAACTCGAGATGCTTGAATTCGGCCTTCGCGGCGGAGAACAGCTCCTCGGTGCGCTTGATGTGGTCGTCCATCGAGCCGCCGACGTCGAGCAGCATCAGCACTTTCACGTTGTTGTGCCGCTCGGGCACCATCCGCAGGTCGAGCCAGCCCGCGTTGGCCGCGGTGCTGCGGATCGTGCCGGGCAGATCCAGCTCTTCGGCCGCGCCTTCGCGCGCGAAGCGGCGCAGCCGGCGCAGCGCGACCTTGATGTTGCGGGTACCCAGCTCGACGGAATCGTCGTAGTCGCGGTACGCGCGCGCTTCCCATACTTTTACCGCCGTGCGGTTGCCGGCCGATGGCCCGCCGATGCGGATGCCCTCGGGGTTGTAGCCGCCGTGGCCGAACGGCGACGTGCCGCCGGTGCCGATCCATTTGTTGCCGCCTTCGTGGCGCTCCTTCTGCTCGTCGAACAGCGCCTTCAGACGGTCCATCAGCTTGTCGAGGCCGCCGAGCGCCTGGATCTGCGCTTTCTCTTCGGGCGTCAGCTCGCGCTGCAGGCGCTTCTCGAGCCAGTCGAGCGGGATCTCGAACGCTTCCGACGGCAGTGCCGATACGCCGTGAAAGTATGCGCCGAACGCCTTGTCGAACTTGTCGAAGTACTGCTCGTCCTTGACGAGCGTGAGGCGCGACAGATAGTAGAACTCGTCGAGCGACGGAGCGATCACGCGGGCCTTCAGCGCTTCGAGCAGCGTCAGGTACTCCTTGACCGACACCGGCAGCTTCGCCGCGCGCAGCGAATAGAAGAAATCGATCAGCATGGGCGGACCTCCGCACGGCCGGCCGACGGCGCGGCGCGGCCGGCCGGGTCAGGCTGCGGGGCGGGGGCGATCCGGCGGCTCATGGCGGCGTCTCCGGCGGCTAGCGGTTGTGCCGGTTCATGTAGACGAGCCGCTCGAACAGGCTCAGATCCTGTTCGTTCTTGAGCAGCGCGCCGGCGAGCGGCGGCACGATCTGCTTCTGGTCCTTCGAGCGCAGCGCGTCGGGCGGAATGTCCTCGGCGAGCAGCAGCTTCAGCCAGTCGAGCAACTCGGACGTCGACGGCTTCTTCTTCAGGCCGGCGACGCCGCGCAGTTCGTAGAAGCTCTCGAGCGCCGCGCGCAGCAATTCCTGCTTGATGCCGGGAAAGTGGACGTCGACGATCCGCTGCATCGTGGCCGGCTCGGGGAACTGGATGTAGTGGAAGAAGCAGCGGCGCAGGAATGCGTCGGGCAGTTCCTTCTCGTTGTTCGACGTGATGATCACGAGCGGCCGGTGCTTCGCGCGCACCAGCTCGCGGGTCTCGTAGACGTGGAACTCCATCCGGTCCAGCTCGCGCAGCAGGTCGTTCGGAAATTCGATGTCGGCCTTGTCGATCTCGTCGATCAGCAGCACGGCGGGTTCGTCGGCCGCGAATGCCTGCCACAGCACGCCCTTCACGATGTAGTTCGAGATGTCCTGCACGCGCGCGTCGCCGAGCTGCGAGTCGCGCAGCCGCGATACCGCATCGTACTCGTAGAGCCCTTGCTGGGCCTTCGTCGTCGACTTGATGTGCCATTGCAGCAGCGGCATGCCGAGCGCGGCGGCGACTTCCTCGGCCAGCATGGTCTTGCCGGTGCCGGGCTCGCCCTTGATGAGGAGCGGCCGCTGGAGCGTCAGCGCGGCGTTCACGGCGAGTTTCAGGTCGTCGGTGGCGACGTAGTGCGAGGAGCCTTCGAAGCGCATGGCGGCGTGCTTCCTGCAAAAAAATCTCAGTATAAGTCAGAAGGGCTGTTGGGTTTTCGAGGCGATTGGTATCGTTCAGGGCTGAGCGCGGAGCGCCCGGCGCGGGCTTGCCGGGGGCGGCCCGGGCGAGCCGGGTGGACGCGTTCCCCGCCGACGCGGTACAATCTGGCCGTTTTTTTTGGCCTGCGTGGCATCCTTATAAGCATAACGGCGCGGGCCGTTGCCTTTTTGGGCGCCAGTTTCCCCTCAAGCTAGGTTACAAGACAAGCTATGAACAAATTCGTCGGCAAACATGTCGTTGTCGCAGCGCTTGCGGCGCTCGCAGCCAGCGCGCAGGCGGCCGGTGTGGTCGGCAGCCCGAAGGACGGGGCAAGCAAGGCTGCGATGTGTATCGGCTGCCACGGCATCGCCGGTTACCGCGCGGCTTACCCGGAGGTCTACCGGGTGCCCGTCCTCGGCGGCCAGAACCAGCAGTACCTGGAAAACGCGCTGAAGGCCTACCGGAAGAAGGATCGCCATTTCCCCTCGATGAACGCGATTGCCGAATCGCTGACGGATCAGGACATCGCCGATCTCGCGGCCTACTATGCCGCGCAAAAGCCCGATTCGAAGAACAATCCCTACAAGTAAGCTCACGCTTGCTTATCTCATCAGCGGGATAGGAGCATTCATGAAGAAGCCTCAAACGGCATTCAAGACGGCGGCGGCGCTTGCGTTCGCGGCTGGCCTCGCGATCGGCACCGCGCATGCAGCCGACACGACGAAGGGCAAGGAGCTGGTCGAAGCGCACAATTGCGCGGCCTGTCACGGCGCGAAGCTCGACAATCCGATCAACGCGGAATATCCGCGTCTCGCGGGCCAACATGCCGACTACATGGTGTGGGCGATGCGCCAGTACCAGATGGGTCTCTCGAACCCGCTGCTCGGTCGCAACAACGCGATCATGCAGGCGCAGGTGCAGAGCCTGTCGGTCAGCGACATGAAGGACATCGCGGCCTACATCGAGTCGCTGCCGGGCAGCCTCGTATTCAAGAAGTAAGTGCGCGGCCGGGGTCCGGCCGCGTCGCGGCGCGCCCGATGCGGCGCGCGCCGGCTACCCCGCCTCGCGCGGGGATTTTTTTGCCCGCGACGAGGGTGGGGCGGGCTAGTCGCGCGACGCACGCTGCAGGATGCGCTGCAGGTACGCGTCGGAATCGGGCGGCGTGCCGGTGCGCTGCGCTTCCCAGATGGTCTCGCCCAGGCATTCCATGATCGCGTGCTGCGCGTCGTGGGTCGAGTTCAGGCGGGCGGCGAGCTTGTCGTGCGCGGCCCGGATGCCGGGTGGCTGGTCGATCGACAACTGCTCGCTGATCGCGAGGTGCATCGACAGGTGCAGGAACGGATTCGTGCCGCCCTGCTCCGGCGTGTAGTCGCGCGTCGCGGCGCCGTCCGGGTCGGCGAGATCGGCGTGATATTCCGGATGGTCGACGATCCAGTCGGCGGCGATGGTTTCGAGCGGCGTGAGGATGCCGCCGGTGCGCTGCTTGTGCCAGGTGTCGGTGAAGAAGCGACGGACTTCGTCGCGGCTGGGATTGAACATGGTGCGGGGCGTCATGCGGATGGCGGGCGGCGCGATGCCGTGCGAAGCGTGCATTTTACGCCGGCTCGGACCGGCCTGCCGAAGCGGGTTCCCCGGGCGGGTCGGCCGGTGGCGACCTACCGTTCGCGGGTCGCGCCGCACGGGCTTGGGGCTGGAATCGGCCGCGTCACCCGCTCCGTGTCGCTATGCCGCCGGCTGTTGCGGTGGCGTTGGCCGCCGCCCGGTTCGGCGCCGGGCCGATGCCGCCGCGGCAGGCGGGCGCCGCAGCGATGCCGGCGAGGGCGCCGCGACACGCCCGTACCGCGGGGCGCACGACGAAGCTGCCGGGGGGTGCGCCGAGGTTCCGGCAGGGGCGCGCGCGGCGCGGCAAGCGGGCTGCCCGGGCCCGCGTCATGCCGTCGGCGCGGGCGTCTTGGGACGGAATTCGCACAGCGGCTCGATCGCGCAGTGCCAGCATTCCGGCCGCCGCGCCTTGCACACATAGCGGCCGTGCAGGATCAGCCAGTGGTGCGCGTCCTGGCGGAACTCGGCGGGCGTGAATTTCTCGAGCGCGGCCTCGACCGCGCGGACGTCCTTGCCCGGCGCGAGCCCGGTGCGGTTGGAGACGCGGAAGATATGCGTGTCGACCGCGATGGTCGGATGTCCGAATGCCGTATTGAGCACGACGTTGGCGGTCTTGCGGCCGACCCCGGGCAGGCTCTCGAGCGCTTCGCGATCGGCGGGCACCTCGCCGCCGTACCGGTCGAGCAGGATCTTGCAGGTCGCGACGACGTTCTTCGCCTTGGTCCGGTACAGGCCGATCGTCTTGATGTAGTCGGCGACCGCCTCCTCGCCGAGCGCGGCGATTTGCCGCGGCGTGTTCGCGACCGGGAACATCTTGCGCATCGCCTTGTTGACCGACACGTCGGTCGCCTGCGCGGACAGCATCACCGCGATCAGCAGTTCGAAAGGCGTCGTGTATTCGAGTTCGGTCGTCGGGTGCGGGTCGAGGCTCTGCAGCGTTTCGTAGATCGCGCGTCGTTTCGTGGCGTTCATGCGGTCAGGGCTGTTTGGGCTGTTTGGGCGGTGGGGTGTCGGCGTCGCCTGCGTCGTCGGCCGGCTGCGGGTCGGCCAGGCGGCGACGGCGCGCGTCCGCCGCGTCGATCTGCGCCTGCACGGCGGCGCTCACGCCGCCGGTGTTTTTCGGCGCTTCGCCCTGGGCGGCAAGCTCTTCCTTCTTCTTGCGTGCCCGCTCGAGCGCGGCGGCGATGATCGCGCGCTTCTTCGCTTCCGGATCCTCGGCGGCGGGCGCGGCGGACGTTTCCACCGGCGCGGCGCTCGCGGCGGCGCTGGCGGCGCGGCGTGCTGCGGCACGAGCCTCGGCCGCGTCGCGTTCGCGCCGCTGCCGTGCGAGTCGGGCGTCGTGTTGCGCGCGGGCGTCGTCCGCCTGCTGCCGGGTCCAGGCATCCCAGCCGGTCCGCTCCCCGGTGACTGGAATCATCGCGATACAGTCGACCGGACAGGGCGGCACGCACAGATCGCAGCCCGTGCAGCGCTCGCTCAACACCGTATGCATCTGCTTGGGCGCGCCGACGATCGCGTCGACCGGGCAGGCCTGCATGCACAACGTGCAGCCGATGCACAGCTGTTCGTCGATGACGGCGAGCGGACGCGGACGTTGCGCGCCGTTGACCGGATTGAGCGGGATCACGGGCTTGCCGAGCAGCGCGGCGAGGCGGGCGACGCCCTCGGCGCCGCCCGGCGGGCACTGGTTGTAGCCGGCCTGGCCGGCGGCGATCGCTTCGGCGTACGGACGGCAGCCGTCGTAGCCGCACTTCGTGCATTGGGTCTGGGGCAGCAGATCTTCGATCCGATCCGCGAGTTTTTTAATGTCGGTCACGGTGACAGCGTGGGGCAGGGGCGCGCGACAGGCGCGGCGGCCGTGCGGTCGGACGCGCCGGATGGGTTCGTCAAGTGAGGATTATCGCCGATTTCCCGCATTGCGCTTGACAACGCATGTGCCATAATCGAAACGCTTTTTTGCATGACCGCAGCAGGGTGTTCCTTAACCATGGCGCGCCCGTCCTCGCTGTCGGTGGCTGATCAAGCGCCGGCAGCGCGATCCGGATTACGCGGCTCACACAGCAAAACGCCACCATGAATCAGCCAAAAATCAAAAGAGATCCTGAAGGAACCCGGCGCCGCATTCTGCTCGCGGCGGCCGACGAGTTCGCAAGTGGGGGGTTGTTTGGCGCGCGGGTCGACCAGATCGCGCGTCGCGCCGAAACCAACGAGCGCATGCTCTACTACTACTTCGGCAGCAAGGAGCAGTTGTTCACAGCGGTGCTGGAACACGCGTTTTCCGCGCTGACGGAAGCCGAGCGCGTGCTCGATTTCGACGGCGTCGCGCCGGTCGAGGCCGTCACGCGGCTCGCGCATTTCGTGTGGGACTACTATCGGGACCACCCGGAGCTGCTGCGCCTCATCAACAACGAGAACCTGCACGAAGCCCGCTACATGCAGAAGTCGTCGCGGATCCGCGAGATGATCTCGCCGATCGTGACGACGCTCGGCAACGTGCTCGCGCGCGGGCAGAAAGCCGGGTTGTTCCGCTCGGACGTCGATCCGCTGCGGTTCTACGTGACGCTGTCCGGGCTCGGCTACTACATCGTGTCGAATCGCTTCACGCTCGCCGCGACCCTCGGCCGCGATTTCAGCACGGCCGACGAGCGCGCCGAGATGGTCAAGATGAATACCGAACTGCTGCTTGCCTATCTGCTGAGACGCTGAGCGGCGAGGGGCGCGGCCGGACCCGATAAAGACGCGCGCCGCACCGTGCGATGGGCACGGTGCGGCGCGCGTTGTGCTATCCGGCACGCGGGCGGGGCCGCCCGCGGGTCCGTCCGGTCAGGCGGCCTTGCGGGCGCGCGGCGCTTTCGCGGCGACGGGCTTCGCGGCCGCGCGTTTGGCGGGCGGCAATTTCGTCGCGGCGGCCTTGGCGGCCGATTTCACGGGAGCGGGCTTCGTCGCGGCGGCTTTGACCGGCGCGGATTTCGCTGCCGCCGCGACCTTGACGGGGGCGGCTTTCGCCGTCGCGCCCTTCGCTTGCGGCACATGCTCTCGGATGAATTCGCGCAACTGCGGATAGATGATCGTGCGCCAGCGGCGACCCGAGAAAATCCCGTAGTGGCCGCACTTCTCGGCGGTCAGGCTGCGGCGGTGTACCTGCGGGATGCCGGTGCACAGCTCGTGCGCCACGTGGGTCTGGCCGCTGCCGGAGATGTCGTCCAGCTCGCCTTCGATCGTCATCAGCGCGGTGTCGCGGATGTCCTGCGGATTCACGCGCTCGCCGTCGACATCCCAGGTGCCTTCGGCGAGCCGGAATTCCTGGAACACCACGCGGATCGTGTCCAGATAGTATTCGGCCGCCATGTCGAGCACCGCGTTGTACTCGTCGTAGAAGCGGCGGTGCGCTTCGGCGTCGTCCTCGTCGCCGCGCAGCAGGCTCTGGTAGAAGTCCCAGTGCGATTGCGCGTGCCGCTCCGGATTCATCGCGACGAAGCCGGTGTGCTGCAGGAAGCCGGGATAGACCTTGCGGCCCTCGCCCGGATAGTTGGCCGGCACCGTGTGGATCACGTTGTTCTCGAACCACGCGTGCGAGCGCTGCGTCGCGAGCGAGTTCACCGACGTCGGGCTCTTGCGGGCGTCGATCGGGCCGCCCATCATCGTCATCGTGAGCGGCGTGTCCTCGCCGCGGCTCGCCATCAGCGAGATCGCCGCGAGCACGGGCACGGTCGGCTGGCATACCGAGATCACGTGCAGGTTGCGCGCGCCGATGTGGCGGATGAACGCCTGGATGTAGTCGACGTAGTCGTCGAGATGGAACGGGCCGGTCTCGACGGGCACCATCCGCGCGTCGACCCAGTCGGTGATGTAGACCTTGTGATCCTGCAGCAGCGTGCGCACGGTATCGCGCAGCAGCGTCGCATGGTGGCCGGAGAGCGGCGCGCAGACCAGCACCACGGGTTCGTCCTTCAACTGCTCGACGGCTTCGCTGTCGTCGGCGAAGCGTTTGAAACGCAGCAGCCGGCAGAACGGCTTCTCGAGAATCGTCTGCTCGACGATCGGGATGTTGTGGCCGTCCTTGACGATCTGATGGATCCCGAACTCGGGCTTTTCATAATCCTTGCCGAGCCGGTACAGCAGCTCGTAGCCGGCCGACAGGCGCGCCGCGCCCGGAACGAGCGATAGCGGGCTGGACGGATTGGCGAACGATTTGGACGCGGCCTGGGCCCAGGCCGTGAGCGGGCTCAGCATGGCCCGCTGGAATTCGTGCAGTTGGTAAAGCATGCAGGCTCCCGGTGGGAGACGGCGCGCGAGGGCGTCGCGTCGTGCCGTGTGGGTCAGCGATCGAACCGGTTCCGGATGCGAACGGTCGGTCAGTCGCCGACGATCATATCGGACTCTGTATCGTGCCGCAATGCAGCATTTCCCTCATTCCTGCATCATCCGTTGATATCTGAACTTGTCTTACATTTGTCTCGAAAATATGAACGCACGAGCGACTGCGCTGTGTAACCGTGTCGTGACTTGGCGCCGACGCGTAACGGGCGGGCCGGTTTACCCGCCGTCTGTCTCGGAAATACGCGTGTGCGGCGCGTCGAACGCGTGCTGCATCGCTCAACGGCCGGTAGCCTCGAACGGGGCGGGCTGGCCGGCCGCCTGCGCCATCTCTTCCTCGTGATGCATCAGGTTGAGCGCCGTGTGAACCAGCGCCACGTGCGAGAACGCCTGAGGGAAATTGCCGACCAGCCGCTGTGCGGCCGGATCGTATTCCTCGGCAAGCAGGCCGAGGTCGTTCGATAGCGACAGCAGGCGCCGGAACAGCCGGTGCGCGTCGTCGATGCGGCCGAGCAGCGCCAGATTGTCGACCAGCCAGAAACTGCACGCGAGGAAGGTGCCTTCGCCCGGCGGCAGCCCGTCGTCGTATTCCGTGGTGTGGTAGCGCAGCACGAGACCGTCATGCATCAGCCCCTGCTCGATCGCCGCGACCGTGCCCGCCACGCGCGGATCGGTCGGCGGCAGGAAGCCGACCAGCGGCAGCATCAGCACGCTCGCGTCGAGTTCCTCGCTGCCGTAGCTCTGCGTGAATGCCTGCAGGCGCGGGTGCCACGCGTTCGCGCAGACGTCCGCGTGGATCTCGTCGCGCAGCGACCGCCAGTGATCCAGCGGCCCGGGCAGGCGAAACATCTCGGCCGACTTGATCGCCCGGTCGAACGCGACCCACGCCATCACCTTCGAGAACGTGAAATGGCGCCGGCCGCCGCGCGTCTCCCAGATCCCTTCGTCCGGCTCGCGCCAGATCTTCTCCAGGTGCTTGAGCAGCGTGCATTGCACCGACCACACCGTGTCGTCGGCTTGCAATCCGCCTACGCGCGCCAGATGCAGCGCGGCCATCACTTCGCCGAACACGTCGAGCTGCAACTGGTTCGCCGCACCGTTGCCGACTCGCACCGGTTTCGAATCCTGGTAGCCGGGCAGCCAGTCGAGCTCCATCTCCGGCAGGCGCCGTTCGCCGGCAATGCCGTACATGATCTGGATCTGCTCGGGCGAGCCGGCCATCACGCGGCCCAGCCACGCGCGCCATGCGCGCGCTTCGTCGTAGTAGCCGCCGCGCATCAGCGCGAGCAGCGTGATGGTGGCGTCGCGCAGCCAGCAGTAGCGGTAGTCCCAATTGCGCGAGCCGCCCAGCTGTTCGGGCAGCGACGTGGTGGGCGCGGCCACGATCCCGCCCGTCGGCTCGTAGGCCAGCGCCTTCAGCGTGATCAGCGAGCGCCGCACGTCCGCCGCGTAGCGGCCCTGCACCTGGCAGCGGCCGGACCATTCGAGCCAGTAGTTCTCGGTGCGCGCGAGCATCGACAGCGGCTCGCGCGCGGGCGGCAGCCGCAGGTGCGACGGCGCGTAGGACAGCGAGAACGGGATCCGCTCGTCGGCGTACACGGTGAATTCGGCGACCGTGCGCAGATTCTCGCCGGATAGCGGCACGGGAGTGCGCAGCACGACGGTGTCCGGTCCCGCGATCGCTTTCATGCCGGCTTCGCGCGAGAGCTGCGTGACCCACGGAATCGAGAAGCCGTAGTCGAAGCGCAGCACCAGTTCGGTGTGCATCTTCATCGCGCCGCGCCGGCCGACGACGATCCGCACGAGTTCGGACCAACCGTTGCCGGGCGGCATGAAGTCGATCACGGTGACCGCGCCGTCCGCGCTTTCGTAATCGGTTTCGAGTATCAGCGTGTCGCCGCGATAGCGGCGCGAGGTGGCCGTGACCCGTGCGTCGGCGGCGGGCGCGAGGTGCCACCGGCCGTGCTCCGGCGTGCCGACGAGCGCGGCGAAGCAGGCGCCGGAGTCGAAACGGGGCCAGCAGAGCCAGTCGACGGAGCCGTCGCGGGAAATCAGCGCGGCGGTATGGCCGTCGCCGACCAGGGCGTAGTCTTCGATGAGGGCGGGCATGGGCAACGGTTCTCCGGTCGGATCGTTCACGATCTGGGCAATCGCGGGGGGCGCTATGCGACGCACGGCGGCGCCCCGTATACTCGGGCAGCGCGGCGTAAGCGGGCAGAGGGCGGCCCGCGCTTCGCCACATCACAACACTTGAGACAGTTCGACGCAAGGAGGTTCCGATGCCCGACCAATCCCGCGCGCCCGCATCGCGCGTTTCCCCGTTTAGTTTCGCTCACTGGATGAAAGGTTTCGCGATCGTGCTTTCCCTGTCCGCCGCGCACGCGTTTGCGCAAGATACCGGTGCCGCGCCTGCCGACGGCCTCTACAACCTGCTCGTCGGCACCTATACCGACGCCGGCAGCGACGGCCTCTACGTCTACCGCTTCGATACCCGCACGGGCAGCGTCACGCCGGTCTCGTCGGCGAAGACCGTGAACCCGTCCTACCTGATCGCGAGCCGCGACGGCCGCCACGTATACGCGGTCAACGAACTGCCCGGCGACAACGGGCCGGCCGACCAGCGCGGCGGCATCAGCGCGTTCGATTTCGATGCGAAGACCGGCACGCTCACCTTCGTCAACCGGGTGTCGTCGGAAGGCAACGATCCGTGCTATCTGAGCCTCTCGCCGGACGGCAAGTATCTGGTTACCGCGAATTACTCGGTGGCGTCGAACCCCGGCGGCAGCTTCTCGGTGTTTCCGCTCGAAGGCAACGGCGCGGTCGGCAGCGCGCTGCTGAACGTGCATCACGAAGGCACCGGGCCGGTGAAGGGCCGCCAGGACGGCGCGCATGTGCATTCGACGGTGTTCTCGCCGGACGGCAAATATCTGTTCGTGCAGGATCTCGGCGCGGACAAGATCTTCGAATACCGTTATAGCCCCGACGGCGGCCGCGGCCTGTTCGGCCCGACCGATCGCCGCTACACGCTCGCGCAACCCGGCTCCGGCCCGCGTCACATGGTGTTCAGCGCGAACGGCCGCTATGCGTACGTGACCAACGAGCTGGATGCATCCGTGGACGTGTACGGCTACGACGACGGCAAGCTCACCCGGCTCGAGGTCGTGCCGATGACGGCGCCGGGCTTCAAGGGCAAGGTGGGCGGCGCCGCGCTGCATCTGTCGCCGGACGGGCGGTTCCTGTACGCGAGCAATCGCGGCGACGCGAACGAGATCGTGATCTATGCGGTGAACGCGGCGGACGGGCGGCTCAAGCTGGTCGGACGCCAGTCGAGCCTCGGCAAGACGCCGCGCGAATTCGCGATCGATCCGACCGGCAAGTGGCTGATCGTCGGCAACCAGGACAGCGGCAGCGTGTTCGTGTTCCGGCGCGATGTCGCGAGCGGCAAGCTCGCTGCGGATCCGCAGCAGATCTCGATCAGCCGGCCGGTGGATTTCAAGCTGGTGCCCGTGCAGTAAGCCGGGCACCAAGGGCGAAACCGCTCGCGGGGCAGGCGAGGGGTTGCGTCGGTGACGCGAGGCGGCGCGCAGGCGCCGCTTTTTTTGTGTCGGGCGGCGCCGCCCGGGCGCTTACTCGGGCAGCGGCGGGGCGAGCACTTCGCGGCTGCCGTTGATGCCCATCGGCGAGACCAGGCCGGCCGCTTCCATCTGTTCGACGAGGCGGGCGGCGCGGTTGTAGCCGATACGCAGCTGCCGCTGCACCGACGAGATCGATGCGCGGCGGGTGCGCACCACGAACGCAACCGCTTCGTCGTACAGCGGGTCTGCTTCCGCGTCGGGCGCTTCGCCGAACAGGTCCTGCGCGGCGCCCTCCGAGGCCGGGCCGTCGAGGATGCCTTCCTCGTACTGCGGCTCGCCGAACTGCTTCAGGTACTCGACGATGCGATGCACCTCCTCGTCCGCGACGAACGCGCCGTGCACGCGTTGCGGATAGCCGGTGCCGGGCGGCAGGAACAGCATGTCGCCCTGGCCGAGCAGCGATTCCGCGCCCATCTGGTCGAGGATGGTGCGCGAATCGATCTTCGACGACACCTGGAACGCGACCCGGGTCGGGATGTTCGCCTTGATGAGCCCGGTGATCACGTCGACCGACGGACGCTGCGTCGCGAGGATCAGGTGGATGCCCGCGGCGCGCGCCTTCTGCGCGAGCCGTGCGATCAGCTCCTCGATCTTCTTGCCCGCGACCATCATCAGGTCGGCCAGCTCGTCGATCACGACCACGATGAGGGGCAGCGTCGACAGCGGCTCGGGCGCGTCGGGCGTGAGCGAGAACGGGTTGCCGATCTTCTTTTCCTTCGCTTCGGCGTCGCGGATCTTCTGGTTGAAGCCCGCGAGATTGCGCACGCCGACGGCGGACATCAGGCGGTAGCGCTTTTCCATCTCGCCGACGCACCAGTTGAGCGCGTTCGCCGCGAGCTTCATGTCGGTGACGACCGGCGCGAGCAGATGCGGAATGCCTTCGTAGACCGACAGTTCGAGCATCTTCGGGTCGATCATGATGAGGCGCACGTCTTCGGGCGTGGCCTTGTAGAGCAGCGACAGAATCATCGCGTTGACCGCGACCGATTTGCCCGACCCCGTTGTGCCCGCAACCAGCATGTGCGGCGCCTTCGCGAGATCGGTGACGACCGGATTGCCGGTGATGTCCTTGCCCATCGCCAGCGTGAGCTGCGATGCCGAGTGCTCGTACTGGCGCGACGCGAGGATTTCCGACAGGCGGATCATCTGGCGCTTCGCGTTCGGCAGCTCGAGGCCCATGCAGGTCTTGCCGGGGATCGTCTCGACCACGCGCAGCGACGTGAGGCCCAGGCCGCGCGACAGATCCTTCATCAGCCCGACGATCTGGCTGCCGCGCACGCCCAGCGCCGGTTCGATCTCGAAGCGCGTGATGACGGGGCCGGCCGACGCGCCGACGACGGTCACCGGCACCTTGAACTCCTGCAGCCGCTGTTCGATCACCTGGCCGGTCTGGGCGAGCGCCTCGTCGGAAATCGGTTCGGCGTCGTCGGACGCGGGTTCGAGCAGGTCGATCGACGGCAGTTCGACGAGCGACGCGGCGGGCGCGCGGAACTCGAACGCATTCGGGCCGGGCGGGCGCGCGGGCGGCGCGGCGGGGGTGCCGGCAGTCGTCGCGGTGGCCGCGGGGGGCGGGGCGGCGAAACCGGGCTCGGTGGCCGCGGCCGCCGTGGCGCCGGTCGGCGACCACGGGGCGGGCGGGGCGGCAATGAAGGGCGGCTCCGCGATGCGTGCCGGGGTGGCTGTTGTGCCGGAGAGGGCCGTGACGGCAGGTGCGCCGAATGGCGAAGCGGCTTGCGGTGCGAACGGGGTCGCGTGTGCCGGGGCCGACGTTGCGCCGGGAATGGTGGAAACGGCGGGCGCCGTGAACGTCGCGGCGGCGTGTTGCGTGAACGGAGCAGCGTGTGCCGGGGCGAGCGTGGTTCCCGGGATGGCGGAAGCGGCGGGCGCCGAGAACGGCGAGGCGGTTTGTTGCGTGAGCGTGGCCGCGTGTGCCGGAGTAGCCGTTGTGCCGGAGGCGGTGGCCACGGCTGGCGCCGCGAACGGCGTGGTGGCCTGCTGCGTCAGCGGGCCGGTTTGCGCCGGGTTGTTCGCGATACCCGGCGCGGTGACGGCGCCGGATGGCGAGAGCGGCGCGGCAGCCGCCGGGATCGAGGTGGCGGGCGCCGGTGCGGTCGTCGCGGCGGCGGCAAGGGGCGTCGGCGCGTCGGCGGCCTGCATGGGTGCGGCAGCGCGTGTCGGGGCTGCGGCTGCAACGAAGGTTGCCGAGACGCTCGGTTCGGCGACCGGCGCGGCGCTTTCGCCCGGCGAGGCGACGGTTGCTGCGACGCCCGAGCCGGATGGCGTGACGGCCGTGCCGGAACCCGGGACGGGTGTCGGCGACGGCGTGTCTGCCGCGGGTGTGCCGGCGGCCGGCAGGGTGGTGCCGAACGACGCGGTAGCGGCCGATGTTTCCTGCGAGCCATACATCGGCACACGAGGCGCCGCCCATTCCCGAGCGGCGACGGCTTCGGTCGCGCCGGAGGGTGGCGGCACGTAGCCTGCCGCCGTTCCGGACATGGCAGGGATCGTCGCACTGCTCGCGGGTACGGTTTCGCGGGTGCCCGGGAACGACGGCGCGGCCGCACGCGCGTTCATCGTTGCCGATGCACCGGCGTCCGGTTCGACGTCATCTTCCCAAGGCGCCGGAGGCGGAGATGCAACGGCCTCGTGCGACGGGCTGACCCCTGCATGGGCGGACGAGGGGGCTGGGGCCGTTCCGACGTTTGCGCCCTCCGCAACAACCGCGCCGGGTTGCACGGCCGCAGTGCCGGCGGGGGCTGACGTCGTTCCGTGTGCGGCGGCGACTGTTTCCGGCGGATGCGACTCGATGTGCGGGCTGTGACCCGCATCGACGGACCCCTGCTGTAGCGGAGCGACGGGGGCGACGCGATGGGCGACCGCGCTGTCCGTGGTCGGTCGGATGATCGAGGCGCCGCCCGAGTCTTGCGACGCGAGGCGCGGGGCATCGTTTTCCCGAGTCGCGTCACCGGCATCGGCGCCGATGAAGACGGATGCGCTTGCGGCGAGATGCGCCGGCTCGACACGCGGTGCGAGCGGAGCTTCAGGCGTGACAGGTTCTGCAAGCGCTGCGAGCGGCGCCGCCGGTTCGAGGTCGACGAGTGCGAAAGAGGCGGCTGCAGCATCCGGTTCGGCCGCATTTATGGCGGTCAGCGGGGCGTCGGGAAGAGGCGACGCCGTACGCGAAGCGCGATTCGTACCGGCTTCGACGGAAAGATGCGTGGCCACCGCCACAGGTGCGGCTTCGGCGGCGCGCGGTGCGCTGCTTGCGTCGGGGCTATCCGGTGCCCAGGCGGCGGGCGTCCCGGCGGATTCGGACGCGGCCGGCGGCGGCGCCGTGAAAGCACCCGTCGCGGTCGCCACCGTCGCCGTCGCGCCGCTTGCCGCAGCGGCGGAACCGACAGCCGTGGCACCGGCGGCTGCGCCGGCCAACGTCGCCCATTGGGCGGTGCTGGCTTCGATCGAACGCAGGGTTTCGTGCACGCTCGGCGCCGGCGCGATCGGCTGCGCGGGTTTTTCGGCCCACGCGTAGAGCGGCGCGCGTGGCGGCGTGACGGGGCGCTTGCGCGGCGCAGCGGGCGCGGGCGCTGCGCCGGCGGCCGTCGCCGGTCCGCGCGCGGCGGGCCGCACCGGCAGCGCGGTGGCGATTTTCCGTGGCGTGATCGGCGTCATCGGTGTGATGGGCGTGACCGGCGCGGTGCGCGGTGCGGCCGTTGGGGCCGGGCGCTGCATCGGCTGACCCGCGATGGGCGCCGGTCCGCGCGGAGCCGGTGTCGTGCGTGTCGTCGACGCGGGCTGGAACGGTGCCGCGCGGACCCGTTCGCCGGGAGCGGGCGGCACGGGATTCGCTGCGGCGAATTTGGCGGCCGGCTGGCCCGCATGAACCGACGCGGCCGCGGCAGGCGGCAGCCCGCTCCCGAGGGGCGCGGCGGCGGGCCTGGCGCTGGCCGCCTTCGACAGGCCGCTCGCGACGGCCGCGGTCGAACCCGTCGCGGTGCGCCCGGGTGCGCCGGGCTTCAGCCATCCGGCCGGCGCCACGGGTTCGCTGAGCGGTGCGGCGCGGCCGTGCCTGGCGTCGCGCTTGGGCAGCGTCGGCTTCCAAAGTGTCGGCCGCGCATACCGGCCGTTCTGTTTGGGCGCCATCGAGTTGACCGTATGCGCGCTCGTCGGCTGCACGTCGCCCGCGCGGCGGACCCGCCGGTCGTCGTCGCGATGCAGCGACGCGCGCGGCAGATCGGCGATACCGCGCGGTTCGTCGTCGCTGCCATCACGCGCCAGACTGAAGCCGAACGATGCGTCGAGCCACGTATTCACCTGGCGCCAGCGAATCCCGAGTAGCCACGGCAGCCCGAGGAAGAACAGCACGACCATCGCGAGCGGCGTGCCGATGTGGCCGAGCAGGCGCTCGAAGCCGCCCGACAGCGCATGACCGAGCGCGTTGTTCGCTTCGCCGCCCGGCAGTGCGGTGCCGAGCGTGCAGCTCGCGACGAGCACGCAAAAGAAGCCGAGCCAGAGACGGATCGAGCCGGGGCCCGCGAGCCCGCCGCCGCCCGGCAGCATCGACTTGGCGAGGCGCCAGAAAAGAGGGATGAACCAGACGGCCGAGAAGCCGAACCAGCCGAGAACTACCGTTTGCATGCTCAGAAACAGGAAGAAGACGAGAGGCGCGGTGCGCGACCCGTCGAGTTTAACCGGCCGACGACGATGCTTTTAAGAACGACGCCCGGCCGGTTGCGGGCGGGCGTGGCGATATCGGGGGAGGGGCGGCGCGCCATGCCGTCCGTCCGGGAGGCCGCGGCGCGCGGGATTTACTTGCCCCGGCGCGCGAACGTCAGCGTCGCGCCGTCGTCGGTGACGAGCAGCAGCTGCTGCGGCTCGCGCATCTGCACGCCGGCTTTCGCGAGATGCGCGAGCGCATCGAGATACGTGCTTTCGAGCTGGCCGCCCAACGATGCCGGGCAGGCCATCCGGGTTCCCGCGAGCGGGCCGAAGCTCAGGACGCCGTTCTTCACGTCGTAGCTCCCCATATAGCGGTTGCAGCCCGAGAAGCCCGATACGCGCCGCATGCCGGTCTCGGTCGACAGCGCAAGCTTGATCGGTTCACCGTTGTCGCCATGCGGGATCTCGCGCAGCGAACCGTCGGCGTTTTTCCAACTGGTCAGCTCCCAGCTCGTATCGTCGATCAGCTGGATCGTCGCCGGGTTGAACGGATCGGGCGCGGCGGCGGTCGAGTCGGGATGGGTGGGCATGGCGCAGGCGGCGAGAAGCGTGGCGACGGTCAGCGCGCCGAGCGGCGCGCGCAGCGGGCGGGCAAGACGGAAGCAGGCGCGCGCGGCCGCGGATGAATCGAACATGACCTCGTTCCTCTTTCTAGGGTACTGGCGAAGCCGTAAGGGTAACGCACTAGGCTCGCCTGAGGCGAGCGGACTCTCGGCGCGCGCATTCGTTCTCTTATCCCGAAATAAAGCCCGCGCGTGCCGGGCCGGCGCGGCGTTGCGTCGCGCGCGGGGAAAACCGCCCGGCGGCGCGCGGGGTGCGCGTGTTAACATCGGCGCTGATTATCGCCATCCATCATCCAGCGGGAAATTTCATGCAGATCGGTCAGCGGCTCGGTACGCCGCTTTCGCCGTCCGCCACGCGCGTCATGCTGCTCGGCGCGGGCGAGTTGGGCAAGGAAGTCATCATTGCATTGCAGCGCCTCGGCGTCGAAGTGATCGCCGTCGATCGCTATCCGAATGCGCCGGGCCACCAGGTCGCGCATCGCTCGCACGTCATCGACATGACGGATGCGAACGCGCTGCGCGCGCTGGTCGAGGCGGAGCGTCCGCACCTGATCGTGCCGGAAATCGAGGCGATCGCGACCGACGCGCTGGCCGCGATCGAAGCCGCCGGCGTCGCCGAGGTGATCCCGACCGCGCGCGCCACGCAATTGACGATGAATCGCGAGGGCATCCGTCGCCTCGCCGCCGAGGAGCTCGGGTTGCCGACGTCGCCGTACGCGTTCGCGCAGTCGTTCGACGAATTCAAGGCGGCGGTCGGCCGGATCGGTTTCCCGTGCGTCGTGAAGCCGGTGATGTCGTCGTCGGGCAAGGGCCAGTCGGTCGTGAAGGGCGATGCCGATCTCGATGCCGCATGGCGGTACGCGCTCGATGGCGGCCGCGTGAACCACGGCCGCGTGATCGTCGAGGGCTTCGTGAACTTCGACTACGAGATCACCCAGCTCACGGTGCGCGCGATCGATCCGGCGAGCGGAGACACCCGTACCTATTTCTGCGACCCGGTCGGGCACGTGCAGGTCGCGGGCGACTACGTCGAGTCGTGGCAGCCGCAGCCGATGAACGCACTCGCGCTGGAACGTTCGCGCGACATCGCGCACCGGGTCACGACGGCGCTGGGCGGCCGCGGCCTGTTCGGCGTCGAGCTGTTCGTGCGCGGCGACGAGGTCTGGTTCTCGGAAGTGAGCCCGCGTCCGCACGATACGGGGCTCGTCACGCTCGCGTCGCAGCGTCAGTCGGAGTTCGAGCTGCATGCGCGCGCGATCCTCGGCCTGCCGGTCGATCCGTCGCTGTCGGCGCCGGCCGCGTCGGCGGTGATCTACGGCGGCCTCGACGAAGCCGGCATCGCGTTCGAAGGGGTGCGCGACGCGCTGGCCGTGCCGGGCGCGGATCTGCGGCTGTTCGGCAAGCCCGAGAGCTTCGTCAAGCGCCGGATGGGCGTCGCGCTCGCCACCGGCGCCGATATCGACGAGGCCCGCACGCGCGCGAAGCGGGCCGCCGCCGCGGTGCGGCCGGTTTCGGCGCATTGAGCGCGGTAGCGCACTGCATCCGGCGTGTCGCCGGGGCACGCTTTGGGAGCAGGTCATGAAATGGTTGCTGATTGCCGCGCTGAGTCTGTCGGCGTCGGGCTGCGGCCTCGCCGCGGCGCCGTGCCGGATCGCATCGGCGGGGCTCAAGGTGGTCCCGGTCGTCGGCCACGTCGCGGCCGCGCCGACCGACGCGTGCGCCACCGTCATCGATCCCTGAATTCTCCGCGCCGGTCGTGCGCGCCGTCCATTCACTGTCTCATCAGGAACCGCCAACGCATGAAGAAACACGTCATTGCCGCATTGGGCACGGCCGGGCTGCTGGCCGGATTCGCCGCATACGCGGCGCAGCTGACCGTCGAGGAAATCGACGCGGATGCCCGCCAGAACGTCGCCTACCAATGCGCGAACCAGAAGCCGCCGGTGCGGGTGTCGTACTGGCTCGCCGGCAACGGCCAGAGCTTCGCGCTCGTGCCGGTGAACGGCCAGCGGCTGCTGTTCGTCGATACCGTGTCCGCATCGGGCGCGAAGTACCAGGCGGGCCGCTACACGTGGTGGACCAAGGGGCGCGACGCCAATCTGTACGACGAGATCGCCGACGAGAAGGCCCCGCCGCTGCTTGCCGACTGCGTCGAGATCCAGAAGAAAAAGAAGCCGGGCTGATCGCCCGCCGGCGCGGCGGTCCGGCCCGTCCGACGGAGCCGGACCGCATGTTCATCCTGCTGTCATGGGTGCCGCGCCGGGCAGTGTTACAATGCTGCCCTTTCTGCCGGCACACCCGCCGGACGGAGCCTCGTGCTCGGCCCCAGGGCCGCGAGTGCCCGGCGGCGCCGCGCGGCGCGCCGCGGCTCCGCCTTCATTCCGATGTTGTGTTTGCGCAGCCGGCCTCGCGATCGAGTCCGCTACGCGCCTGATGTCCCGCCGCGCCTTTTGAGCGAAACGCCACCATGTCCGATTCTGCTGCCACGCCTGTCGACGCAACTTTCGACCAATTCGGTCTTGCCGCCGATATTCTGAAAGCCATTGTGGAGCAGGGCTATACCACGCCGACGCCGATCCAGGCGAAGGCGATTCCGGTCGTGCTGTCCGGCCGCGACGTGATGGGCGCCGCGCAGACCGGGACCGGCAAGACCGCGAGCTTCTCGCTGCCGATCATCCAGCGGCTGCTGCCGCAGGCGAGTACCAGCGCGTCGCCCGCCCGTCACCCGGTGCGGGCGCTGATCCTCACGCCGACCCGCGAACTCGCCGACCAGGTCGCCGCGAACGTGCACGCGTATGCGAAGCACACGCCGCTGCGCAGCGCGGTGGTGTTCGGCGGCGTCGACATGAACCCGCAGATGGCCGAACTGCGCCGCGGCGTCGAGATCCTGATCGCGACGCCGGGCCGCCTGCTCGACCACGTGCAGCAGAAAACCGCCCATCTCGGCCAGGTGCAGATGCTGGTGCTCGACGAGGCGGACCGGATGCTCGACATGGGCTTTCTGCCGGACCTGCAGCGCATCCTGAACCTGCTGCCGAAGGAGCGCCAGACGCTGCTGTTCTCGGCCACCTTCTCGCCGGAAATCAAGAAGCTCGCGTCCACCTATCTGCGCAATCCGCAGACCATCGAAGTCGCGCGCAGCAACGCGACCGCGACCAACGTCACGCAGGTCGTCTACGACGTTGCCGAGGGCGACAAGCAGGCGGCCGTCGTCAAGCTGATCCGCAGCCGCGCGCTCAAGCAGGTGATCGTGTTCTGCAACAGCAAGATCGGCGCGAGCCGCCTCGCGCGCCAGCTCGAGCGGGACGGCGTGGTCGCCACCGCGATTCACGGCGACCGCACGCAGAACGAGCGGATGCAGGCGCTCGACGCGTTCAAGCGCGGCGAGATCGAGGCGCTGGTCGCGACCGACGTGGCCGCGCGCGGCCTCGACATCGCCGAGCTGCCGGCCGTCATCAACTTCGACCTGCCGTTCAGCGCGGAAGACTATGTGCACCGGATCGGCCGTACCGGCCGCGCGGGCGCGTCGGGCGACGCTCTGTCGCTCTGCAGCCCGAACGAACGCAAGCAGCTGGCCGACATCGAGAAGCTGATCAAGCGGCCGCTGGCGCTGGAGCCGCTCGCGCTCGATGCGCCGGTACGCCCGCGTCACGAGGAGCGAGGCGAGCGGGGCGACCATCGTGGCCGGCGCGAGCGCGACGAGCATCGAGGCGGCGCGAATCGGCGGGGCCCGGGCAGCGAGCGTTCGCACCACCACCGCCGGGAAGCGCCGGTCGACGAGTTCTTCATGAAGCCGTACGAGCCGTCGCCGTCCGCGCGCCAGCCGGAAGAGCCGGTGGCCGCTCAGCCGGAGAAGAAGGGGTCGAAGCAGCCGCTCGCCGCGCTGCTGGGCGGTTTCGGGATGCCGCGCAAGACGTCGTCCTGACGGGCGGCGAACCCGAACGATAGACGCGTCCCGCTGCTGGCGGGACGATGGGCACGGCGATGGCGAGTGCTTGTACCCGCTCCGCTGCATGCCCGATAACGAAACGGCCGGACCGGCTTGCGCTGGTCCGGCCGTTTCGTTATCGGGTGCCGGATCGACGGCGTGTCGCCGTGGCGTCGCGCGTTGCGTTTCGCGCGGCTCGAATGCCAAATCGGTGCGCTGGACGCTGAACGGCCTCGCATCGATGCAGTTGGCCGCCTGAGACGTCGCGCTGGGCGGGCGACGATGGTCGAGTGGGCGGGGTGTTCCGCCGGGCAAGAGCCCACCCCATTTGAGGCAGGGGAACGGACGTTGCCGCGGGGTTGCGATACCCGGTCGTCGTTTGTCCTCGAGAAGGGGCCAGTACCCATTCGCAGGCGCATACCGTCCCTGGCGGGATGTCGAGAAACATGCCGGGAGCCCGGTGTCCAAAACGATCGAACGATCGGCCTCCCGAACGCGCGGTATGCCGCCGCATGATGCGAGTCACGGGTAAAAAGTCCCTCGGATAGGGTGGCCCTTCAAGGCAGCTTGTTCGGTAGCCGGCTACCGGGCATCGGGGCCGAAGCGGACGGACCACGCGGCCGTGGCCGCCGCGAGGAACGCGTCGAGCGACGCGTGCGTGCCGGCATCGAGCGTGAGACCGAGATGGCCGGCCGCCTCGGCGAGCGCGGCCAGCGGCGCTTGCGCATCGAGCGCGGCGGCGCCCGTCTGCTTGCTGAGTTTCTCGCCATGGGCGTCGACCACGACCGGCACGTGCAGATAGGCCGGCACCGGCAGGCCGAGGCAGTGCTGCAGGCGGATCTGGCGCGCGGTCGAGTCGAGCAGGTCGGCGCCGCGCACCACGTGCGTGATGCCCGCGTCGCCATCGTCGACCACGACCGCGAGCTGATACGCCCATTGGCCGTCCGCGCGCTTCAGCACGAAGTCGCCGACTTCGGTCGAGAGATCCTGGACTTGCCGGCCTTGCCAGCGATCGTCGAACGCGACGCGCGCCGCCGCGCCGTCCGGCACCCGCAGCCGCCACGCGCGCGCGGGCTTGCCATGCAGCCCGCCGCGGCAGGTGCCGGGGTACGCGAGCGTGGTGTGCCGTTCGTGCGCGGTGCGCAGCGAATCGGCGATCTCCTTGCGCGTGCAGCCGCACGGGTAGACGAACCCCGCCGCGATCAACCCGTCGAGCGCTGCCGCGTAGCGCGCGCCGCGGGTGCTTTGCCACAGCACCGGCTCGTCGGGGACGAGGCCGAAGCGCGCGAGCGTCGCGAGGATCGCGTCGGCGGCGCCCGGCACGGTGCGCGGGCCGTCGATGTCCTCGATCCGCACGAGCCACGCGCCGCGATGCGCGCGGGCGTCGAGCCAGCTCGCGAGCGCGCCGACCAGCGAACCGATATGCAGCGCTCCGGTGGGCGAAGGCGCGAAGCGTCCGCGATAGCCGGCGGCCATGCGGCGGGCGTTAGACGGCGCTGGCCGCGCCGACGTCGGCGCCGGGCCGCCGGGGCGCGTCCGGATGGCACGCGGGACACGACGCGCCCGACACGTAGTGCGGCGAGCGCTGATCCGCCGCCGATACGACCGACCGGCACGCGAAGCAGGTGATGTCGGCCGTCGGCTCGAGCCGCGGGTTGAGCGCGGTGCGGTAGTCGAACACGAAGCAGTCGCCGTGATAATGCGCGCCGCCCACTTCCTCGAAGTACTTGAGGATGCCGCCTTCGAGCTGATAGACGTGATCGATGCCGACGTCCTTCATGTGGATCGCGGCTTTCTCGCAGCGGATGCCGCCGGTGCAGAACGACACCACGGTCTTGCCTTCGAGATCGGCGCGGTTGGCCTCGATCACGCCGGGAAATTCGCTGAACTTGTCGATCCGGTAGTCGAGCGCGTGGTCGAAGGTGCCGACGTCGACCTCGAACGCGTTGCGCGTGTCGAGCATCACGACCGGCCGGCCCGCGTCGTCGTGGCCGCGGTCGAGCCACGCCTTCAGGGTGCGCGCGTCGACCGACGGCGCGCGGCCCAGCTCGGGCTTGATCGCGGGCTTTTTCATCGTGATGATCTCGCGCTTGAGGCGCACGAGCATCCGTCGAAACGGCTGCGTGTCGGACAGGCTTTCCTTGAACTGCAGGGTCGCGAACTTGCCTTCGAACAGCGGATCGCGGCGCAGGTAGCCGATGAACGCATCGGTGGCGTCGCGCGGGCCCGCGACGAACAGATTGATGCCCTCGGGCGCGAGCAGGATGGTGCCGCGCAGCCCGAGTTCGTTGCAGCGCGCGGTGACGAGCGGCCGCCATTGTTCGGTCGTGTCGATCGACACGAAGTGATAGGCGGCGAGATTGACGATGCTCATGATGATCGGACGATAAAGCGGCGGCGGCCGCGTCGCCGACGATTCGCATAAAAGGGGTGCGAAGCCTGGGCGGACGGAGCCGGAGCGTGGAGAACGGAAACCGCCATTATCCCGCAAACGCCCGGGTTGTTCCTGGTCGGCTGTTCGGGCGGGCCGCGGCCGGTCGCCGCGGCGGCCGGCGCGGCAATTTTTTGGGCGGCTTCGACCATGGGCCGGCGGCGACGCGGCTACAATAGCGCCCATGTCAGATCCCCGTTTCGTCCATCTCCGCGTTCACTCCGAATTCTCGATTGCCGACGGCATCGTGCGCCTCGACGACGTCGTCAAGGCGGCCGCCGCGGACGGTCAGGGCGCGCTCGCCCTCACCGATCTCGGCAACGCGTTCGGCCTCGTCCGTTTCTACCAGGAAGCCCGCGGCAAGGGCATCAAGCCGATCGCCGGCTGCGATGTCTGGATCGCCAATCCCGACGATCGCGACAAGCCGTCGCGGCTGCTGCTGCTCGTCAGGGACAAGCGCGGCTACCTGAATCTGTGCGAGCTGCTGTCGAAGGCGTGGCTCACGAACCAGTACCGGGGCCGCGCCGAACTCGATCCGCAGTGGCTCGAGACCGAACTGGCCGAGGGCCTGCTCGCGCTGTCCGGCGCGCAGCACGGCGACATCGGCCTCGCGTTCGCGGCCGGCAACGACGAGGCCGCGCGCCGGCATGCGCAGCGCTGGTCGCGGCTGTTTACCGGCGGTTTCTATATCGAACTGCAGCGCTATGGCCAGCCGGGCGCCGAGGCGTACATCCAGCAGGCGGTGACGCTTGCCGCCGAACTGAAGCTGCCGGTCGTCGCGACGCACCCGCTGCAGTTCATGATCGACGACGATTTCACCGCGCACGAGGCGCGCGTGTGCATTTCCGAGGGCGACATCCTCGCGAATCCGCGCCGCCAGAAGCGCTTCACGACCGACCAGTTCTTCCGTACCCAGGACGACATGGCGGCGCTGTTCGCCGATCTGCCGTCGGCGCTCGCCAATACGGTCGAGATCGCGAAGCGCTGCAACCTCACGCTCGAGCTGGGCAAGCCGAAGCTGCCGCTGTTCCCGACGCCCGACGGCATGTCGCTCGACGACTACCTGGTGCAGCTGTCGAAGGAGGGGCTCGAGAAGCGTCTCGAACAGCTGTATCCGGACACGGCGGAGCGCGATCGGCAGCGCGACACCTACTACCAGCGCCTCGAATTCGAGTGCGGCACGATCACGAAGATGGGCTTTCCGGGCTACTTCCTGATCGTCGCGGACTTCATCAACTGGGCGAAGAACAACGGCGTGCCGGTCGGGCCGGGCCGCGGCTCGGGCGCGGGCTCGCTCGTCGCCTACGCGCTCGGCGTCACCGATCTCGATCCGCTGCGCTACAACCTGCTGTTCGAGCGTTTCCTGAATCCGGAGCGGGTGTCGATGCCCGACTTCGACATCGACTTCTGCCAGCACGGCCGCGATCGCGTGATCCAGTACGTGAAGGAGAAGTACGGCGCGGATGCGGTGTCGCAGATCGCCACGTTCGGCACGATGGCCGCGAAGGCGGCCGTGCGCGACATCGGCCGCGTGCTCGACCTCGGCTACATGTTCACGGACGGCGTCGCGAAGCTGATTCCGTTCAAGCCCGGCAAGCACGTGACGATCGCCGACGCGATGAAGGAAGAGCCGCTGCTGCAGGAGCGTTACGACAACGAGGACGAGGTCCATCAGCTGCTCGATCTCGCGCAGCGCGTCGAAGGCTTGACCCGCAACGTCGGCATGCACGCGGGCGGGGTGCTGATCGCGCCCGGCAAGCTCACCGATTTCTGCCCGCTGTACACGCAGGGCGACGACGGCGGCGTCGTCAGCCAGTACGACAAGGACGACGTCGAAGCCGTCGGCCTCGTGAAATTCGACTTTCTGGGTCTCACGACCCTGACCATTCTCGACTGGGCCGAGCGCTACATCCGCCGCCTCGATCCGTCGAAGGCGGACTGGTCGCTCGCGCAGGTGCCGCTCGACGATCCGGCGTCGTTCCAGATGCTCAAGAAGGCGAACACGGTCGCCATCTTCCAGCTGGAAAGCCGCGGCATGCAGGGCATGCTGAAGGACGCCCAGCCCGACCGCTTCGAGGACATCATCGCGCTGGTCGCGTTGTACCGGCCGGGCCCGATGGACCTGATCCCGAGCTTCTGCGCGCGCAAGCACGGCCGCGAGAGGACCGAGTACCCCGATCCGCGCGTCGAGCCGATCCTGAAAGAGACCTACGGCATCATGGTCTACCAGGAGCAGGTGATGCAGATGGCGCAGATCATCGGCGGGTACTCGCTCGGCGGCGCCGACCTGCTGCGCCGCGCGATGGGTAAGAAGAAGCCCGAGGAAATGGCGAAGCACCGCGAGCTGTTCCGCGAGGGCGCCGCGAAGAACGGGCTGACGGGCGAGAAGGCCGACGAGATCTTCGACCTGATGGAGAAGTTCGCGGGCTACGGCTTCAACAAGTCGCACGCCGCCGCGTACGCGTTGCTCGCGTATCACACCGCTTGGCTGAAGGCGCACCATCCGGCCGAATTCATGGCGGCCAACATGACGCTCGCGATGGACGACACCGACAAGGTGAAGATCCTGTTCGACGACTGCGTGACGAACAACCTGGCCGTGCTGCCGCCCGATATCAACCAGTCGCACTACCGGTTCGAGCCGGTCGCCGAGGCGGACGGCAAGCGTTCGCGGACGATTCGCTACGGGCTCGGCGCGGTGAAGGGCAGCGGCCAGAACGCGATCGAGGAAATCCTGCGCGCGCGTGAGGAAAAACGCTTCACCGACCTGTTCGATTTCTGCGAACGGATCGACCGGCGGGTCGTGAACCGCCGCACGGTCGAGGCGCTGATCCGCGCGGGCGCGTTCGATTCGATCCATGCGAACCGCGCGCAGCTGCTCGCATCGGTGCCGCTCGCGATGGAGGCGGCCGAACAGGCGGCGGCCAACGCGCTGCAGGCCGGCCTGTTCGACATGGGGGCGGAATCCGAACATCGGCACGAACTGCTCGACGAGCCGGCATGGGACGACAAGCGGCGCCTGCAGGAAGAGAAGGGCGCGCTCGGCTTCTACCTGTCCGGCCACCTGTTCGATGCGTATCGGGACGAGGTGCGCCGCTTCGCGCGGCAGAAGCTCGGCGAGCTGAAGGAGGGCCGCGACAAGCTGGTGGCCGGCGTGATCGCGTCGCTGCGCACGCAGATGACCCAGCGCGGCAAGATGCTGATCGCGCTGCTCGACGACGGCACCGGCCAGTGCGAGATCACGATCTTCAACGAGCAGTTCGAGGCCAACCGCGCGCTGTTCAAGGAAGACGAACTGCTGATCGTGCAGGGGCAGGCGCGCAACGACGCGTTCACGGGCGGCATCCGCTTCACGTCCGACACCGTGATGGATCTGGAGCGCGCCCGCAGCCGCTACGCGCAGGCGGTGCGACTGACGGTCAACGGCAACGCGGACGCGCTGGCGCTGCGTCGCGTGC
Source organism: Burkholderia alba (assembly GCF_034721475.1). NCBI lineage: Bacteria > Pseudomonadati > Pseudomonadota > Betaproteobacteria > Burkholderiales > Burkholderiaceae > Burkholderia > Burkholderia alba. The sequence goes on along the minus strand of NZ_JAWJWL010000018.1, from coordinate 106,599 downwards.
TCGACGCGCACGCGGCAAAGACCGATGCCGCGCCAGCGGTCGAGGCGCCCGCGCCGCGCGGCGGCCGCGACGGCGGCCGGCGGCCCCAGCCGCCGCTGCCGAACGGGCTCGCGGTGCAGATCGCGTACCGCAACGCGCGCGCACAGGGCGAAATGCGCCTGAGCGATGCGTGGCGCGTGAAGCCGAGCGATACGCTGCTCGCCGATCTGCGCGACGCGTTCGACGGCAGCGTGGTCGAGATCGCTTATTGAGTGATGCGCCGCCGCCGCGTGCGCCGTCACGCGGCGCGGCGGAATCGAGTACATTGCCAGCCCATCAGCCAGCTATACGGACATGCCCTTGGCCGCTCTCTTTCCCGACCACCGCCCGCCGCGCACGATCCTGGTCGTCAGCACCCGCCGGATCGGCGACGTGCTGCTCACCACGCCGATCGTCCGCTCGCTGAAGGCGCGCTGGCCGGACGCGCAGATCGACATGCTGGTGTTTCGCGGTACGGAAGGGGTGCTCGAAGGCAATCCGGATCTGCGCAGGGTGATCGTCGTCGCGCAGCGGGCGAAGTTCGGCGAGCGGTTGCGCGACGCGGCCCGTTTGTGGCGCCGCTACGATCTGGCGTGCGCTGCGCTCAGCTCGGACCGGCCGCGCTTTTACGCATGGTTCGCCGGGCGCCGGCGCGTCGGCCTCGTCGATCCGAACCGGGTGAGCTGGTGGACGCGCCTGATGCTGAACGGCATCGCGATCAACCATCACGAGTCCGCCCACACTGTCGTCAGCACGCTCGCGCTCGCGCCCGTGATCGGCATCCCGCCGGTCGCCGAGGTGGTCGCGCCCGGCATCGGCGACGATCCCGCCCGGCGCGCGCGCTTCGACGCCTTGCTTGCCGGCTCGCCCGCCCTGGCCGCTGGGCGGCCGCTCGTCGTGCTGCATCCGTATCCGATGTATGCGTACAAGCAGTGGCGCAGCGACGGCTGGATCGCGCTGATCGGCTGGCTGCGCGCGCAGGGTTACGCGATCGCGCTGAGCGGCGGGCCCGCGGCCGGCGAGCGCGACTACGCGGAGCGGGTCGCGGCGGGCGCCGGCGGCGACGTGCTGAATCTGGTCGGCCGGCTGAGCTTCGGCGAGAGCGCGGAGCTGGTGCGGCGCGCGCGGCTGTTCGTCGGCCCCGACACGGGCGCGACCCATGTCGCCGCCGCGACCGGAACGCCGACCATCGCGCTGTTCGGGCCGTCGGACCCGGTGCGCTGGGGACCGTGGCCGCAGCATTGGCCGGCCGACCTCAATCCGTGGCCGCTGCGCGGCTCCGGACGGCATGGGAATGTCTGTCTGCTGCAGGGCGAGGCGGCGTGCGTGCCGTGCCGGCATGAGGGATGCGAGCGGCATGTCGACAGCCGCAGCGACTGTCTGGTCAATCTCGGCGTCGGGAGGGTGATCGGCGCGGCGGCCGAGATGCTCGGGCTGCCGCCCTCCGCCGCGGCCGCGGCGGCTTCAGCGACGATCGATACCTCGGCGCTCGCGCGCCCGCCGCGCGCCGGCTGACGGGGTGCGGCCGCCGATAGAGCGAACCGCGGTCCGCTCGAGCGCGGCGGTCCGTCGTCCCTTGCGCGTCAACCGCGCAGCGCGGCCGGCCGTTGCGCGGACGCGGGCGCGGAGCGATAGCCGCAGCCAAGCAGGATGCCCGCGAGCAGCACCAGCAAATGCCCTTCGGCGAAATCCAGCAGCAGCGAATTGGCCAAACTGCCGATCGCGAAGATCGCGAGCCAGGCAAGCAGCAGATGTCGCGAGCGGGCGTCGAGCGACCGGCTGTCGCGCAGGATCTGCACGAGCAGGTTCACGAACAGCAGTACGCCCACCGTGCCGAGCTGCACGGCCATCAGCAGATATTCGTTGTGCGGGTTCGACGTGGCCTGGCCTTCGGCCTTGGTCCGGCCTTCCGTCAGCTTCGCGAATTCGAACTGGAGGCCGCCCGCGCCATAGCCGAGGACCGGACGCTGCGCGTACAGATCGAGGCCCTTGCGGTACCACTCGAGGCGCAGGCCGGTCGACGTCACCGCGTCGGTCTGCTGGTACTGGCGCACTTCCGTCGTCACCTTCATCAGCCGGCCGCCGTGCATCGTGCAGGCGACGATCACCAGCGCGGCCACGCCGGCCACCAGTACGCCCGCGGTCAGCGCGGCGCGCACCGGCGCCTGCTTGCGCTGGACCAGGATGAAGCGCAGCGCGACGACCAGCGCGAGCGCGATGGCGATCAACTGCCCGGTGCGTCCCTGCAGCATCACGAATACGTTCAGCAGCGCGAGCGCGCCGATCGCGGCGAAGCAAAGCCGCGCGGCGTTCGTGCGGGCGGCGAGCATCAGGTCGGCGGCCTGGTAGAACAGCAGCGCGCCGAACATGCCCGCGGCGATGTGGTTCTTGAAGACCCACGCACGCGACAGCGGCAGCTCGATCTTGTGCGCCGGCCCGATCGCGGTGAGTCCGAGGTAGTTGGTGGTCGACAGCAGCAGGATCACGCACAGCGTCGCGAACCAGCTCCAGCGCGCGATGGCGGACCAGTTGGGGTTCGAATCCTTGAACGCGATCACCGCGAACGGCAGCAGCAGCACTTTGTCGTACTTGGCGACCCATTCCCACGCGATCGATTTGGGGATCATCACCGTGTAGGACACGCTGAGCGCGAGCGCGCCGATCAGCAGCAGCGCGGCGAGCGACGAACGATGGCGGATGAGCGACGACAGGTTGCGCCAGAATTCCGGCGCGCTCAGCAGCGCGACGGCGAAGAGTGCGCAGAACACGTTGGTGAGCGCGGTGGACACCGGCACCATGCACAGCGCGATGATGGCGAAGATGCGGGCGACGCTCAGGCGTCGCGTCACGGTTTGCGAAACGGATTGCATCGGGAAGGATTCGGCGAGTGGTGTGAAGGGCCGGCGCGTCCAGCGCCGACGGGGTCGCATCCGTGTGCGGCGGCGCTCACCGCGACGGTCGACGGCGAAGTATACGTGATGCGCGCAGGCCGTCGCGCCAATTGGGCGCGGCGCACGCTCAGCCGAACGCGCGCTTGATGCGCGAGCGCAGCAGCGCCCGCTTCAGCCGGCCGTCGGCCGTCGGCTCCGCGAGCGCGAGCGTCGCGCCGGCCGGCTCGCCGCGATGCAGGTAGAAGCGGTCGAAGGTGGCCTGGGTCATGCCCCATTTGTTGAGGAACTGCTTGCGGCCGTTGTTCTTCACGACCTTGCCGGTGCTTTTCTGCTGGAAGTGATAGACGAGGCTGTCGCCCGCGCCGAGGAAGATCCGGCAGCCGGCATCCCACATCTTCATCGAGAAATCGTTGTCGCTGCTCATGCCCGGGCTCAGTTCGCTGCTGTAGCCGCCCACCCGGTGCCACCAGTCGCGATGGACGAGGGTCGGCGGCCAGGTCGCGCCGAGCCAGTCGGCGCGCTTCAGCGTGTCGACCGAGCCGACCAGGCCGGCCGTGTCGAGCAGGTGCGCGTCGCGGCCGAAGTCGCGCACGACCACGCACGGATTGCCGGTGTCGACGGGCTCGATCATCGTGCCGGACAGCATGAACAGGTCGGTCGGCATCCGCGCGATACGTGCTTCGAGCGCCGTGTCCCAGCCCGGGCAGCAGTACATGTCGTCGTTCATGTAGACGATGTAGTCGCGGGTCGCGCGCGCGGCGGCCAGGTTCACGGCGTGGCAGATGCCGATGTTGCCGGGCGACGCGGTGTGTTCGATGCCCTCGCCGCGGACCCAGTCCAGCGTGCCGTCCGACCCGTCGTTCACGTGCACGATGATCTGGTGGGCGTGCCTGGAATGCTCGCGCAGGCTTGCGACGACGAGCTTCAGATAGGGAAGGTTGTTCCAGGTCGGGATGATGATGGAGAACATGGCGATCGGGCTCGAGTCTTGGGAATGCCGCAAGGGCGGGTCACGCGGTTCGCGACGCCGGTCGCGCGACGGAGTGGCCCGCATTGTACCGTCGCGCGTCGGCGGGGCCGCGCGATTCGGCCGAGGGTGGGCGGGGGCGGGCGTTACGCGCCGTCGCGCGGTTCGCCGAGCTTCAGGAAGCGGTAGTAGACGGTTTCCGCGTTGAACACGGCGATCATGAAGCCCGCCCGGCCGTCGAGGAAGCCGCGCCGCAGCAGGTAGGTGCGAACGAATGCCCAGGCGCCGCGGCCGACGGCCTTGCCGAAACCGCCGCGCTGGCCCGCCGCGCGGCGCTGGCGGGCGCCGGCGCTCGAATAGGCGTCGAGCTTGCGCAGCACCGTTTCGAAATCTTCATAGGAATAGTGCATCAGCTTGCCGCCGAGCCGCCGCGCCGGTCCGTCGAACACCAGCCGCTCGTGCACGAGGTCGTCGGAAAACCGCGCGGCGCCGCGCTTGAACAGCCGCGGCACCCAGTCCGGATACCAGCCGCTGTGATGCACCCACCGGCCGCAAAAGCTCGACAGGCGGTCGAGCGCATAGACGGCGGCGTCCGGCGCAGCGAGCGCCGCGCGGATCGAGCCGGCCAGCTCCGACGACACGATCTCGTCGGTGTCGATCGACAGGATCCAGTCGGTGTCGAGCGCCGCCAGCGCACGGTTCTTCTGCGGACCGAAGCCAGGCCAGTCGGGCGCGACGATCACGCGCGCGCCGTGCGCCCGCGCGATCGCAACGGTGTCGTCGCTGCTGCCGCCGTCGACGACGACGATCGCGTCGGCGAACGACAGCGCGGCGAGGCACTGGGCGAGCCGCGCGGCGGCGTTGTGGGCGATCAGCGCGACGCCGAGAGTGGGGTCTGCCATGAAGTCGTAAGAGGCGTGCAATGGAACAGAGCGCGAGTATACCTGCGGCGCCTCGGGCGGCGCGCGGTGCCGCGGGAGCGGTGCGGCTATAATGTTTCGCCTTTTCGGCATGCATGCCGCCGTCTGTGGCCGGAGGCCGCCCGGTGCGATCGCCGTGGTCCGGCTGCGGCATTGGAAGGATCGTCTTGGAAACCCAGAACACTCTACGCAAATCGATGGACCCGGCCGGCACGTCGCCGCGATCGGTACTGCGGCGCCTGTGGCCGTACATCAAGCCGTTGCTCGGCGCGATCGTGCTCGCGGTCGTCACGATGGGCGTGGTCGCCGCGACGGAGGCCGGGATCCCGGCGCTTCTCAAGCCGCTGCTCGACCATGGCTTCGGCTCGCGCGGCAGCGACCTCGCGAAATGGTACGTGCCCGCCGCGGTGATCGGCCTCGCGCTGGTGCGCGGCGTCGCGCAGTACGCCTCCAACTACCTGCTCAACTACGTATCGAACCGCATCCTGCTGCAACTGCGGCTCAAGATGTTCGACCGCCTGATCCACACCAGCGCGTCGTTCTTCCAGCGCGAGACCGCGAGCACCGTGATCAATGCGGTGGTGTTCGAGGTCAACCAGATTCTCGCCGTGCTGACGGGCGTGATGATCACGCTGGTGCGCGATTCGCTGACGGTGATCTTCCTGCTCGGTTACCTGTTTTACCTGAATTGGCGACTGACGCTGATCGTCGCGGTGATCCTGCCCGGCATCGGCTGGCTCGTCAGCAAGATCAACCGCCGGCTGCGCCGCCTGAACCGCGAGCACCAGACGCTGACGAACGAACTGTCGTACATCGTCGAGGAGACGGTGGCCGGCTACAAGGTGGTCAAGGTCCACAACGGCGAGCCGTACGAGCTCAATCGCTTCACCGAGATGAGCAAGCGCCTGCGCGGCTACGCGATGCGCATGGCGGTGTCGGGCGGGCTCGCGCAGCCGCTCACGCAGTTCCTCGCGTCGATCGCGCTCGCGGTCGTGATCACGATCGCGGTCGTGCAGTCGACCAGCGACCAGACGACGGTCGGCGGCTTCGTCGCGTTCGTCACGTCGATGCTGCTGGTGATCTCGCCGCTCAAGCACCTGATCGACGTCAATCAGCCGCTGCAGCGCGGGATGACCGCGGCCGAACTGATTTTCGGGCTGATCGACGAACCGGTCGAGCCGAAGGGCGGCGGCCGTCCGCTCGCGCAGGCGCGCGGCGAGATCGAGTTCCGCAGCGTGTCGTTCGACTACGGCGCGACCGAGCGGCCCACGCTCGACCGGATTTCGTTCAAGGTCGCGCCGGGCGAGATGATCGCGCTGGCCGGCCCGTCCGGCAGCGGCAAGACGACGCTGGTGAACCTGCTGCCGCGCTTCTTCGATCCGACGGGCGGCGCGATCCTGCTCGACGGCGTGCCGATCAACGAGTTCGACGTGCACGCGCTGCGCAGCCAGATGGCGATGGTGAGTCAGGACGTCGTGCTGTTCAACGACACGATCGCGGCGAACGTCGCATACGGGCATACGCCGGACCGCGCACGCGTGCAGGCGGCGCTCGAGGCGGCCAATCTGGCGGACACGGTGGCGGCGATGCCGAACGGCCTCGATACGCTGGTCGGCGGCAACGGCATGCGCCTGTCGGGCGGCCAGCGGCAGCGCCTCGCGATCGCCCGGGCGATCTACAAGGACGCGCCGATCCTGATCCTCGACGAGGCGACGTCGGCGCTCGATTCGGAGTCCGAGCGCCACGTGCAGGCCGCGCTCGAGCGGCTGATGGAAGGCCGCACGACGCTCGTGATCGCGCACCGGCTGTCGACCATCGAGCGCGCCGACCGGATTCTCGTGCTCGAGGGCGGCCGGATCGCCGAAGAGGGCAGCCACGATGTGCTGCTGCAGCTGGGCGGTCTGTACGCGCACCTGCATCGGATCCAGTACCAGCAGCAGGCGGCGTAACGTCGCGCGGCGGGCGCCCGCCCGCCGGCGAAATGTCCGCCGACACCCGGCTGTGCTAGTCTGGTCGGACCTCCTCGCAAAGGGTGCGGGGTGGTTCGACACGGGAGATCATCGATGAGAATGCATCGTGTGTTGCTGGCTTCACTGGTTGCAGCCACGCTCGGATCGCCGCTTGCGTTCGCGCAGCAGTACGGTCCGGGTCCGGGTGACGAGCATGGACGGCCGGAGCGGGGTGAGATGGCGCCCCCGGGGCATCGTCCGGACGCGCCGCCGCCGCGTGTCGAGGAGCAGCACCGCGACTGGCGCCGGGGCGACCGGCTGCCGCGCGAGTACTGGGACCGCCAGTACGTGATCGACGACTGGCGCTCGTATCGCCTGACGCCGCCGCCGCGCGGCTATCACTGGGTCGGGGTGGGCGGCGATTACCTGCTGGTGCAGATCTCGAGCGGCATCGTGCTGCGGATCGGGCCGTGACGCGGCTCGCATGACGCATGGGCGCCGGTCGCCCGACCCCTGCAGAACGGGCGCCGCGGCGCCCGTTTTTTTCTGTCGCGCCGCTTCAGCGTTTCGCGAACCCGCGCCGCTCGATCACCGACAGCGTCCAGCTGACGGCCACCGCGCAGACGGTGCCGAGCGTCACCTCGCCGAGCCGCACGAGCGGGATGTCCCAGAGCGGCCCGTTGCCCGGGAACAGCAGCACGATCGTCGCGGTGATCGCGCCGAGCCGGGCCGCGCTGCCGACATTCAGGCACCAGCAGCAGACGATCACGACGACGATCGTGATCGCATACGCGACGTAATGGCCGCCGCCGAGCGCCGCGCCCGCGAAGCCCAGCAGTCCGCCCACCATCGCGCCGATGAACTGGTCGCGCGACAGGTTCATCGTGTCCGCGTAGTTGTGCTGGGTGACCGCGATCGCGGTGATCGCGGCCCAGACCGCCTGCTCGGAATGCAGCGCCCGCCCGATCCCGTACGCGATGCTCGCGCCGATCACGGCCTGCAGCGCCATCAGCACGCCTTGCAGCAGGCGCTCCTTGAGCGACAGGCCCTTGAACAGGTCGAACACGGCCTGCTGGATCTGGCGGCGGGTCTCGTTGAAGGTTTTCAGGGTTTCCATGCGGAGTCGACTCGTCGGGCGTGACGCACCGGGCTATTGCGCCGGTTCGGCGGGCGAACCCGCCGTGCCGTCGTCCGTCTGCAGGTCGCGCGTTTCCGGCATCGCCGCCCACACCAGCAGCACCGCGAGCGCGCCCGCCCCGGCGAGGCCGAAGAAGCTGATCGCGTTGCCGAAGTGGTCGGCGGCGAAGCCGGCGAGCGCGGTGCTCAGGGTCGCGCCGACGCCTGCCGCGAGCCCGAACAGTCCGATGCACAGGTTGTAGCGCCCCTTGCCGCCCGCGACGTCGGCCGCGATCAGCGGAAGCATCACGCCGAACACCGCGGCGCTCAGGCCGTCGAGCATCTGCACCGGCACGAGCAGGTAGGGGCTGCTCACGCCCGCGAACAGCAGCGCGCGGATCGGCAGCGCGGAGAACCCGAGCAGCAGGATCGGCCGGCGGCCCCAGCGCTGCGCGGAACGCCCGACCCACGGCGACAGCATCGCGACGATCGCCTGCGGCACGATGATGCACGCGGCGATCACGAGCTGCACGTTGTCGCCCATGCCCGCCGTCACCTCGCCGGCGGCGAGGTTCAGCATCGCCGCGTTCGACAGGTGGAACAGCACGATGCACGCGGCGAACGTCAGCATCCGCTTGTCGCGCAGCAGTTCGCGCAGCGTCTCGCGCGCCTCGTCGTCGCGGCGCGGCTTCGGCAGCGGCGACGGCAGGGCCACCGTGTGGGTCGGCTGGATCATGCTGAGCGCGACCAGCGCGGGCAGCGCGAGCGCCGCCGTCAGCCAGAACACCGCGCGCGCCGACACGTATTCCCCGCACAGCCCCATCAACCCCGCCGCGACCGCGCTGCCGATCGACGCCCAGCGCGCGTTGCGGCCGAGCCGGTCGCCGAGATTCGCGCGGCCGACGAGCGAGAACGAGATCGCCGCCATCGCGGGCACCAGCATGCAGCTCGCGAAGCCGTGGAACACTTCGGCGGCGATCACCGGCACGATGGTCGGGCTCGACGCGAGCAGCACCGCGCTCAGGATGATCGCGCCGATCGCCCAGGCGGCGGCGCCTTTCTTGTTCTTCAGCGCATCGACGGCGGCGCCGCCCGGCACCTGGCTCACCATCGCGCTGATCGTGCCGATCGACAGCACCATGCCGATCTCGCCCTGGGTCCACTTGTGCGAGGCAAGGTACGACGCGATGAACGGACCGAAGCCGGTCTGTACGTTCGCGACGAAGAAGTTGAGCCAGTCGAGAGCGCGTAGACTGCGTGCGCTAACCGCCTGCTGGACCGTCATCGGCTGGCACCCGGGGCGGGCGGCGCGGACGCCGGGGCGGGCGGGGGCGCGGCGGGCGAGACCGCGAGGATCGGCTTGTCGCTCGCGTAGACGGGCGACGCCTTGAGCTGGGCTTCGTTGAGATCGAGCAGCGCGCGCAGCGATTTGTCCTTCGGTGCGAAGCGCAGCGCCGACCAGCTCGCGGCGATCGCGCGCCGGTCGGGATTGACCATTCCGCTCACGTCGAGCACGACGGCCTGAGGCTGCGCATCGCGATCGATCAGCACGTCGATCACGCGGCCGACCTTCGCGCCGTTCGGGCGCTCGACGTCGGTGTCGAGGATCGGCATGCGCGACGCCGCCGCGTTCGCGCTCACCGGGCCGGCGAGCGGCACGGTCCTCGGCCGGACGGCTGCCGGTAGTTGGCCGGCCGGCACGTCGAGCGTGATCGGCTCGCTCCGGCCGCCCGGCGTGAAGCGGAACAGGCTCCACGGGAAGCTGACCTTGCGGTCGCCGACGCCCATGAAGCCCTGCAGGTTCACGATCATCTCGCGCGGCTTGCCGGCCGCGTCGGCGACCATGTCGACCGCGCGGCCGATCACCTTGCCGCCGCGCTTCTGCACTTCGCTGTCGAGCAGCGAATGCACCTGGCCCCGATCGATCGCGCGAGTCGTGATCAACGGCGGCGGCGGCGGGGCGGGCGGCGGCGTGACGGGGGGCGGGCGCTTGATCTTGCGCGGGTGCACGACTTCGCGGCGCGGCCGCTTCTGCGCGTCCGCATCGGATGCGTCGGGCTCGGAGGCCGGCTCGGGCGCCGCCACCGGCTCGCTGGCCGGTTCGACCGGCACCGCGACCGCTTCGGTGATCGGCGCGGGCGCTTGCGGCGCGTGCAGCAGACCGCATCCCGACAGCATCAGCGTGGCGAGGACGACAGGGGTCGCGGTAACGACGGGATTCGGCAAACGAAAGACAGAACGCGGGACGCCGCCGCTCATCAACACGTACTCCATGGACCGGGGCAGTGCCGCGCGGGCGGCGCTGCTGCTATTGATCGCAGATGCCCGGCAGGGCATCGCGCAAGGCCAGAGTTTAACCTGTGACGCAAACGGCCCGCGCAAATGCTGCGCCGCACCCGTTGTCCGGCGGGCGGTGTCGCGCGCGGCCGGGCGGCGAGCCGGAAGCGGGCGCTAGGCCGGACGGCCGGTTTCCCGCAACAGGGCGCGCAGCGCATCGCCGACCTGCGCGACGACGGCGCGCCAGTCGTGCAGCACGTCCTGGCGGAACAGCCGCATGCCCGGATACCAGTCCGAGCGGTCGCCCGCGAGCCCCCAGCGCCACTCCGGCGCGGCGGGCAGCAGCCCCCAGGCCGGCTTGCCGAGCGCGCCCGCGAGATGGAGCGGCGACGAATCGATCGAGATCACGAGATCCAGCGCGTCGATGAAGCCGGCCGTATCCGCGAAATCGCGCCAGCGAAGCGTGTAGTCGCGCGTGACGAGGCCCGCCTGGATCGCGGGCGCGTCGTTCGCGCCGTTCTTCTGCAGCGCGAACCAGTCGATGCCCGGCAGTTGCGCGAGCGGCGCGAGCGCGTCGGCGGGAATGAAGCGGTCGATGCCGCTGAAGTTGTGCGGGCTGCTGTACCAGCACAGCCCGACCTTGAGCGCGCCGGCGTGCGGGGCAAGCTCGGCGGCCCAGCGCAGCCGAGCGTCGTCGGGTGCGCGCAGGTAGCCGGCCGGATAGGCGGGAATCGCGCCGTCGGGCGCGCCGAGATAGGCGGGCAGCAGATAGTCGAATACCCAGTAGTCGAACGTGTCCCAGCGTTCGATGAGCCAGGTCGCGCTCACCTCGTCGGCGCCGTCGAGGTCGTGCAGCAGCCGCAGCAGCTCCGGGCGGCAGGCGAAGGTCACGTGCGCGCCGGCCGCCTTGAGGTCGCGCGCGTAGCGCGCCATCATCAGGTTGTCGCCGATCCCCGCGTAGTACGCGACCACGATGCGCTTGCCCGCGAGCGGCTCGCCGCGCCATTTCCGGTCGAGAAACGGCGCGAGGCCGGGATAGCGGGCGCCGAGATGCGCATCGTTCGCGAGCGCTTCGAGCTGCCGCCAGCCGGCGGCGCGCTCGCCGAGCAGCACGCGCAGTTCGCCGAGCGCGCCGATCGCGTCGACCCGCGACGGCGCGAGCGCGAGCGCGCGTTCGAACAGCGGCCGCGCGGCCTCGAATTCGCGCTGCATGTAGAGCGCCTTGCCGACCGCCAGCAGCGCATCGACGTCGTCGGGATGGTTCGCGAGCCACGCGTGGCCTTCGGCGGCCGCGCCGGCGTAGTCGGACAGGTAGCGGCTGCGGATCTGCAGCGCGCTCGCGGGGTCGGCGCCTGCGAGCGCGCGCGTCGCGTGAAAACGCATCAGCGCGGGCTCGAGCGCGAACAGGTAGAGCTGCGCGAGCGCCGCATGCGCGCGGTGGTCCCGGGGGGCGCGGCCGAGCGCGCGATGGAAGCTCTCGATCGCGCGCTGGCTGTCCGCCAGGTGATTCGCCTCGAGGATCCCCGCCTGGATCCAGGGCAGCGCCGAATGGGGCTCGGCCGCCGCCCAGCGTTCGCACAGCGCGATCGCCTGCGATGCCGCGCCGCGGTCCGCGAGCCGATGCGACAGGTCGAGCGCGCCGCCCGCCTGTGCCGGATCGTGTTCGACCGCCTGCTGCCACAGCGTCAGCGCGTCGTCGGCGCGGCCGGCTTCGGCGGCCTCGTTGGCCTGCTGGGCGAGCGAGGCCGCTCGCGACAGATTCTTCATTCCGGATCCTTCTGGTGTGCTGCCGGCACCGGCCGGCGACCCATCATACGGGAACGCGGCGCGGGTCCGAAATGCGGCGGACGGGAAGGGCGCGCGTATGGAGCGGGTGAGCCCCCGTTCGCCCGTCAAGGGTGACTCAGGCGGGTATGCATGATGAAGCGATCGGAACGTTCGTCCATGACCAGCGCGGGCGCGATGCGACGCCGCAGCAGCGTGGCCAATGCGTTGTCGTCGGGATGCCCGTACTGCTTCTTCGATCCTACCGGCACCAGCCCGATTTCGACATGCTTCATCTGGTCGAGCAGCGTCTCGTCGAAATCGCTCGCCGATCCGTGGTGAGAGAGCATGAAGACGGAAACGTCGTCCAGCTGAGGCTTGAAGTAGGTCGTGAATTTCCGGGCGAGCTTCTTCACGCGGAAAGGGTAGTCGGCCGTATGCATCCAGCCGACGCGCATGCGGGATGATTTTCCGGTCAGCCATGTCCAGCTGATGAGCGTGGTGTCGACGGTCCAGCGGTCGTTCAGCTTCGTCGTCGGGCCGCTGTACAGGCACAAGGAGACGCGATTGTGATCGCCGGCGTATTCCTTGACGAAGAAATCCTTGATCTGCTTCGTGCCGACGGCGCCGCTCAGCAGCCATTCGATCGCCTTGGCGTCACTTCGAAAGCGCTTGCGGAAGTGAGTAGCCAGCTTGGTGCGGAAATGCTTGTCCTGATCGATCGCGCAAAAAGTCTTCAGTTGCCAGATGGCCATCGAGGGGCGTTTCCCGCCGCCCACGGACAGGTTGAGGGTCGCCGCGGCGGGACGGGCGGGCGGCGTGTGATCGACGCCGCCGTCCCGATCCAGATCGACGATTTCGGGATCCAGCCGGGCGGGGTCGGGGTCGTCGGGGATCTCCCGGACCTCCGCGACGCCTGCCCGCACGAGCCACGCGCGGGTGTCGCGAATGAATGCCTCGAGCGTTGCCGACAGCGCGCCCTTCGCCAGATTGGTCGCCAGAAAATACAGGCGGGCGTTGTCGTGCAGCACCGGGATGAAGGCTCGCTGCACCCGGTGGTGCGCAAGCAGGTGTTCCAGCCCTGCCACGTGGTCCTCGTCGAAGTGGCTGACGTATAGCGCGTCGATGACCTCCCCGGGGGAGAAGTACGCTGCCACGCCTTGCTCGATGAGATCGAGGCGGCCTCCGCAATCATGGACATACAGAAATCCGCCCGGATTGCGGGCGCGGCTCAACCCCCGGATTCTTCCGTAGCTGAAGCACCCCTGGCCAACGGGTATCTGTCCGCGTTCTATTTCGAGTTCCAAGTGTTCTCCCGGTCGTTGTGATTTTTCTTGATGCAGGAACAGCGCGTGATTGCGTCAGTGTCGCCGCACGATGCCGCGCGTGCGGCCTGCGCACCGTTGGCGAACCGGTGCGGTTTTGCGGGCAGGCCGCCCCCGGGTCATCGCGTGGCGCGCCGCCGCCACTTGCCGGATACGCCGGCAAGTGGGCGCATCTTATCGCGAGCGGGTGCGGGCCAGCGGACCGCTGCCGGGCGCGAGGACGAAGCGCGGCGCTTCGCAGCCGTGGATCGGGCCACGGCCGCTACGCCGCCACCGCGAACAGCTGCTCGCGCAGCCAGCCGTGCGCCGCATCGGCATGCAGCCGCGGATGCCATGCGGCGGACAACGTGAAGCCCGCCACCTCGACCGGCAGCGGCAGCAGGTCGATGCGCTCGGCGAAGCGCATCAGGAACTGCTCGGGCAATGCGCAGACGTAATCCGTCGCTTCGATGACGAGCGGCGCCAAGTGATATTGCTGAACCGAGACGATCACCTGGCGCGTGCGGCCGAGTCGCCCCAGCGCGTCGTCCATGAAGCCGTGAAACTTGCCGCCGTCGCCCGAGACGATCACATGCCGCAGCGCGCAGTACGCATCGAGATCGGGGGGCCGGGCGCCGCGCGGATGTCCCTTGCGCTGGGCCATCACGTAGCGCTCGCGCAGCAGCGCCTGCGATTTCATCGCGCGCGGCACGGCGAAGTCGGCGGTGATCAGCAGATCGGCCTCGCCGCGCTCGAGCAGCGCGCCGGGGGTGCCGTCGGGGACATGGCGGAACCCGATGCGGATGCCCGGGGCGAGCGCGGATACGCGCCGCACGAGATCGAGCCCGACCATCACGACGCCGTTGTCGCTCGCGATGATCTGGAAGGTCCGCTCGGCGGTCGACGGGTCGAAGTCCGCGCCGTGCTGCAACGCGGCCTGCAGCTCGCGCAGCGCGGCCCGCAGCGGCTCGCGTAGCGCGAGCGCGCGGGCGGTCGGCGTCATCCCGCGGCCGTTCCGCGCGGGGACCAGCAGCGGATCGCCCAGCAGGTCGCGCAGCCGCGCCAACTGCGCCGACAGGGCCGGCTGGCTCAGATGCAGCCGCGCCGCCGCGCGCGTCACGTTGGTTTCCTCGAGGAGCACGTCGAGCGCGCCGAGCAAGGCGAGATCGGCGCTGCGCAACGGCGCTGACATATTTGTCATGTGGATAGCTCCCATATCGATAATCGATTTCAAATATAGCAAGCAAATGCCCACACTGTCGCCGGGCGTGGCCGAGGCGGCCGCGCGACCGTGTTTCGAGAGGGGTATATGGGCATGACAACGAGTCGGACGGAACGGCGCGCGCTGCGGGCGCTCGCGAGCGCCAATTTCGCAATGGGCAGCATGTCGTACGGCGTGGTGGGCGCGCTGCCGTCGCTGGCGGCGGATTGGCGGATGCCGGCGGGCCGGGCGGCGCTGCTGATGGCGGCGTTTTCGTTGACGTTCGCGCTGGGCGCGCCGGTGCTGCAGATGCTGATCGGCCACTGCCGGCGGCGCAGCGTGCTGGTCGGCGGCTTGCTGGCGATGGCGCTCGGCACGCTCGGCTGCGCCTTCGCGCCGAGCTTCGCCTGGCTGATGGCGCTGCGGGTCGTGGCGGGTCTCGGCGCGGGCGCGGTGAGCCCGGTGGCGACCGCGATCGGTGCGGGACTGGTTTCCGCCGAGCGGCAGGGGCGGGCGCTCGCGATCGTGTTCGTCGGCGTGACGCTGTCGAGCGTGATCAGCGCGCCGCTGGCCGCGTGGATCGCGCACGGGTTCGGCTGGCGGTGGGTGTTCGGCCTGCTGGCGGCGCTCGCGTTGGGTAGCGCGGCGTGGATCCTGATGTGCGTGGACGATCGTTCCCGCGGCGAGCGGATGCGGCCGGCGGGACTGGTGCGTTTGCTGATGCGGCCGGCGACGGCGGCGGGGCTGGCGGTCGTCGTGTTGCAGACGGCGGCGTTTTTCGCGACCTATACGCTGATCCTGCCGCTGCTGCAGGGCCGCTTCGGCGCGAGCCCCGCCGCGGGCGCGTTCGCGTTGCTGGTGTTCGGCGTGACCGGCGTGCTCGGCAATCTCGTCGCGCAGCGCGCGTCGCGGCACAGGTCCGCCGATTGCCTGCTCGGGGTCGCGATGGGCGTGATGCTGCCGGTGTTCGCCGGTTTCGCGCTGCTGGCCGGAGCGGCGTTCGACGCCGCCTGGCGGCTGGCGGCGGCGCTGGCGCTGCTGATGGTCTGGGCGCTGATGCAGGATCTGTTCTTTCCGTCGCAGTTGCGGCGAGTGGTGGGCCTCGAGCCTCAGTATCGCGGGATGGTGCTTGCGCTGAATTCGTCGGGCATCTTCGCGGGCATTTCGCTCGGCGCGAGCCTGGGCGGCAGGGTGGCGGACTACTGGGGGCTGGACGGACTCGCGCCGGTGTCGGCCGGCCTGACGCTGGCCGCGCTCGGCGCGTGGTGGCTGTCGCGGCGGTGGCTGGCGGCGGGGACGGCCGCTGCCGGGGGACTTCGGCTGCAGGCCCGCGAGTGAAGGGCGCGCGGTGCCTTGCCGGCGTGTCGACGGCGGGTCGTCGCGCCGCGGTTCCGTCATTTTGTTCGCGAGAGGTGCGCAGGCCGTTCGCCGGTGCGACATGGCGGTATGGGCGATCCTCTCGAACCGGGTCGTGCCAGCACGGTCGAGCAGCGCGGTGCGATTCGATGCGAACGCGTCTCGTCGGCATCGCTCGCCGCCCACGGCCTCCCACGAATAGCGATGTTTTGGATGGCCGTTGCCGCCGCAGGATGCGAGATATCAGGCCGACCACGAGCGGTATCGATACGCGTCGATATGCGCGTCGATCCAGGGCGCTCGTCATCGCCGCCCATTTCATCCCGACCATCTTGACGATGGCGTCGGTCGCGCTGTTTCTTGCTCACGCCGCGTTGCGGAACCTCTCGATGAGGGCGCTGCGGCGCCCCTTCATGCGCGACCTGTCTGCGCATCATTGCCGGTTCCTTTCATCGCCTCGTCCTTTTTCGGCGCTGGGGCGAGGTTTGCGCTCGTTCGCTCAGGCGCGATGTATAGTGCTGCCGGCCGGGATGCGAGGCGATCCGAGCGAACGCCGGGCACCGGGGCGCGAGAGCCCGGGCACGGGATGGCGCGGGCGGATCATGCCTGAGGGCGATCTGTTTCACGGACCGGGCTGCGCCGCAAGGCAGGCGATATCGGATGCCAGTAGACTGATCGCCGGGAGATGAAGAAAGAATAGCCACGGCTTTCCTCGTGGTGATATGTTCTGACGAGATTGACCGATATACGGGAAAGCCGCTGCGAACCGCGGCTGGCTGCTCCCGGCAGTGCCAACTTGTCGCAAAGCGCTGACGAAGCGCGGGACTCCCCAGCGAAGTTGTGTCCGGGCCGCGATTGCCGGGCGGCCGGGCGATTCACGTGGCGAAGGCCTCAACGTACTTCCCGGGTAATCCGTATCGATTCCAGCAAAATCTGCAAGGCGGTTCGCGCGCGGACGGAACAATCGGTTGCGACGTTGCTGAGCGAAGGGCAGGACGATCTTCGTCCGCGGGCGGCTTATCGGAGCGCATTCGACTCCGTTTCTCACGGAAGCAGGGCGACACCCTGCCGCGCGAATGGGGCGGTCGATGGCGCATGCGGTCTTTTAAGACACTCCTGGCAATTGTTTACCGGTTGCGCTCCCTGGTACGACACATCGTCCGGCGCCGACGCGCCGGCACCCTTGAACACGACGATCACGCCGGCTTCCCCTGAGGGCGATGCGGCGAATCCCGTCACTATTGAAACCTGCTCCGCTTGAGCGAGACGAGAACAAGCGAGGGCAGGCTCTGTTGGAGAAAGGCATGAAGAGTAACGACAAGTCCCGAAAGGCACGCAGCGAGCTGGAAAAGATGTTCGCAGGGGTGCAGCAAGGGCCGACTTCCACGGCGCGCCGCGCGGAAAACCCGTTCGCGGATACCGCGCCCGCGCGTTCCGACGACGTCACCCGCACGGAGCCGAAGAGCACGATCTGGAAGGACAGCGTGGTGTCGCTGCCCGTCGGGATCGAGGTGCCGCCCGGTTATCGGTCGGTCGAGCAGGTGCGGGAAGCCATGCAGCGCGCATGGCAGATCAAGCCGGTGCGGCAGAGCCGGGATGCGATCGAAGTCGAATTGCTGCCGGGCTGGAAGGCATCGAAGCTGCCGAACGGCACGACCGAGATTCGCGACGCCGCGGGGGTGACGCGCGCGGTGTACGGCTGGTCGCATCAGGCCGAGCTGAGGCTCTTGCCGCGTTACGCGATCGAGTCGCGCGAGGGCGCGTCGGACGGCAAGTATCAACTGATCGTCCGCGACCGCGAACGCAACGCCATCCTCGAGCGGTCGTTGTTCTCCGCGCAGAACGGCACGAACCATCCGGAGTGGCGCAAGTGGAATGCGTGGCTCGACGAAGCGTTTCCTTTGCATCGCGACCCGTTGCGCTGCTGGGGGGATTGCGAAGCGATTCTCGGCGGGTGAGTCGCAGGGAGACGGGTGTGCCGGCCGATGTTTGGTCAGCCACGATGTGGGGCTTCGAGTCGGTATCTGGCCATCTCCCGAAACTGCGTCGCTAAAAGGCGTGTTTGCCGGAGGCTGACTCTTTCCGGTCATTCAGACTCTCCCTGCCGGTGGTAGGGCGCTGTGCTGCTGGGGGAGCCGGAATGTGTGGGTCCAAGGGGATGGCTGGGCGACGTCCTTCGGAAGGGATCCTTCCTGGGTGAGACACGATGCGTTTCATGAGCGACAGAGAAATGCCCTGACCCTGGCCATTGCGTCCGAACAGTCCTTCTCTCGAAACAGGCGCGATGCCATTTGGGCGGGATCGCCGAAGAAGAAGCGCTCATAGAGGACCTGTCGGCCGCCGAATGCCGAGGCGGCGGTGTCCCACGCCAATCGGTACAGCGCGATACGGTCGTGCGCATCCATGCGGGCTCGCGCCCCAGCATCCCCATGCCGTATCGGGCACTGTGCTGGAGTGCATCGCCGAGTGAGACGAGGTCGGCACGCGTGCCGGGAATACCGAAATGAACGATTCACCGTGCTGCCGCTGGGGCCGGTTTCGAGCATGACCTCCGCGGCGCTCCACTGGTAATCGTAAAGTCCGGCCAGTGTGGCTACGCTATTCTTGAATGCCGGATCGACGGTGACGTCCGCTACACGCTCGCCGCGATGCCAGATTTCTGCAGGTTGTTCGCGTAACCGCGCGATGACATCGACGCTTTGCCGTGCTCCGGCGCGTGGTCTCCTGGGTACCTGGGAGTCGTTCATATCCATTGGAGTCGAAGCGCGTGTGAGTGAAGGGCGTGTCGGAGGGGGCGGGCTATGGATGGCTCAGCAGGTCGTTGGACGTTTCGGGTTCTCTCAGATGATCTTCGTAGCAAAGCGCGGCAATCTGCCAGCGACCGCTGTTGATCAGCCATAACTCGAGGAAATCGAATCGTGAGAGCGTCTTGTTATCGCGCTGCATGGCGCCAGTGCCGGAAATCGTCGCCCATCGCTGACTTTCCGCGACGTTCTTGATCTCGTTGTGGATGTCCAACCCGAAGTTGCGCCAAGTTTTCTCGGCCCCGTGTCGCTGTATATAAGCAATTTGCTGAGATTTAGTCAGTATTCTGTCCCCTCGTTTTACAAAGAAATGTGTGCTTTCCACGAAGTTCAACTGATCGGTATCGCCATTCATGTAAGCATCGATCCAAACATCTCTCATTTGCGACAAGCTATATTTGATATTCATGAGATGGCAGGAGTTGGATTTAATTTTAACCTCGATTGGTACGATGAGCTTTCAGCTGTCTGATCGCGATGAGGGTAATCGCGATTTATCATGGATGAGGCTTATGTTGGTGGTTTGGGAGATCGAATGCAGGACGTTTTTTGCGATGAAGATCGAGCGGGGCTTTCATGCATGCCTCGAAATCGAGTCCTCGGATCGCAGCGATCAGATTTTCTCGGAAAACATAAAATTCCGGAGATTCAGGTGCGAAGTCGACGATCCCGCGGAACATCTCGTTCATCCCGAGTTGGTTGGCCATGGTGCGCACGATGTCCAATTTTCTTGGGAAATCCAACCCGAATGTAACGTGTAGCGCAAATGCAGACATGGTTTCGACGTCATGCCAGTAGCCAGAGGGGAGGTATAACCCCGATCCCGTGGATAGATTCTCGAACCGATCCGGTACGCCGGCAGGGGGAGTCAGGTAAAAACTTTTGTCCCCCCTGTTGGGTGACACGTAGGTGGGCTGGTAGATACGCCACGTCTTTACACCGGATAACTGTACTGAAATGATGTCGTGATCGTCGAAGTGGCATCCGAAACTCGTTGCGGATCGAGTTGAAATGTAAAGATTAGCCCACGCCTGACACTCGAGGGAGCGTTCGATCTCATCTGTCAGCGCCAGGATTGAGGGAAAGTAATCTTGGCACCCGTCGATGATAACTGTGCAACCATCATCCAATGCTCGATACAGTAGATCGGGGATGATCGTTGCGAATTTTCCTCCGCGCGGATTCGAACTGTATCTAAGAAATCCGCAGTATCCACGAGCGTACTCCATGCTGGTGCTACTGATCCTGATCTTGGGGTAGTCGAGTAGCCCACTTTCCAGAAGCCTATTTACGTCGACCCAGTCAGGTAGGCGCTGATATGTCACTTTGCCAAGCGAATAGAGTTGAATGTGCAGGACTTGCTTCGTGAAGAATTCGAAATCGACGTTTTCGAGGAGAGTGTTATTCATGAATTATCTCTATGGAATTAGAGTCAACACTCCTCGTCAGGACAAATATGAATGGCGTTTTTCATGATTTATCGCTATGTCGTGATGCACTCATGTCGGATGAATATGATCTATTGGGCATCCGGGCTCGTTTCTATTTTTAATGATAGGGTGGCTTTGGGTCGGTGAATATAAGAACTGTCTGAATTTTATTTTTTTTGTAATCAATGAAGCGATGGGGCGGCGCGTATCTGATTTCCCTAGCAGAAGGCATGACCGGGGTTGGCGAAAATCGAGGGTCTTTTCTGTGCCGACATGGCATCCGGAGATGTCGCGGGATCCGATGCGATGCCACGAAACCATGCGGGACAGGCCTTCGCGCGGGGAGCGCGGTGGCGTTTCATTGGCGATCTGCTGCTATTGAGCCAGTCTCGTGTGACGAGCGCAGATCAAGGTGGGCTTGCGCGTGGCGGGATTAGTGGTGCTGTGCGTGCAGGTTATGGGACAAGGCCGCACATGCGGGCATGCTTGGGCGAGTTACTTTGCGTCCTCTCGCCGAAAGTACCGGACAACGCAGTCTCGGCGCTGTCCGGTAAGCAAGGATAACGATCTGCGGTCGTGTAGCGGAGTGGGGAAGCGCGCAGCAAACGCTAGCTACATCAGCACGATATCGTACTGCTCCTGACTCAGATTCGATTCCACCTGCAACGACACCGGCTTGCCGATGAAGTCGATCAACATCGCCAGATGCTGCGATTCCTCGTCGAGGAACAGGTCGATCACCTGCTGCGACGCGATGACCCGGAACTCGCGCGGGTTGAACTGGCGCGACTCGCGCAGGATCTCGCGCAGCACGTCGTAGCACACGGTGCGCGGCGTTTTCACCTGACCCTTGCCCTGGCAGGTCGGGCAGGGCTCGCACAGCACGTGCGCGAGCGATTCGCGGGTACGCTTGCGGGTCATCTCGACGAGACCCAGCTGCGAGAAGGTGTTCACCGTCACGCGCGTGCGATCGCGCGACAGCGCCTTCTTCAGCTCGCTCAGCACCGCGTCGCGGTGCTCGGCATTCTCCATGTCGATGAAATCGATGATGATGATCCCGCCGAGATTGCGCAGCCGCAGTTGCCGCGCGATCGTATGCGCGGCTTCGAGGTTGGTCTTGAAGATCGTGTCGTCGAAGTTGCGTGCGCCGACATAGCCGCCCGTGTTGACGTCGATCGTCGTCATCGCTTCGGTCTGATCGATCATCAGGTAGCCGCCCGACTTCAGGTCGACGCGCCGCGACAGGGCCCGCAGGATCTCCGCCTCGATGTTGTACAGGTCGAACAGCGGCCGCTCGCCGGTGTAGTGATGCAGCTTCGGGCTGACGGCCGGCGTGAAGGCGCCCGCGAATTCGGCGAGCCGCTGGTAGGTCTCGCGCGAATCCACCTGGATGCGCGTCGTATCGTCGTTCGCGAAATCGCGCAGCACCCGCTGCGCGAGATCGAGATCCTGATAGAGCAGGCTGGTAGCCGGCAGCCGCTGCCCTTGCGCGACGATCGTCGCCCAGGTCTTGCGCAGGTACGCGACGTCGGCGGCCAGCTCGTCGCCGGTCGCATCCTCGGCGATCGTGCGCACGATGTAGCCGCCTTTCTCCTCGGCCGGGATCACCGCGGTCAGCCGCGCGCGCACCGCCTCGCGTTCGGCCTCGCTCTCGATCTTCTGCGAGATGCCGATGTGCGGCTCCTGCGGCAAGTACACCAGCGTGCGCCCGGCGATGCTCGCCTGCGTCGACAGCCGTGCGCCCTTGGTGCCGATCGGGTCCTTGATGACCTGCACCATCAGCGTCTGTCCTTCGTAGACCGTCTTCTCGATCGGCTGGTGCGGCGTGGCGCTCTGCGCGTCGCCGGGCAGCCTCGGCTGCCAGATGTCGGCCACGTGCAGGAAGGCCGCACGCTCCAGCCCGATGTCGATGAACGCCGACTGCATGCCGGGCAGCACGCGCACGACCTTGCCGAGATAGATGTTGCCGACCCGTCCGCGCGACAGCGTGCGCTCGACGTGAAGCTCCTGCACGGCGCCTTGCTGGACGAGCGCGACCCGCGTTTCTTGCGGCGTGATGTTGATCAGGATTTCTTCGTTCATGGTGCGGTTCAGAAGGAGACGTACGCCGCGCGCAGCAAGGCGGCGGTCTCAAAAAGGGGCAGACCCATGATACCTGAATGGGAACCGTCGATTTGCGCGACGAATTCGGCCGCGCGGCCCTGGATCGCATATGCGCCCGCCTTGCCGAACGGTTCGCCGCTGTCGACGTAGCGTTGCAGTGCGGTGGGCGTTGCCGCCGCGAAGCGCACGGTGGACCGGGACAGCGCAGGCGGCATCAGCTCGCCCCGCGCGTCGACGACCGCGAGCGCGGTCAGTACCTCGTGCGAACGGCCGGCGAGGCGCGTCAGCATCGACAGGGCATCGGCGGCGTCGGCCGGTTTGCCGAGGATCGCGCCGTCGATCGTCACGGTGGTGTCGGCGACCAGCACCGGCGCGGCGTGCATGCCGCTCGCGACCAGCCGGGCCCGCGCGGCTTCCGCCTTCGCGACGCAGACCCGCAGCACGTAGTGGTCGGCCGCCTCGCCGGGCTGTTCGGCCTCGAGCGCTTCCGCATCCTCGTCGGCGCGCGGTAGCAGCAGTTCGAAACGCACGCCGAGCTGGCGCAACAACGCTTGCCGGCGAGGGCTTTGCGATGCGAGGTAGACGAACGGATAGGCGGGGGTGTCGGCGGCGTGGTCGGACATCGTCGGGTTCTCGGTTGGCGCGCGCGGCGCGTCGAGAGGACGACGCGTCACGCGCGATGATAGGGGTGATTCTGCGTGATGCTCCACGCGCGGTAAAGCTGTTCGGCAAGCAGCACGCGTACCATGCCGTGCGGCAGCGTGAGGCTCGAGATGCGCAGCAGCAGATCGGCGCGGGCCTTCAGATCGGGATCGAGTCCGTCGGCGCCGCCGATGATGAAGGCGACGTCGCGGCCGTCCTGCTGCCAGCCGGGCAGTGCCTGCGCGAGCTGCATCGTGGTCCAGTCGCGGCCCCGCTCGTCGAGCGCGACGATGCGCGCATGCTTGGGCAGCGCGGCCTCGATCTTCTGCTTCTCGGCGGCCATCACGCTGTCGGCGCTGCGGCCGCCCGAGCGCAGCTCGGGCTTGATCTCGCGCAATTCGATGCGCAGCTCGGGCGGCATCCGCTTCGTGTATTCGTCGAAGCCGGATGCGATCCAGCCGGGCATCTTGTGACCGACCGCCAGGATATGCAGTTTCATGCGAACCCGCTTGCCGCCGGGTTCAACGGCGGCGGGCGGGGGTCTTGCGGGCGGGGCGGGCCGGCGCGTCGGCTTCGTCGTCGTCCTCGCCGTCGAGCGGCTCGCTCGCGCGCGCGCCCGAGAACGCGCCCGCGTTGTTCGCGAGCTTCAGGCGCACCGGCTTGTCGCCCCAGATCTCTTCGAGGTTGTAGTACTGGCGCAGCGCGGGCTGCAGGATGTGCACGACCGCGTCGCCGCAGTCGACCAGCACCCATTCGCCGGTGTCCTCGCCTTCCGAGCTGACGATGTCGCCGCCCGCTTCCTTGACCTTGTCGCGCACGTTCGACGCAAGCGCCTTGGTCTGGCGGTTCGACGTGCCGGACGCGACGATCACGCGATCGAACAGCTCGGTCAGGTGGCTCGTGTTGAATACTTTGATGTCTTGCGCCTTGACGTCTTCGAGGGCGTCGACGATCACGCGCTGGAGTTTGCGGATATCCATGGAATTCAGGGGTGGTAAAGACGGTGTTGAAGAATATAGGCCCACACGGCGGCGGGAACGTGTTCGGCGGATGCGTCGGGCATCCGTGCGTGCCGCGCGATGCATTCGCGCAGGTGTGCGCGGATGTCGGTCGCGGCGATATCGAACGACAGCGCGGTGTCGATCAGCAGGTGGCCCGCGGGGGTCGCCTGCAGGACGTCGGGCGTGGCCCGGCGCTGCGCGACTTCACGCGCGACGGCGGACGACGCCGTCGTCAGCTCGAAGCCGGGACGGGTCGCCGCGCAGACATGCGCGAGCGCGAACAGCTTCGGCCAGTCGCGCCATGTATCGAGCCGCACCAGCTGGTCCGCGCCGATCAGCAGCGCGAGCGACGCGTCGGGGCCGATCCGCGCGCGCCAGCGTTCGAGCGTATCCACCGTATAGGTGGGACCGGCGTGCTCGATCTCGTCGGTCGCGACCGTCACGTCGACGCCGGGCAGCACGAGCGACGCGGCGGCGGCGCGGGTCATCGCGAGGCGGTGACCGGCCGGCGACACGTCGCGCTTCTGATACGGCTGGCCGGCGGGCAGCAGCACCAGTTCGGTGAGCGCCAGCAGCTCGGCGAACCGGCGCGCGAGCGCGAGGTGTCCGTCGTGGATCGGATCGAACGTGCCGCCCAGGATGCCGATACGGCGCGGCAGCGGGGCGAGGCGGGCGGAAGTGTTCAGAAGAACGTCCTTGGGTCGGGTCGGTCGGCGCGCCGGGCTCAGGCCCAGTCGCGCGGCACGAGGAAATCGCTGTAGAGGCGCGCTTCCGGCGTACCGGGCTCGGGCTGCCAGTCGTAGCGCCAGTTCGCGGACGGCGGCATCGACATCAGGATCGATTCGGTGCGCCCGCCGCTCTGCAGGCCGAACAGCGTGCCGCGGTCGAACACCAGGTTGAATTCGACGTAGCGGCCGCGCCGGTACGCCTGGAATTCACGTTCGCGTTCGCCGTACGGCGTATCGCGGCGGCGCTCGATGATCGGCAGATACGACGGCAGGAACGCGTCGCCGACGCTTTGCATCAGTTCGAACGATTTCTCGAAGCCCGGCTCGGAAAAATCGTCGAAGAAAATCCCGCCGATGCCGCGCGATTCGTTGCGGTGCTTGAGGAGGAAGTACTCGTCGCACCCGGTCTTGAAGCGCGGATACAGTTCGGCGCCGAACGGATCGAGCGCCGCGCGGCACGCGCGGTGGAAATGGCGCGCGTCGTCTTCGTAGCCGTAAATCGGTGTCAGATCGATGCCGCCGCCGAACCAGAAGATCGGCGCCTCGCCGTCCTTGGTGGCGACCAGCATCCGGACGTTCATATGCACGGTCGGACAGTGCGGATTGCGCGGATGCAGCACGAGCGACACGCCGAGCGCTTCGAAGCCGCGCCCGGCCAGCTGCGGGCGCGCCGCGCTCGCGGACGCGGGCAGCGCGTCGCCCGCGACGTCCGAGAAGCCGATGCCCGCGCGTTCGAAGAACCGGCCGTTTTCGAGGATCCGCGTGCAGCCGCCGCCGCGCAGGCGCTCGCCCGGGCCGCGCTGCCATGCGTCGGTGGCGAGCGGCAGGCCGTCGAACGCGCCGAGCGCGTCGGCGATGCGGGTTTGCAGGCCCTGCAGATAGGCCCGCACGCGGGTCACGTCGTAAGTCGAATCGGTCATGGGGTACGGATGGCGCCCTTTTTAGAGAGGCGCCGTTAAAAAAAGCTTCTGCCGGGCATTCTATCGAACCCCGGCAGAAGAGAGGGAACCCGGCCCGCGCGGGGGCCGCGTCAGGCTGGCTTGCGGCTGAGCGCGCGGTAGCCGATGTCGCGGCGGTACTGCATGCCTTCGAAGGTGATCTGGTTGATCGCCTCGTACGCGGCTTGCTGCGCGCCGCGCACCGAGTCGGCGAGGCCGACCACGCACAGCACGCGGCCGCCCGACGTGACGAGCTTGTCGCCGTCGAAGGTGGTGCCCGCATGGAACGTGACCGCGTGCGCGGTTTCTTCCGGGATGCCATTGATGCGGTCGCCCTTGCGCGGTGCGTCCGGATAGCCGGGCGCGGCCAGCACGACGCCGAGCGCGGTGCGGCGGTCCCAGTCGAGTTCGACCGTGTCGAGCGTGCCCGCGATCGCCTGTTCGACGACCTTCGAGAAATCGCTCTTCAGGCGCGCCATGATCGGCTGCGTTTCGGGGTCGCCCATCCGGCAGTTGAATTCGAGCGTGCGCGGATTGCCGTCCTTGTCGATCATCAGGCCCGCGTATAGGAAACCGGTGAAGCGGATGCCGTCCTTCTCCATGCCGCGCACGGTCGGCATGATGACCTCGCGCATCACGCGCGCATGCATCTGCGGCGTGACGATCGGCGCGGGGGAGTAGGCGCCCATGCCGCCCGTGTTCGGGCCGCGATCCTCGTCGAGCAGGCGCTTGTGATCCTGGCTCGACGCGAGCGCGAGCGCGTTCTTGCCGTCGACCATCACGATGAAGCTGGCTTCCTCGCCGTCGAGGAATTCCTCGATCACGACGCGAGCCCCCGCGTCGCCGAGCTTGTTGCCGGACAGCATCATGTCGACGGCCGCGTGCGCCTCGTCGGCGCTCATCGCGACGACGACGCCCTTGCCGGCCGCGAGGCCGTCCGCCTTCACGACGATCGGCGCGCCTTTCGCGTCGATGTACGCGTGCGCGGCGGCCGCATCCGTGAAGGTTTCGTAGTCGGCGGTCGGGATGTGGTGGCGCTTCATGAACGCCTTCGCGAAATCCTTCGAGCTTTCGAGCTGCGCGGCTTCGCGGGTCGGGCCGAACACCTTCAGACCGCGCGATCGGAACACGTTGACGATGCCCGCCGCGAGCGGCGCTTCCGGGCCGACCAGCGTGAACGCGACCTGCTCGGCCTCGGCGAAGTCGGCGAGATCGTCGAGCGACGTGAGATCGACGTTTTTCAGGCGCTCGTCCTGCGCCGTGCCGCCGTTGCCGGGCGCGACGTAGACGAGCTGGACGCGCGGCGACTGGGCAAGCTTCCAGGCGAGCGCATGTTCGCGGCCGCCGGAGCCGACGACGAGTAGTTTCATGGGAATTCCCCGCAGACTATGAATTTGGGGCGGCCGGCGTGCCGGCCGCGAAATCGATCCGGCCGCCGCGCGCCTTGCGGCCCGCGCGGCGGCGCTACGCTTATTCCCCGGCGATGACGGCGTTCGTGTAAACCTCCTGCACGTCGTCGAGGTCTTCGAGCGCGTCGAGGAGCTTCTGCATCTTCACCGCATCGTCGCCGCCGAATTCCACTTCGTTCTGCGGCTTCATCGTCACTTCGGCGTGTTCGGCCTTGAAGCCCGCGGCCTCGAGCGCGTCCTTCACCTGCGAGAACGCCTGCCAGTCGCACAGCACTTCGATGCTGCCGTCCTCGTTGGTGCTCACGTCGTCGGCGCCGGCTTCGAGCGCGGCTTCCATCAGCGCGTCCTCGGAGGTGCCCGGCGCGAACAGGAACTGGCCGACGTGATCGAACAGGAACGCGACCGACCCGTCGGTGCCCATGTTGCCGCCGAACTTCGAGAACGCGTGGCGCACTTCGGCGACCGTGCGGACCCGGTTGTCCGTCATCGTGTCGACGATGATCGCGGCGCCGCCGATGCCGTAGCCTTCGTAGCGGATTTCCTCGTAGTTCGCGCCGTCGGCGCCGCCGGCGCCGCGATCGATCGCGCGCTTGACGTTGTCCTTCGGCATGTTCGCGTCGGCGGCCTTGTCGACCGCGAGCCGCAGCCGCGGGTTCGAGTTCGCATCGCCGCCGCCGAGGCGCGCGGCGACCTGGATTTCCTTGATGAGACGGGTCCAGACCTTGCCGCGCTTCGCGTCGGCAGCCGCCTTCTTATGCTTGATGTTGGCCCATTTGGAATGACCAGCCATACCTTTCTCCGTCGCCCGCGCGCACCGCGCGCAAGCGTTTTAGCCATCTGTCGTTGAGTCCGCCGGCCGTTTGCAGGCGGAATCCGCCTGGGGCCGCGCGTTTTGAGTGGAGCGTGATTTTATCATGCGGCGGGGCCGCGCCCGGGCGAGCGCGCGCCGCCGCGTGATGCCCGCGTGTCAGTTTTTCGTGCCGAACAGGCGGTCGCCGGCGTCGCCGAGGCCCGGGATGATGTACGCGTGCTCGTCGAGGTGCGAATCGAGCGACGCGACGTAGAGTTTCACGTCCGGATGCGCGTCCTGGAACACCTGGACGCCCTCCGGCGCGGCGACCAGCGCGAGGAACATGATGCTGCCGCCGGGCACGTTGCGGCGCTTCAGCACGTCCACCGCGTGCGCGGCCGAGTAGCCGGTCGCGACCATCGGGTCGCACAGGATGAACACGCGGTCCTCCAGGTCGGGCAGGCGCACTAGGTATTCGACCGGGCGGTGATCGTCCGCGCGGTACACGCCGATGTGGCCGACCCGTGCCGACGGCACCAGATCGAGCAATCCGTCCGACATCCCGATGCCCGCGCGCAGCACGGGCACGATCGCGAGCTTCTTGCCCGCGATCACGGGCGCGTCGATCTCGACCAGCGGGGTTTCGACCCGTTTCGTCGTGATCGGCAGATTGCGGGTGATCTCGTAGCCCATCAGCATCGTGATTTCGCGCAGCAGCTCCCGGAACGTGCGCGTCGACGTGTCCTTGTCGCGCATGTGGGTGAGCTTGTGCTGGATGAGCGGGTGATCGAGGATGAAGAGATTCGGGAAACGGCTGTCCTGTTTCATGGCGAAGCGCCTGGCGGCAAAAAGGATTCGGGAGCGGCGGACGGCGTCGAGGCGCGTTCGCGCGCGGCATGGCCGCAAGTTTACCGAAGATGGACGCCGCTATCCGGATATTATCGACGTTTCGGCGCAATCCGGACGGCGCCGCTGCCCGGATTGCGCGGCGCAATCCCTCGGGCCGGCCGCCGGCGGACGGTGCGGCGCAGCGGTCGGGCGCCCGTGTTTCAACGATCGGCCGGACACCGGCCAAGGAACAGTTCAGATGAATCTCGGCATCGCAGGACGGACCGCGCTGGTATGCGCGGCCAGCAAGGGTCTCGGGCGCGGCTGCGCGCAAGCGCTCGCGGCCGAGGGCGTGAAGCTCGTGATCGTCGCGCGCACGCAGGCGACGCTCGACGCGACCGCCGAGGCGATCCGCGCGGCGACGGGCGCCGACGTGACGGCCGTCGCCTGCGACATCACGACGCCGGAGGGCCGCGCGCTCGCGCTGGCCGCGTGCCCGCAGCCGGACATCCTGGTGACGAACGCGGGCGGTCCGCCGCCCGGCGACTTCCGCGATTTCTCGCGCGACGACTGGATCCGCGCGGTCGACGCGAACATGCTGACGCCGATCGAGCTGATCCGCGCCACCGTCGACGGGATGATCGCGCGCCGCTTCGGCCGGATCGTCAACATCACCAGTTCGGCGGTGAAGGCGCCGATCGACGTGCTTGCGCTGTCGAACGGCGCGCGCTCGGGGCTGACGGGCTTCGTCGCGGGGCTGTCGCGCAAGGTGGCGGAGCACAACGTGACGATCAACAACCTGCTGCCGGGCCTGTTCGACACCGACCGGATCGCGACGACGCTCGCCGCGTCGGCGCGGGCGAGCGGCACGACCGTCGACGCACTGCGCGCGCGGCGCGTGCAGGACATTCCCGCGAAGCGCCTCGGCGAGCCCGACGAGTTCGGCGCGGCCTGCGCGTTCCTGTGCAGCGTCCACGCCGGCTACATCACCGGCCAGAACTGGCTGCTCGACGGCGGCGCCTATCCCGGCACGTTCTGAGCGGCCGGCGCCGCGGCCTACCACCTCCCGGACAGATGACGAACCCCGATACCAGGATCGATCGATGAGCCCACCCCGCATTGCCCTGATTTCGCACGATGCGAAGAAAGACGAGATCGTCGCGCTCGCGGGCGAATACCGGTCGACCCTCGCGCGCTGCCGGCTGGTGGCGACGGGCACCACCGGCGCGCGGATCGCGCAGGCGCACGGCCTGGCAGTCGAACGCAAGCTGTCGGGGCCGCTCGGCGGCGATTTGCAGATCGGCGCCGAGCTGGCGGAAGGGCGGGTCGACGTCGTCATCTTCCTGCGCGATCCGATGACCGCGCAGCCGCACGATCCCGACATCACCGCGCTGGTGCGCGCGTGCGACGTGCACAACGTGCCGTGCGCGACCAACGTCGCGACCGCGCGCATGCTGCTCGACGACCTGATGCGCAGGATGGCCGTGCAGCCGTAATCTCCGCCGGGAATCCCTGCTGCCCGAAGGGGGATGCAGGGATCGCCGCAACGCGGGAGAATCGGGCGGCGCGGCTTTCCGGCCGCCTCATTCCGATTTTTCTCGATACCAAGGAGCGACACCATGCCGAAGGCGATTCGATACGACCAGCCGGGCGGTCCGGAAGTGATGAAGTGGGTGGATGTCGAGGTGGGCGCGCCGCAGGCGGGCCAGGTGCGGATCCGCCAGCATGCGGTCGGGCTGAACTATATCGACGTCTACTTTCGCACCGGGCTCTATCCGCAGCCGCTGCCGGGCGGGCTCGGCATGGAGGCGGCGGGCGAGGTGACGGCGGTCGGCGAGGGCGTGAGCGCGCTGAAGCCGGGCGACCGGGTCGCCTATGTGTCGCCGCCTCCGGGCGCGTACGCGCAGGAGCGCGTGCTGCCCGCCGACAAGGTCGTCAGGCTGCCGGACGGCGTCAGCTACGACGACGCGGCATCGGTGATGCTGCAGGGCCTGACCGCGCAGTACCTGCTGCGCCGCACCTATCCCGTGAAGGCCGGCGACACGATCCTGATCCACGCGGCCGCGGGCGGCGTCGGTCTGCTCGTCTGCCAGTGGGCGAAGGCGCTCGGCGCGACGGTGATCGGCACGGTCGGCTCCGACGACAAGGCCGAGCTGGCGAAGGCGCACGGCTGCGACCACCCGATCGTGTACACGCGGGAGAACTTCACGCAGCGCGTGAAGGAGATCACGAACGGCGCGGGCGTGCCGGTCGTCTACGATTCGATCGGCCACGACACCTACGTCGGCTCGCTCGACTGTCTTGCGCCGCTCGGCTACTTCGTCAGCTTCGGCAACGCGTCCGGCCCGCTGCCGGCGATCGACTCGAAGGAATTCTCGTCGCGCGGCTCGCTGTTCTTCACGCGCCCGACGCTGTTCTCGTACATCGCGAAGCGCGAGGACCTCGATCGCAGCGCGGGCGAACTGTTCGACGTGATCCAGTCGGGCAAGGTCAAGACCAGCATCCGCCAGCGCTATCCGCTCGCGGACGTCGCGCAGGCGCATATCGACCTGGAATCGCGCCGCACGACGGGCTCGACGATCCTCGTGCCCTGATCGCCCGGCACCTCCCGCCGCGGCCGCCCGGCGGCCGCGCAACCAGGCGGCGCGCGGGCGCCGCCTGGCCGTTTACGGCAATGTTTACGGGTTTTTTATACCCCTTGTCCGACCTTTGACCTGTCCTTTACGCGCATTCCCATAACGTTCTACCCGTCTGATTCCCAAGACGGAGAACATAAAAATGGATGCGGTGTATGTAGGCGGTCTGGTGCTGTTTTCGGCACTGATCTTTGCGCTGATCGCCGGTTGCGAAAAGCTTGCGCAATATGGTCGCGGGGGGCGTTCATGACCTGGATGCTGTGGTTGGCGGGGGGGTCCACCGCCCTGTTGTTCGCGTATCTCGTCTATGCGCTGCTGCGCGCGGAGGACATCGAATGAACGCGAACAACCTCTTTCAATCGTTGCTGTTCGTCGTCGTCCTCATCGCGGCCGCGGTGCCGGTCGCGCGCTATCTGACGCGCGTGATGGACGGCTCGTCGGTCGTCACGCGCGTGTTCGGGCCGCTCGAGCGCGCGCTGTACCGGATCGCGGGCGTCGACGCGCAAGCGGAAATGACCTGGAAGCAATACGCATTCGCGACGATCGCGTTCAACGTGCTCGGCGTGCTGTTCCTGTATGCGCTGCTGCGCCTGCAGGGTTTCCTGCCGGGCAATCCGCAGCAGTTCGGGGCGATGACGGTCGACGGTGCGTTCAACACCGCGGTCAGTTTCGTCAGCAACACGAACTGGCAGGACTACACGCCGGAGCAGACCGTCAGCTACCTGACGCAGATGCTCGGCCTCACCGTGCAGAACTTCCTGTCGGCCGCGACCGGGATCGTCGTCGTGATGGCGTTGATCCGCGGTTTCGCGCGCCACACCGCGCAGACCATCGGCAACTTCTGGGTCGACATCACGCGCGTGACGCTGTACGTGCTGGTACCGATGGCGGCCGTGATCGCCGCGCTCCTGATGAGCCAGGGCGTGATTCAGAACATGAAGGCGTACCAGGACGTCCCGGCTCTGCAGACCACCACCTACGCGGCGCCGAAGCTCGACGCGCAGGGCAACCCGGTCAAGGACGCGAAGGGCAACCCGGTGACGGTGCCGACCGCCGTGAAGGCGCAGACGCTGGCGATGGGACCGGTTGCATCGCAGGAAGCGATCAAGATGCTCGGCACCAACGGCGGCGGCTTCTTCAACGGCAACTCGGCGCATCCGTACGAAAACCCGACGCCGTTCTCGAACTTCCTGCAGATCTTCTCGATCCTGATCATCCCGGCCGCGCTGTGTCTCGTGTTCGGCAACGTGATCGGCGACCGCCGGCAGGGCGTCGCGGTGCTGACCGCGATGACGGTCGCGTTCGCGGTGGCGGTCGGCGTCGAGGTGAGCGCGGAGCAGGGCGGCAGCCCGGTGCTGGCCGCGCTGCACGTCGACCAGACGGCGAGCGCGCTGCAGGCGGGCGGCAACATGGAAGGCAAGGAAACCCGCTTCGGCATCGCGCAGTCCGGGATCTTCACGGTGGCGACCACGGCGGCCTCGTGCGGCGCGGTGGACGCGATGCACGATTCGCTGACCCCGGTCGGCGGCCTGGTGCCGATGCTGCTGATGCAACTGGGCGAGGTGATTTTCGGCGGCGTCGGCTCCGGCCTGTACGGCATGCTGGTGTTCGCGCTGCTCGCGGTGTTCGTCGCGGGGCTGATGATCGGCCGCACGCCCGAATACGTGGGCAAGAAGATCGAGTCCTACGAGATGAAGATGGTATCGATCGTGGTGCTGCTCACGCCGCTGCTGGTGCTGGTCGGCACGTCGATCGCGGTGCTCTCGGACGCCGGCCGCGCCGGTATCGCGAACCCCGGCCCGCACGGTTTCTCGGAAATCCTGTACGCGTTCAGCTCCGCCGCGAACAACAACGGCAGCGCGTTCGCCGGCCTGTCCGTGAATACGCCGTTCTACAACTGGATGACCGCGATCGCGATGTGGTTCGGCCGCTTCGGCACGATCATCCCGGTGCTCGCGATCGCCGGTTCGCTGGCCGGCAAGAAGCGGATCGCCGCGACGAGCGGCACGATGCCGACGCACGGCCCGCTGTTCGTCGTGCTGCTGCTCGGCTCGGTGCTGCTGGTCGGCGCGCTGACCTACGTGCCGGCGCTCGCGCTCGGCCCGGGCGTCGAACATCTGATGATGTTCGTCGGCGGGCAATGAGCGGGCTGAACCAGGAAACAACGGACACGCGCATCTAGAAAGCGCATCTGAGGATTGCAATGAATCAACATTCCGCTACGCGATCCATGTTCGACCCGGCGCTGGTGCGCCCGGCGATCGTGGATTCGTTCAAAAAACTCACGCCGCGCACGCAGTTCCGGAACCCGGTCATGTTCTGCGTGTACGTCGGCAGCATCCTGACGACGATCCTCTGGATCGCCGCGCTGACGGGGCAGGCCGAGGCGCCCGCGGGCTTCATTCTGGCGGTCACGCTGTGGCTGTGGTTCACCGTGCTGTTCGCCAACTTCGCCGAGGCGCTGGCCGAAGGCCGCTCGAAGGCGCAGGCCGCTTCGCTGCGCAGTGCGAAGAAGGACGTGATGGCGAAGAAGCTCAATGAGCCGCATCCGAAATCGCCGATCCGCATCACCACCGCGAGCGATCTGAGGAAGGGCGACGTGGTGCTCGTCGAGGCGGGCGACACGATCCCCGCCGACGGCGAGGTGGTCGAGGGCGTCGCGTCGGTCGACGAATCGGCGATCACCGGCGAATCCGCGCCGGTGATCCGCGAATCGGGCGGCGACTTCTCGTCGGTCACGGGCGGCACCCGCGTGCTGTCCGACTGGATCGTCGTGAAGGTCACCGCCAATCCCGGCGAGGCGTTCCTCGACCGGATGATCGCGATGGTCGAAGGCGCGAAGCGCCAGAAGACCCCGAACGAGATCGCGCTGACCATCCTGCTCGTCGCGCTGACGATCGTGATGCTGCTCGCGACCGCGACGCTGCTGCCGTTCTCGATCTTCTCGGTCGAGGCGATGAAGGCCGGCCACGTGGTGACGATCACCGCGCTCGTCGCGCTGCTCGTGTGCCTGATCCCGACCACCATCGGCGGGCTGCTGTCCGCGATCGGCGTGGCCGGCATGAGCCGGATGATGCAGGCGAACGTGATCGCGACCTCGGGGCGCGCGGTGGAAGCCGCGGGCGACGTGGACGTGCTGCTGCTCGACAAGACCGGCACGATCACGCTCGGCAACCGCCAGGCGTCCACGTTCATCCCGGCGCCGGGCGTGACGGAAGAGGCGCTCGCCGACGCGGCGCAGCTTTCGTCGCTCGCCGACGAAACGCCGGAAGGCCGCAGCATCGTCGTGCTCGCGAAGGAGCGTTTCAACATCCGCCAGCGCGACATGGCTTCGCTGCACGCGACCTTTCTCGGCTTCTCCGCGCAGACGCGGATGAGCGGCGTCGATCTGCCGGGCCGCGAGATCCGCAAGGGCGCGGCCGATGCGATCAAGCGCTATGCCGAGACGCACGGCGGCCGCTTCCCGGACGAGCTGCGCAAGTCGGTCGACGACGTCGCCCGTCGCGGCAGCACGCCGCTCGTCGTGGCGGATCTGCACGACGGCGCCGCGCGCGTGCTCGGCGTGATCGAGCTGAAGGACATCGTGAAGGGCGGTATCAAGGAGCGCTTCGCCGAACTGCGCAAGATGGGCATCAAGACCGTGATGGTGACGGGCGACAACCGCCTGACCGCCGCCGCGATCGCCGCCGAGGCGGGCGTCGACGACTTCCTCGCGGAAGCGACGCCGGAAACCAAGCTCGCGACGATTCGGGAGCATCAGGCGGCGGGCCGTCTCGTCGCGATGACGGGCGACGGCACCAACGACGCGCCGGCGCTCGCGCAGGCCGACGTCGCGGTGGCGATGAACACCGGCACGCAGGCGGCGAAGGAGGCCGGCAACATGGTCGACCTCGATTCGAATCCGACCAAGCTGATCGAAATCGTCGAGATCGGCAAGCAGATGCTGATGACGCGCGGCTCGCTGACGACGTTCTCGATCGCGAACGACATCGCGAAGTACTTCGCGATCATCCCGGCCGCGTTCGCCACCACCTATCCGCAGCTGAATGCGCTCAACGTCATGCATCTCGCGACGCCGGCGTCCGCGATCATGTCGGCGGTGATCTTCAACGCGCTGATCATCGTGATGCTGATTCCGCTCGCGCTGAAGGGCGTGCGCTACCGCGCGCTGGGCGCCGCGTCGCTGCTGCGCCGCAATCTGCTGGTGTACGGGCTGGGCGGGATTCTCGTGCCGTTCGTCGGCATCAAGCTGATCGACGTCGTGCTTGCCGCCTTCGGCTGGGTTTAAAGGAAGATCGTCATGAAAACAATGTTTCGTCCGCTCATCGTCGTGTTCGTCGCGCTGGTTGCCGTGACGGGCCTCGCTTACCCGGCCGTGATGACCGTGTTCGGGCAGGCCGTGTTTCCGGCGCAAGCCAACGGCAGCCTGATCGAGCAGGGGGGCAAGGTAGTGGGCTCGGCGCTGATCGGCCAGCAGTTCGACGCGCCGCAGTACTTCTGGGGCCGCCTGTCGGCCACCAGCCCGATGCCGTACAACTCGACCGGCTCGGGCGGCTCGAACCTCGGTCCGCTGAATCCCGCGCTGACCGATCAGGTGAAGGGCCGGCTCGACGCGCTGAAGGCGGCGGGCACCGACATATCGAAGCCCGTGCCGGTCGATCTCGTGACCGCGTCGGCGAGCGGCCTCGATCCGGAAATCAGCCCGGCTGCGGCCGACTACCAGGTCGAGCGCGTCGCGCAGGCGCGCAAGCTGCCGGCGCCGGAGGTTCGCCGGATCGTCGCCGAGAATACGACGGGGCGGCAGTTCGGGATCCTCGGCGAAGCGCGCGTCAACGTGCTGAAGCTGAACCTGGCGCTCGACGCGGCCCAGACCGCGCACTGAGCGGCCCGCGCCGCCGGGCGATCCGGCGGCTTGACGAGGTCCGCGCTCATGCAGGCGGCGCCGGTTCGGCGCCGCCTTTCCCTTTTTGGCGATTTGGAACGACAATGCATTCCATCGCGCGAACCGGAGACTTTCCCCCCGCATGAACCGCCCCGATCCCGACCAACTTCTCGACAAGCTCCAGCGGGAGGAGGAAAAGCTGCAGCGCGGCCAGCTGAAGATCTTCTTCGGCGCCTCCGCGGGCGTCGGCAAGACCTACGCGATGCTGCAGGCCGCGCGCGCGCGGCGCAAGGACGGCGTCGACGTGCTGGTCGGCATCGTCGAGACGCACGGCCGCGGCGAGACCGCCGCGCTGCTCGACGGGCTCGACGTGCTGCCGCTCACGCAGATCGACTACCGGGGTCGCCCGCTGGGCGAGTTCGATCTCGACGCGGCGCTCGCGCGCAAGCCGGCGCTGATCCTGGTCGACGAGCTGGCGCATTCGAACGTGCCGGGCGCGCGGCACCTGAAGCGCTGGCAGGACGTCTACGAACTGCTCGACGCGGGCATCGACGTCTACACGACCGTCAACGTCCAGCATCTCGAAAGCCTGAACGACGTGGTCGGCGCGATCACCGGCATTCGCGTGTGGGAAACCGTGCCGGACCGCGTGTTCGACGCGGCCGACGAAGTCACGCTGGTCGACCTGCCGGCCGAGGAGCTGCTCGGCCGGATGCGCGACGGCAAGGTCTACATGGCGCAGCAGGCCGAACGGGCCGTGCGCAACTTTTTCCGCAAGGGCAACCTGATCGCGCTGCGCGAGCTGGCGTTGCGCCGCACCGCCGATCGCGTCGACGCGCAGATGCGCGAGTACCGCGCGGACCGCTCGATCCAGCGGATCTGGCAGGCGCGCGAGCGGCTGCTGGTATGCATCGGCCCCGGTCCCGAGGCGCCGACCCTGGTGCGTGCGGCGGCGCGGCTCGCCGCGAGCCTGAAGGCCGACTGGATCGCGGTGTACGTCGAGACGCCGCGCCTGCAGCGACTGCCGGACGCGGTCCGGCAGCGTACGCTCGACGCGCTGCGGCTCGCGACCGAACTGGGCGCCGAAACGGCCACGCTCGCGGGCGCCGACGCGGTGGCCGCGCTGATCGGCTATGCGCAGGTCCGCAACGTGTCGAAAGTGGTCGCGGGCGGCTCGACGAAAACCGGCCTGGTCCGCCGGCTGGCGCGGCCGTTCGGCGAACGGCTCGCGGAGCGCGCGGGCGACGTCGACCTGATGCTGATCCGCGCGTCGGCGAGCGACGACCCGCGCGCGACGCTGACCGACGCGGGCGCGAGCGCGTGGCGCGAAGCGTTCGCGAGCCTCGGCGGTCATCGCTCGCCGCCGCGCAACTATGCGTATGCGGCGGCGATCTGCGCGGCGATCACCGGCATTGCGAGCCTGCTGCACGACCGGCTCGACCTGACCAACCTGGTGATGCTCTACCTGCTTGGCGTCGTGTTCACCGCGGTGCGGCTCGGGCGCGGGCCGGGCGTGCTGCTGTCGTTCCTGGCGGTGGCCGCGTTCGACTATTTCTTCGTGCCGCCGCGCATGTCGTTCTCGGTGACGGACACGCAGTACCTGTTGACCTTCTTCGGCATGCTGCTGACGTCGCTCGTGATCAGCCACCTGACGTCGAGCCTGACCCGCGAGGCGAGCGTCGCGCAGCGCCGCGAGCGCCGCACCGGCGCGATGTACGCGATGGCGCGCGAGCTGGCGGCGGCGCTGACCACCGAGCAGATCGTCGAGATCGGCAGCCGCCACGTGGCCGAGGTGTTCCGCGCGCGCGTCGCGATGCTGCTGCCCGACAGCGGCGATCAGGTCCAGCAGAAGATCGAGGACCCGGACGAAACCGTGACGCTGACGGGCACCGGGCTCGACATCGACGTCGGCCAGTGGGTGTACGACCAGCAGAAGCCGGCCGGGCACGGCACCGACACGCTGCCCGCGGCGGTCGCGCTGTATCTGCCGCTGAAGGCCCCGATGCGTACCCGCGGGGTGCTCGCGGTCGTCACGAAGGAGACGCGCGAACTGGAGGTGCCGGAGCAGCAGCGCATGCTCGACGCATTCGCCGCGCAGATCGCGCTGGCGCTCGAGCGGGTCCACTACGTCGACATCGCGCGCGACGCGCTCGTCAACATGGAGTCGGAGCGGCTGCGCAACTCGCTGCTGTCCGCGATCTCGCATGACCTGCGCACGCCGCTGACCGCGATCGTCGGCCTGTCGTCGATGCTCGCGAACGTGCGGGCCGTTGCGCGCGACAGCGGCGCGGGCGCGGCCCCCGGCCGCGAGGACGAGCTGGTCGAGGCGATCCACGACGAAGCGCTGCGGATGACGGGCATCGTCACCAACCTGCTCGACATGGCGCGGCTGCAGGCCGGCAGCCTGCAGCTGAAACGCCAGTGGTCGCTGCTCGAGGAAACCGTCGGCGCGGCGCTCGCCGCCTGCAAGCGGGTGCTCGCGCGTCACCCCGCGCAGGTCCGGCTGCCGTCCGACCTGCCTCTGCTGCAGATGGACGCCGTGCTGATGGAGCGGCTGTTCGCCAACCTGTTCGAGAACGCGGCGAAGTACACGCCGCTCGATTCGCCGCTCGAGATCGGCGCGGAACGCGTCACCGAGGACGGCCTGCCGTTCGTGCGCGTGTTCGTCGACGATCGCGGCCCCGGCTTGCCGGCCGGGATGGAAACCCGCATCTTCGAGAAGTTCACCCGCGGCGAGAAAGAATCGGCGACCCCCGGCATCGGGCTCGGGCTCGCGATCTGCCGCGCGATCGTCGATGCGCACGGCGGCAAGATCGGCGCGCAGAATCGCCTGACGCCGGACGGCAAGGTCGCCGGCGCGCGCTTCTGGTTCACGCTGCCCGTCGATACGCCGCCGCCCGAACCCGACACGTCGAGCGACGAGGCCGATTCCGAGGCGCCGGGCGCCCCTGCGCCGGGCGCCCCTGCCCACAACGATCATCCGGATACCCATGAGTGAACCGACTCTCACCGTCGTCCTGATCGAGGACGAAAAACAGATTCGCCGCTTCGTGCGCGCCGCGCTCGAGGAAGAGGGCATCGCGGTGTTCGACGCCGAGACCGGCAAGCAGGGCCTGATCGAGGCGGCGACCCGCAAGCCCGATCTGGCGATCGTCGATCTCGGCTTGCCCGACACCGACGGGCTCGACGTGATCCGCGAACTGCGCGGCTGGTCGGAGATGCCGGTGATCGTGCTGTCCGCCCGCACGCAGGAAGAGGAGAAGGTCGCGGCGCTCGATGCGGGCGCGGACGACTACCTGACCAAGCCGTTCGGCGTGTCGGAACTGCTCGCGCGGATCCGCGCGCACCTGCGGCGCCGCAATCAGGGCGGCGCGGCCGAGTCGCCGAAGGTGACGTTCGGCAAGGTGACGGTGGATCTCGCGCTGCGCCAGGTGTGGCGCGACGGCGAGGCCGTGCACCTGACGCCGCTCGAATACCGGCTGCTCGCGACGCTCGTGCGTCACGCGGGGCGGGTGCTCACGCACCGGCAGTTGCTGCGCGACGTGTGGGGCCCGTCGCATGTCGAAAGCCACCACTACCTGCGGATCTATATGGCGCACCTGCGCCAGAAGCTCGAGAACGATCCCGCGCAGCCCGAGCACATCGTCACCGAGACGGGTGTCGGCTACCGGCTGGTCGGCGCGCTTTGAGCGGGCGGGCCGCTGTCCGTTCGGCGTCCGCGCCGCGCGCGGCATGTGACGGTCCCGGCTCGGCCGCCGGTGTTTCGGCGGCGCTCGAGCCGCGGCGTTCGCGTGCCGCCGGGTCGTCCCGGCGTTGCAATCGCGCACTGCGGGGAGGGCGAGCGGACGCCGCGCGGATTTCTCCTTTATGCTGGTCGCTCAACAATCAGAACAAGGAGCTATCCATGCTTGCTCGTCTTTGGTTCGGCTGCGTCGTCGGCGTGTTTGCGACGGGGGCGCTGGCGCAGCCGCTGCCGTCGGCGCCGAAGATCGGAATGGCGAATCCCGCTTCGGTCAACTGCGCGAAGCTCGGCGGCAAATCGGTGATTCACGACAGCCCGCGCGGCCAGTACGGGATGTGCGTGTTCCGGGACGGGCGCGAGTGCGAGGAGTGGGCGCTGTACCGCGACGACCGCTGCGTGCGGGTCGATGCGCAAGGGCTGCCGATCGCGGAGCGCGGCGGCCAGAACGCGCCGAAGTAGCCGCCGCGCGCGCCGGGCCGCGCCGCATCCGTCGGCGGCCCGGCGCTTACACCTTAAACCTTGCCGCGCGCCAGGTCATATGTTTCCTTCCGGCGGCGATGTAAGGCGCTTGTTATACTCAGCCCCGCTCGAGGACGGCCTCGAGCCGATTGTACGAACGGGGACGGCCCCATCTGACCAATGGAGTCTCTTCATGCATTGGGTTCTGCTCCTCATTGCCGGTGTGCTCGAAGTCGCGTGGGCGGCCGGGATGAAATCGTCCGAGGGCTTCACGCGCCTCGGCCCCTCCGTCTTCACGATCGTCACCGCGCTCGGCAGCTTCATCCTGCTCGCCATCGCGATGCGCCAGCTGCCGCTCGGCACCGCCTACGCGGTGTGGACGGGCATCGGCGCGGTCGGCGCGTTCATCTTCGGGATCGTGATGATGGGCGAGGCGGTCACGGTCGCGCGGGTCGCGAGCGCGCTGCTGATCGTCTTCGGGTTGATCGGCCTCAAGCTGTCGTCGGCCAGCTAGGCCGGCGTAGTGCGCCGCGCGGCCGGTTTCCGGCCGCGCGTTTCGAACGGCTCGCGGGAGTGCGCGTCTATAATGAAGCGAAATCCACTGGAATCGTCCCGTCCCGTCGCGTGATCCGTGAAAGGGCGGGACCGGCCGCTTCACGAGCCCGGCCTCCCGGCTCGCTGGCAGCGGGGCGATTCGGCGAACCGCGCGCAATGCGCAAGGAGGCGGCACATGGTTGAAGCCATTTCGCTCGGCGCGGGATTGGCATGGGCGAGCGGCCTGCGCCTCTACCTGACCGTGCTGATCGCGGGCCTGCTCGCGCGCGCGGGTCTCATCCACCTGCCCGATACGCTCGCCGTGCTCACGTCGCCGTGGGTGATCGGCGCCGCCGCCGTGCTCGCCGTCACCGAATTCCTCGCCGACAAGATCCCCGCGTTCGATTCGCTCTGGGACGCGGTCCATACGTTCATCCGGATTCCCGCCGGCGCGGTGCTGGCCGCCGGGGCGCTCGGCCACGCCGATCCGGCGATGCTCGCGGTCGCGGGCCTTGCGGGCGGCACGCTGGCCGGCTCCGCGCACATCGCGAAGGCCGGCACGCGCGCGCTGATCAACCTGTCCCCCGAACCGATCTCGAACTGGATCGCCTCCACCACCGAAGACGGCTTGGTGGTGGGCGGTCTGGCGCTCGCCTTCTTCGTCCCGCTGCTGTTCATCGTGCTGATGATCGGCTTCGTCGCGTTCTCGGTGTGGGCGCTGCCGCGCCTCTGGCGCGGCGTGTCGGGCGGTTTCAAGGGCATGGCGAACCATATGGTGTCGCGCCTCAATTCATTCGGGAGCAAGCGCGATTGACGCAGCAGCATGATGTGACGCCGGCCGGGCGCGGCCGGCGGTTCGGTTGGGGCGATCTGCTGCGGCAGGCGGGGCGCATGACGATGCGCGACTGGCGGGCGGGCGAGCTGACCTTGCTTGTCATCGCGCTGGTGCTGGCCGTCGCTGCGCTCACGAGCGTCGGTTTCCTCGCCGACCGGCTCCGCCAGGGGCTGGAGCGCGACGCCCGCCAGATGATCGGCGCGGATTTCATCGTGCGCGGCGACCGGCCGCTCGATCGCGACTTCGCAGGCCGCGCGCACGCGCTGGGTCTGCGCACCGCGACCACCGCCGTGTTTCCGAGCATGGTCGGCGCGACGGGCGCGGACGGCGCGTCGCGGCTGGCGGCCGTGAAGGCCGTGTCGCCCGGCTACCCGCTGCGCGGCGCGCTCGAGATCGCATCCGGCGCGAATGCGCCGGCACGCAAGGCCGACGCGATTCCCGCGCCGGGCACGGTCTGGGCCGATCCCGCGCTGCTCGACGCGTTGCACCTGACGGTCGGCGACGCGCTGCGGATCGGCAGCCGCACCTTCACCGTGAGCGGGGCGATCGCCCGCGAGCTCGATCGCGGTTTCTCCTTCGTCAATTTTTCGCCGCGCGTGATGCTGCGCGAGGACGAACTGGCCTCGACCGGACTCATCACCTACGGCAGCCGCGTCACCTACCGGCTGCTGGTGGCCGGCGACGAGGCCGCGGTGGACCGCTTCGCGCAGTACGCGCACGAGCGGACGGACGGCGGCAAGCTGCGCGGCGTCGCGCTCGAATCGCTGCAGGAAGGGCAGCCGCAGGTGCGGCAGACGCTCGACCGCGCCCGCCACTTCCTCACGCTCGTGGCGCTGCTGACGGCGCTGCTCGCGGCCGTGGCGATCGCAATGGCCGCGCAGCGCTACATGCGTCGCCACCTCGACGGCTGCGCGGCGATGCGCTGCCTCGGCGCGAGCCGCCGCACGCTCGGCGCGCTCTTCGCGATCGAATTCATGCTGATCGGTGTCGCGGGCGGCACGCTCGGCGCGGCGCTCGGCTACGCGGGCCATCTGGCGCTGCTGGGGGCGCTCGGCAGCCTGATCGACGTCGCGCTGCCGTTGCCGTCGGCGTGGCCCGCGGCGGTGGGGATTGCGGCGGGGCTCGTGTTGCTGCTGGGTTTCGCGCTGCCGCCGCTCGTGCCGCTGACCCGCGTGCCGCCGGTGCGCGTGCTGCGCCGCGAGTTCGGCGACGCGGCGCGTACCGCGTGGGTCGGATACGGATTCGGCGTCGCGCTGTTCGCCGCGCTGCTGATCCTCGCCGCCGGCAATCTGAAGCTGGGGCTGATCGTCGCGGGCGGTTTTGCCGGCGGGCTGGTCGTGTTCGCGCTGCTCGCCCGGCTCGCGCTGTTCGCCGCCGCGCGCCTGGTGCGCGACGGACGGGTGGCGACCGGGCTCGGCTGGCGCTATGCGCTCGCGTCGCTGCATCGGCGCGGCGCGGCGAGCGCGCTGCAGATCACCGCGCTCGCGCTCGGCCTGATGTGCCTGCTGCTGATCGCCGTGACGCGCAACGACCTCGTCGCGGGCTGGCGGCAGTCGACGCCGCCCGATGCGCCGAACCAGTTCCTGATCGATATCCAGCCGGACCAGCGCGCACCGGTCGCGCGCTATCTGGCGTCGCACGGCGTCGCATCGCCGGTGCTCGCGCCGATGGTGCGCGGCCGGCTCGTCGCGGTGAACGGCAAGCCGGTCAATCCCGACGACTACCCGAGCGCCGACGCGCGCCGTCTCGTCGACCGCGAATTCAACCTGTCGTACACGACGGCGTTGCCGGACGACAACCGGATCACCGAGGGCGACTGGTACGGCGCGTCGAGCGCGCCGCAGATCTCGATCGAGGCCGGCCTGGCGAAGACGCTCGGCGTGAAGCCGGGCGATCGCCTGCGCTTCGACGTCACGGGCCTCACCGTCGACGCGCCGGTGACCAGCGTGCGCAAGCTCGACTGGGGGTCGTTCAAGGTCAACTTCTTCGTGTTGATGCCGCCCGCCGCGCTGCGCGATTTTCCGGCCACCTACATCACGAGCTTCCACCTGCCGCCCGAGCGGCAGCGGATGCTCGACGGGCTGATCGCCCAGTATCCGGGCCTGACCGCGATCGACGTCGCGCCGATCCTCGCGCAATTGCAGCGCGTCCTGCTGCAGGTGATCGGCGCGGTGCAGTTCCTGTTCGGCTTCACGCTTGCGGCCGGGGTGCTGGTGCTGTATACCGCGCTTGCCGGCTCGCGCGACGAACGCGTGCGCGAGGCGGCGCTGCTGCGCGCGCTCGGCGCGTCGCGCGCGCAGGTGGGGGCGGTGCAGCGTGCGGAGTTCATCGTGGTGGGCGTGCTGGCGGGCGCGATGGCGGCGGTCGGCGCACTGGCGATCGGCTGGGTGCTCGCGTCGCGCGTGTTCGATTTCCAGCTCGTGTTCAATCCGTGGCTCGTGCCGGCCGGCGTGCTGGCGGGGGTCGCGTGCGCCGGCGCGGCCGGCTGGCTGAGTCTGCGCAGCGTGCTGGCGCGGCCGGCGCTGCAATCGCTGCGGGACGCGTGAGCGCCGCGGCATCGTTGGGACTTTTTCGTTTGGGCCACTGAATCCTGTATGACCGATGTCATTGATGACGCGCCGTCGCAACCGACGGCGTTCGAACTCGTGGGCGGCGAGGCGCGGGTGCGCGATCTCGTCGACCGTTTCTACGACCTGATGGATCTCGAACCGGAATTCGCCGGCATCCGGGCGCTGCATCCGCCGACGCTCGACGGTTCGCGCGACAAGCTGTTCTGGTTCCTGTGCGGCTGGCTGGGCGGCCCCGATCACTACATCAGCCGCTTCGGCCATCCGCGCCTGCGGGCGCGCCACCTGCCGTTCCCGATCGCCTCGTCGGAGCGCGACCAGTGGCTGCGCTGCATCGCCTGGGCGATGGAGGACAGCGGGCTGGACGAGCCGCTGCGCGAACGGCTGATGCATTCGTTCTACGATACCGCGGACTGGATGCGCAACCGTCCCGGTTGAACCGCCGGTACGCCGCCGCCGGACCGCCCGCCGGGTGGATCTGTCGCGGCCCGCTCCCGCGCGTCACGCTGGCTCCGAT
Organism: Burkholderia alba; assembly: GCF_034721475.1. Lineage (NCBI taxonomy): Bacteria > Pseudomonadati > Pseudomonadota > Betaproteobacteria > Burkholderiales > Burkholderiaceae > Burkholderia > Burkholderia alba. The sequence continues at coordinate 61,991 of NZ_JAWJWL010000018.1, read as the reverse complement.
GATCACAATCGACGAGGCATCCCCATGAGCACCCAAGCGCTGTTTCGAGAAGACGCGTATCTCGTCCGCTGCGACGCGATCGTGACCGCGGTCGACGAGGCCGGCATCCATCTCGACCGGACCGTGTTCTATCCGCTCGGCGGCGGTCAGGCCGGCGACAGCGGCAGACTGATCCTGGCGGGCGGCATCCCGATCGCGATCGCGGATACGCGCAAGGCGAAGTTCGACGGCGCGACCCCCGACGATGCGCTCCACCTACCCGCGCCCGGCCAGGAAGCGCGTGTCGCGAGCCTGAAGGCCGGCGACGCGGTGATCGCCGAAATCGACTGGACGCGCCGGCATCGCCACATGCGTCTGCATACGGCCGGCCATCTCGCGTGCGCGGTGCTGCCGTACCCGGTCGACGGCTGCAGCGTGACGGCGGACTACGTGCGGATCGATTTTGCGACGGTCGAGCCGATCGAGCGCGAGCAGGTCGAGGCGCGGCTTGCCGAACTGGTGGCGGGCCGGCACGTCGTGTCGACCGAATGGATCACCGACGAGGAAATGGCCGCGCGGCCCGAACTGGTGCGCACGATGAGCGTGAAGCCGCCGGTAGGTCTGGGGCGGGTCCGGCTGCTGAGAATCCAGGATGTCGACCTGCAGCCGTGCGGCGGCACGCATGTCCGCAATACCGGGGAAATCGGCGTGCTGCGCGTCGCGAAGCTCGAGAAGAAAAGCGCGCGCACGCGCCGGCTGGTGCTTGAACTGACGGAATGACGGAACAGGAGGAGGTCCGGATGGCAGTCTACGAATCGTCCGCGGACTACGCGGCGCTCGACGCGCCCGCACGCGAGGTGCTGGATTTCTGGTTCGGCGCGCCGCATGACGCGCACTTCGGCACCGCGCGGAAGATCTGGTTCGGCGGCGGCGAGACGCTCGACATCGCGCTGCGCGAACGGTTCGGCGCGCAGGTCGATGCGGCCCGCGACGGCGCGCTCGACGGGTGGACCCGCACGCCGCTCGGCGCACTGGCGCTGATCGTCATGCTCGATCAGTTTTCGCGCAACATCCATCGCGGCACGCCGCTTGCGTTCGCTGCGGATCCGGCCGCGCTCGCGCACGCACAGGCGATGGTCGCAAGCGGCGACGACCGCCGCTTGCCGAGCGCGCATCATCGCGCGTTCGTCTATCTGCCGTTCGAACACGACGAGTCGCCGGACAGCCAGCGCGAGTCGGTGCGGCTGTGCGCGCAGATCCGCCATGAAGCGGAGTGCGCGGGCTATTACGACTTCGCGTTGCGGCACGCCGAGGTGATCGAGCGCTTCGGCCGGTTTCCGCATCGCAATGTCGTGCTCGGGCGGCGGTCGACCGATTCGGAGCTGGCATTCCTGCGGGAGCCGGGTTCGTCGTTCTGACGGGTCCATGAAAAAAGCCCGGCCGCGGGTCGCAGCCGGGCTTGCACGCGGGCGAGTCCGGTCGGGCGGGGCGCGTCAGTGCGCGGCCGTTGTCGAGGACGGCGCGGGCGTGCGCACGTAGACACGCAGCAGTTCCTCGCTGTCGCCCGGCCGCGCGCCGGACCAGAACGGTTTCCATTCGGGGGCGAGCTTCGGCGTCTCGGCACGCAGTCCCTGCACGATCAGCCACGTGCAGGCGCGCGCCTCGGGTTGTCCGACGGGTACGTGCAGGATGCCCGAGAAGTAGTACAACATCGGCGCTTCCGATTCGCCGAGCCCCAAGCTGGCCATGCAGTCGCCGTCGTTCCATTCGAGCGCGAGGTGGCCGTTCAGGTCGTCGAAGACCGACCGGTAGCTCTTCGCGATATCGAGCCACGGCAGCAGCAGCGTGTAGACGAGACCCCAGACGAGCAGCACGCCCGCGGCCCACGACAGCGCGCCGCGCCACTTGCCGGCCATGCGCAGCGACGGCAGCAGCCACAACCAGCCGATCGTCAGCGCGAGCGCCGACAGGATCAGCGCCGGCTCGATCGGCATCGTCCAGTTGAGCGGCAGCCAGCGGCCGAGCCATTGCAGGCCGAGGCGCGTCGAGTTCGGATCCGCCATCATCGACCAGATCACCCACGCGAGTACCGCGGCGGCGCCGAATATCAGCCGGCTCAGATAGTCCCAGCCCGTGTGCAGGCGCTGCGGCAGGCGCGCGACGGCTTGCGCGGCCACCAGCGACAGCGGCGCGATGAACGGCAGGATGTACAGCTGGCGCGAGGTCGCCGACAGGTGCAGCACGATCATCCCGACGCCGGCGAACACCATCGGCAGCGCGATACGGGGCGCGTGCCAGTCGCGCCATGCGCCGCGCGCCAGCGCGACGACCGCGAGCGGCCCGACTGGGAAGCCGACCGTCAGCAGCGCGCGCCAGATGAACAGGGGCTTGTCGTTCTCCGCACCGAGGTTCGGCACGGAAAAGCCGAAGAACCGGCCGACGTTGTTTTCCCAGAACCAGACCATGAACAGCGCTTCCGAGCGCATGAAGAGGGCGGTCGGCCAGATCAGCGCGAACGGCGCGAGCGCCAGCGCGGCAATACCGAGCGACGCGGCGAATGCGCGGCTGCGACAGGCGGGATAGAGCACCAGCACCGCGCAGACGGTCGCGGCGAATACCAGCGGGACGAACAGCCCTTTCGACAGCAGCGCGACGCCGACGCCCGCGCCGAACAGCGGCGCGGCGAACCGGTTGGCGGGCCGGCGCGGCTTGCCGAGCGCATCGGCCTGCGCGTCGCGGATGCGCTGCAGCACGAGTTCGAGCAGCCCGCAGAAGCCGATCGCGGCACCGGCCATCAGCGCGACGTCGGTCATCATGTCGTGGGTGTGCTTGACGACCACCAGCGTGCCCGCGCACAGCGCGACGGCACCGATCACGTCGAGATCGCGCCAGCGGCGCGCGCCCGTCGCGATCCGGGCGGCGCGGGCGGTGAAGCCGAACGCGAGCGCGGCGAACAGCGCGCTCGCGAGGCGCGCCGCGTCGTGCAGCGGCAGATACCGGCCGAGCAGCCAGGCGAAACCCGTCGCGACCCAGTCGTACAGCGGCGGTTTTTCGAGGAACGGCTGCCCGGCGTTGGTCGGCACGACCCAGTCGCCGCTTTCGAGCATGTGCTGGATGATGCCGAACGTATAGGTTTCGTCCTGCTTCCACGGATCGTGGCCGAGGATACCCGGCAGCACGTACGCGCACAGCACGGCGGCAACGGCCAGCCAGGTGCGCAGCCCGAGCCACGATGCCGCCCGCTCGGCGGCGGCATGGCCGGTCGCGGCGGGGGCGCCGGCCGAGAGCGTGGCGGCCGCGGGCGTGCCTTCGTCGTTTTGACGGGCGTGAGGCGTCGAAGCGGACGCGCGCGCGCGACGTCCGCCGGGAGCTGCGGTTCCCTGCATCTGGAATGATCTCTGGTGTGCGTGAGCGGACGGGCTGTATGGGCCTGCCGGCGTTCTCTGCCGCGAGGGGAGGCGGATGGCAGCGGGCGGCGACAGCCGCCGCAATGGTCGCTAGTAGACCATGAAATTGTTACGGATGTTTACGAAAACTGTTGCTGAATTGTGGTGATTGGTGTGGATTGTGCAGATTTGTGGTCGGACCGCAACGATGCAGCCCTAAATCTGCGGAGGCAGCCCGCGTGCTTGCGTGGGTTCAGCCGCTCAGCGGCCGCCGCCGACGTCGAGGAGCGTGCCCGTCACGTACGATGCCGCGTCGCTCAACAGCCAGACGATCGCTTCGGCCACCTCGTGCGCTTCGCCCGCGCGGCCCAGCGGCGTGAGCGAGCCGAGGCGGGCGGCACGCCCGGGCTGGCCGCCGCTTGCGTGGATCTCGGTTTCGATCAGACCCGGGCGCACCGCGTTGACGCGCACACCGTGCGGCCCGAGTTCCTTCGCGAGTCCGAGCGTCAGCGTATCCACCGCGCCTTTCGCGCCGGCATAGTCGACGTACTCGTTCGGCGAGCCGAGGCGCGCCGCGATCGACGACACGTTGACGATCGCGCCGCCCGGGCCGCCGCGATCGGTCGACAGGCGTCGCGCCGCTTCGCGTGCGCACAGATAGGCACCCAGCACGTTGACGTCGAACATGCGCTTGAGGCGATCGGACGTCATCTCCGCGAGCGGCAGCGAGGGCGCGACGATGCCCGCGTTGTTGACCAGCGCATCGAGCCGGCCGAACGCGGTCTGCACGGTGTCGAACATCGCGATCACATCGGTTTCGTCGGCCACGTCGCCGCGCACGAGGCACGCCTGGCCGCCCGCCGCGCGTACTTCGTCGGCGCTTGTCCGCGCGGCGGTTTCGTCGTGCGCGTAGTTGATGCCGACGTGCCAGCCGCGCGCGCCGGCGAGCCGCGCGGCCGCCCGGCCGATGCCTCGGCTCGCGCCCGTGATCAGAACGACTTTCGCTGCGGTGTTCGTCATGCCATCGGCCTCGATCGTGAGAAGCGGTGAGCGCCGGCGCCGGCCGGCTCTCGGAATCAGGCGCCCGGTGCGGGCGCGGGTTCCCACTTGTCGCGCGCGGGCGGACGATAGCGCTCGAGCTGGCCGATCAGCGGCTCGGCCGCGGCGTCGATGCAGAGTGCGTCGAGATAGGCGCGCTGCATGAAGCCTTCGTCGACCGTATGCTGCAGCAGGGCGATGAGCGGATCGTAGAACCCGTCGATGTTGTACAGCGCGACCGGCTTGCGGTGGTAGCCGAGTTGCGCCCAGGTGTACACCTCGAAAAATTCCTCGAGCGTACCCGCGCCGCCCGGCATCGCGACGAACGCGTCGGACAGGTCGGCCATCATTTTCTTGCGGTGATGCATGTCGGGTACGACGTGCAGTTCGGTGAGGCCGGCGTGGCCGACTTCCTTGTCGACCAGCAGCTTCGGGATCACGCCGATCGCGCGGCCGCCCGCCGCGAGCACCGCATCGGCGATCACGCCCATCAGGCCCACGCGCCCGCCGCCGTAGACGAGCGTGAGATCCGCTTGCGCCAGCGCGCGGCCGAGCGCCTGCGCGGCGTTCGCATAGACCGGTTTGTTGCCGGCTGCCGAGCCGCAATAGATGCACACCGACTTCATTGCTTGGAATCCTTGGGCGTGGAACGGGGAGAGCCGTCGCGCGGAGGCAGGTAGTCGGTGAATTCGCGCTTCGGCAGCTTGCCGGACACCAGATCGTCGAAGATTTGCCGCGAGCGGCCGCGCAGGTACGGCGCCATCACCGAGATGACGTGCATGCTGACCTGATGCAGTTCGTCGCGAATCGCGTCCTGGTCGTTGTACTTGCGCGGATGCATCACGTACTGATACGACAGCCAGTAGGTGGAGATCACCGCCATGTTGGTCGCGATGACCTCGATCTCGGCGGGGGTCGCGACGAGTTCGTCGTCGGACACGAGCAGTTCGCACATCTCGCGCGCGAAGCGCACCTTGTGGCTGATGATCTGCTTGAAGTGCGTTTCCAGCGTGCGGTTGCGCGCGAGCAGGTCGTTCAGGTCGCGATACAGGAACCGGTAGGTCCACATGAAGTCGGCCATGTACTGCAGGTACGACCAGGTTTCGTCGATCGTCGGCCGATGATCTTCGGGAAAACGCAGACGCCGTTCGATCTGCTGTTCGAACTGCGCGAAGATGCTGTTGATGATGTCGTCTTTGTTGCGGAAATGGTAGTACAGGTTGCCTGGACTGATTTCCATTTCCTCGGCGATCGTCGTCGTCGTGACGTTCGGTTCGCCGATCTCGTTGAAGAGTTTCAACGACAACTCAAGAATCCGTTCGCGCGTGCGGCGGGGAGGTTTCGCTTCCATGTCGTCCGGCCCTGGGTTTGCCGGACTGGCGGGCGCTGCAATCGATGCTGCGTGATTCGTCCGGCTCGGGTTGCTGTTTTTTGAGACTATCGGACGATTATAAACCGGGGTTTTGCGCGACCGGGGTATTTCGTGATGGGGGCATACCCGGCGTGCCGGGCCGCCCGCCGGTTCAGTCGGCGAACCAGTGCCAGACTAGCGGTCCGAGGATGAAGCCCCAGGTGGTCACGCAGGCGAACAGGGCGACCGTCACGGCGGCGCTGCCGAGGTCCTTCGCGCGCTTCGACAGTTCGTGGCGCTCGAGCGAGATCCGGTCGATTGCCGCCTCGACGCTCGAATTGAGCAGTTCGACGATCAGCACGAGCAGCACCGAGCCGATCAGCAGCGCGCGCGATGCCGGTTCGACGGGAGAGAACGCGCCGATCGGCAGCATGATGGCCGCGAGCGTCAGTTCCTGGCGGAACGCGCTTTCCTCGCGGATCGCGACGCGAAAGCCGTTGAACGAATGCTTGAGCGCATACCAGGCCCGCGTCAGGCCGCGATTGCCCTTGTACGGATTGGGCGGCAGCGGCGCGAGCGGATCGTCGGGCCCGAGCGGCTCGTGCGCGTCGTGCGGCTCGTCCGCGTGATGCGCGGGCGCGACGGGGGCGGCGGGCCGGTGCGGCCTGGAGGAGTGGGGCGCTTTCGCGCGCATTGCGTGTTTCAAACGGCGGCGCCTTCCGGTTGCGGCTCGGCGGATTTGGGCAGCGGTTTCAGGTGCGACGCGAACTGCTCGGACGCGGCGCGCCACGAGAAGCGCTCGGCCCACGCACGCGCGTCGGCTCGGTCGATCTTGAGCGCTTCCAGGCATGCTTCGCGCAGATCCTCGTGCATCGATCCCGCTCCGCCGCCGCCGAGCACGTCGACCGGCCCGGTCACCGGATAGGCGGCGACCGGCGTGCCGCATGCGAGCGCTTCGAGGAGCACCAGCCCGAAGGTATCGGTGCGGCTCGGGAACACGAACACATCGGCGGCGGCATATACCTTGGCGAGCTCCGCCTGCGTCAGCACGCCCAGATAGTTGACTTCAGGATAGCGCGATTTCAGTTCCGCGAGGGCCGGCCCCTCGCCCGCGACCCACTTCGAACCCGGCAGGTCGAGCTTCAGGAAGGCCTCGACGTTCTTCTCGATCGCCACCCGCCCGACATAGAGGAAGATCGGCCGCGCGGTGTTGAGCACCTTCGATTCGATCGGCCGGAAGATATCGAGATCGACGCCGCGGGTCCACAGCACCACGTTGTCGAAGCCGTACGTCTCGAGGTCGTCCTTGACCACGGGCGTCGGCGCCATCACCGCGAGCGAGCTGCCGTGGAACCAGCGCAGGAAGCGGTAGGTCGCGGACAGCGGGATGCCGAAGCGCGCCTGCACGTATTCAGGGAAGCGGGTGTGGTACGCGGTCGTGAACGGCAGCTTGCGGGCACGTGCGTAGCGGCGTGCGGCAAGGCCGAGCGGGCCTTCCGTCGCGATGTGCAGCGCATCGGGCGCGAATTCGTCGATGCGGTCGCGCAGGCGGCCGTACGGCAGCAGCGACAGGCGGATTTCCGGGTAGGTCGGACACGGGATCGTGCGGAATTCGAGCGGCGTCAGCAGTTCGACCCGGTGGCCGAGTTCGGTCAATTCGCGCGACGTGCTCTTGAGCGTGCGGACGACGCCGTTGACCTGCGGTTCCCAAGCATCGGTGACGATCATGATTTTCATCGCGGGCAATCCTGTAGAGGGTCAGACAGTGGCTTTCGTTTTGCGCGGCACGGCGACGGGCGGCGAGTGCATCACCGTCCAGTAGACGATCTTCAGTTCGCCTTCCATCGTCTCGACGAGCGCGGACAGGCTTTCGACCCAGTCGCCGTCGTTGCAGTACAGCACGCCGTCGATGTCGCGGATCTCGGCCTTGTGGATGTGGCCGCAGACGACGCCGTCGCAGCCCCGCCGGCGGGCCTCGTCGGTCATCGCCAGCTCGAACGACGAGATGAAATTCACCGCGTTCTTCACCTGGTGCTTCAGGTACTGCGACAGCGACCAGTACTGGAAGCCGAGCCGGCTGCGGATCCGGTTGAACCAGCGGTTCAGCACGAGGATCAGCGTGTACAGCGTGTCGCCGAGATACGCGAGCCATTTCGCGTGCTGGATCACGCCGTCGAACAGGTCGCCGTGGACGATCCAGAGGCGCTTGCCCGCGAGCGTCGTGTGGAACGCCTCGCCGCGCACGTGGATGTCGCCGAACGCGAGGTCGCAGAACTGCCGCGCCGCCTCGTCGTGGTTGCCGGGGATGTAGACGACCTGGGTGCCCTTGCGGGCCTTGCGCAGGATCTTCTGCACGACGTCGTTGTGCGCCTGCGGCCAGTACCAGCCCTTGCGCAGTTGCCAGCCGTCGATGATGTCGCCGACCAGGTACAGGTATTCGGATTCGTTGTGCCGCAGGAAGTCGAGCAGATAGGTGGCCTGGCAGCCGCTCGATCCGAGGTGGATATCCGACAGCCAGATGGTCCGATAGCGGTGGGAGGCGGCGTCGTGATCGTCGTGAGGGGCCGCGACGACGGCGGGTGGCTGGGGTGGAGCGAGCGCTTCGCCTGCCGCCGAGCCGGACAGGAAGGCGCTGGTGGCGGCGCGGGGGCCGACCGGGTGACGGAAGAAAGAGGTCGCGGACGTTTTTTGGCCCATGCATGACTCGCGCCGGTTGACATTACCGGCATTGCGCCATGCGGCCGTGACTGTGCCATGACAGTCACGAGACGTTCTTATTACGGTGGAATACGGTGGGCGCCAGGCCGGCAGCGTCTAGCGCGGCGCGGACACGATGCGGGTGCCGGCCAGCCGGTCGTGCAGGAACTGGCGGGTCGGATGGAGCCGCGCGGCGCACGCCCACATCAGAAACCAGACGGCCGTGAGCGCGAGCGTGTACGGCACGCTGAAGCCGAGCAGCGGATGCAGCGCGAGCGGCGGCAGGAACCACAGCCAGCCGAGGAGGTAGCGCACCAACGCGCGCGCGGCGGACAGCGGCGCGCCGTCGGCGGCTTCGATGCGCAGCCGCCAGGTCTTCATCGGCAGGGTCTGGCCGCCATGGGTCCAGAACCAGACGAAATATGCACCGACGACGAGCGCGACCCATGCGGCAAGCAGGTTGTGATGGACGAGGCCGTTGCGTTGCTGCATCGCGAGCCCGAAGATCAGCCCCGCGAAGAACACGACGCCGAACAGCAGGAGGCTTTCGTAGAGCAGCGCGGCGAGCCGGCGCCGCACGCTGGGCGGCGCGGCGGGAACGGGGGACGCGACGGAGGGCGCCACGGGCGGCTACGATCCGTTGAAGATCGACGGCGCCTCGGACGGCGAGACGGGAATCGGCGTGGCGGGCACCGCGGAGCCGGGCGCGGGAGAGGTCGCGGCCGGGGCACTGGCGGGCGCGGGCGGGACGATCGACGGAGCGGCGGCTCCGCTCGCCGGGCGGTCGTGCGCGTTCACGAGCCGGTTGATGTCACGGTCGCTCTTGCCGGTGGGCGGCGCGCTCACGACGGTCGGGCGGCGCCGCCGCTCGGCGGCCGCGAGCTTCTCTTTCAGGTCCTCCGGCAATTGCTGATAGGCCTTCCATGCCTTTTCGCGGGCCTGGGCCGGCAGATCCTTCGACACCTGGTAGTTTTCACGCGCGACGCGCCGCTGCTCGGGCGTCATCGTGACCCATTCGGTCATGCGTTCCTGTAGGCGTTTTTGCGCTTCAGGCGACATCTTCGAGAAACGTGATGCGATCTTCAGCCATTTTCGCTTTCTTTCGTCGCTGAACGAATCCCACTGATTGGCGAACGGCGCGAGCGCGACGCGCTGCGCGGGCGACAGGCGCGCCCACGACAGCGGGCCGGTCGACGGCAGGGCGGGAAATTCGCTGGACAGCGCGATGGCCGCCGATGCGAGCGCCGGCGCGCTCGCCACGGCGATGGCGGCCGGTTGCGGGTGAAAGCGCGGATATGTGGCGGCATACGCGACGACGATCGCGATCACGCATCCGAAAAAGACAGCCAGTCCCCGTTTCTGACTCACCCGTGCGGTCCTCTTGGTATCGTTAGTGGGTGTGCGAAAGGTACGCGTTGAACCCGTGGTCGAGATACGCGTTGAGGGGCAGGTTGTCGCTCAGCATCGCGGCGTCGATATCCGCGAGTTCGGCCGTGCGCTGCATGTCCTCCCAGTAGGCGATGCCGATCAGCCCCGCGAGCAGCAGCGCGAGCGGCCACGCGCGCACGAGCCGGCGCGTCAGCGAGGCCGGGCGCGACATGTCGGGAGGCGGCAGGCCGATCGAGCCGGCCGCGCCCGCGAAGGCGGGCACGAGCACCAGTTCGGCCTCGGGCTTCTTGCGGGCGAGCGCGGTACGGCGCGCGGCCGCCAGGCGCTCGGCCGTGCCGGCGGGCAGGTCGGCCGCGCGCTCGTCGAGCGCACGGCGCACCTTCAGGGCGAATTCGAGTTCTTTCGTTACGGGAGCGGAGCTCATAGCGTGATTCCTTTGGCCTTGAGCGCAAGCGCCAATGTGTGCGTAGCCCGCGAGCAGTGCGTCTTGACGCTGCCCTCGGAGCACCCCATGGCGGCGGCCGTCTCGGCGACATCCATATCTTCCCAGTAACGCATCAGGAAGGCTTCCCGTTGACGTGTCGGCAGTTTCTGGATTTCGTCGTCGATCAGCGTGAGCACTTGCGCCCGTTCGAGGCGGGTTTCGCTGCTTTCGACCCCACTGCCGCTATCGGCCGATTCCAGGGTCTCGAGCGGGTCGAACTCGTCATCGTCGGTATTGTTGAGCGACGAAAAAAGGCTCACCCAGGTATTTCGCACCTTCTGGCGGCGGAAATAGTCGTGGATCGCGTTTTGCAGGATTCGCTGAAAAAGCAGGGGCAACTCGGCGGCCGGGCGGTCGCCGTATTTTTCCGCGAGCTTGATCATCGCGTCCTGCACGATGTCGAGCGATGCGTCGTCGTCGCGCACGGCGTAGGCGGCCTGCTTGAACGCGCGCCTTTCGACGCCCGCCAGAAAGTCGGCGAGTTCCTTGTCTGATGCCATTCCGTGAAAGGTCTGCGCTGCGCTCTTGTTGCGGCGAAAAGGTCGAAAAATTTCGTAAAACTGGCGGATGCTAACAAATTTTCGCGCCCGGCGGCATCCCCGTCGGTTTTCGCGTTGCGGCGAAACCGCCTCGGCGTCCCGCCGGAAGGGGCGAGCGGGGCGGATGATGCGGTGCGGGATTTTCCGCTTGACCGTCCGCGCACGAGTCGCTATCGTTGCCAGTTCGCAACATATGTGATGGTCACAATTGAGGTGAGCCCAAGAAGCTCCCTTTCAACTGGACGCGCCGCTTGAACCTGAGCCACAAGCCCAGCAGAGAGCACCCGATCAATTTTTTGCCGAAAATTCGAAAGGTCAACGAATGAACATGCCCAGCGCGGAATTCTCCACGTCGGAACTTCTTTCCCCTACGCAAACCGATTCCATCGGCGGCACCGTGCTCATGAAGGCGCTGGCCGACGAGAATGTCGAGTTTATATGGGGCTACCCCGGCGGCTCGGTTCTCTATATCTACGACGAGCTGTACAAGCAGGACAAGATCCAGCACGTGCTCGTGCGCCACGAACAGGCCGCCGTGCATGCCGCCGACGCGTATGCGCGCTCGACGGGCAACGTGGGCGTCTGTCTCGTCACCTCCGGCCCCGGCGTCACCAATGCGGTCACCGGCATCGCCACCGCCTACATGGATTCGATCCCGCTCGTCGTGATCAGCGGCCAGGTGCCGACTGCCGCGATCGGCCAGGATGCATTCCAGGAGTGCGATACCGTCGGCATTACGCGGCCGTGCGTGAAGCACAACTTCCTCGTGAAGGATGTGCGCGAGCTGGCCGAAACCGTCAAGAAAGCGTTCTACATCGCCCGTACCGGCCGTCCCGGCCCAGTGCTGATCGACATCCCGAAGGATGTGTCGAAGACGCCGTGCGATTACGTGCCGGTCAAGAACGTATCGCTGCGTTCGTACAACCCGGTCACCAAAGGTCACTCGGGGCAGATCCGCAAGGCGGTCTCGCTGCTGCTGTCGGCCAAGCGGCCGTACATCTACACCGGCGGCGGCATCATCCTCGCCGACGCGTCGCGCGAACTGAACCAGTTCGCGGACCTGCTCGGCTATCCGGTCACCAACACGCTGATGGGCCTCGGCGGCTATCGCGCGTCCGACCGGAAATTCCTCGGCATGCTCGGCATGCACGGCACGTACGAAGCCAACATGGCGATGCAGCACTGCGACGTGCTGATCGCGATCGGCGCGCGCTTCGACGACCGCGTGATCGGCGACCCGGAGCACTTCGCGTCGCGGCCGCGCAAGATCATTCATATCGACATCGATCCGTCGTCGATCAGCAAGCGCGTGAAGGTGGACATCCCGATCGTCGGCGACGTGAAGGAAGTGCTGAAGGAGCTGATCGAGCAACTGCAGACGGCCGAACACGGCCCCGACACCGAAGCGCTCGCGCAATGGTGGAAGGACATCGAGAGCTGGCGCGAGAAGGACTGCCTGAAGTTCGACCGCGAGAGCGAGATCATCAAGCCGCAGTACGTGGTCGAGAAAGCGTGGGAGCTGACGGGCGGCAATGCGTTCGTGTGTTCCGACGTCGGCCAGCATCAGATGTGGGCCGCGCAGTTCTATCGCTTCAACAAGCCGCGCCGCTGGATCAACTCGGGCGGCCTCGGCACGATGGGTTTCGGCTTGCCGGCGGCGATGGGCGTCAAGATGGCGCACCCGGACGACGACGTGCTGTGCATCACCGGCGAAGGCTCGATCCAGATGTGCATCCAGGAACTGTCGACCTGCAAGCAGTACGACACGCCCGTGAAGATCATTTCGCTGAACAACCGCTACCTCGGCATGGTCCGCCAGTGGCAGCAGATCGAATACAGCAAGCGCTATTCGCATTCGTACATGGATGCGCTGCCGGATTTCGTGAAGCTCGCCGAGGCGTTCGGCCATGTCGGCATCCGGATCGAAAGGACCGCGGACGTGGAGCCGGCGCTGAAGGAGGCGCTGCGCCTCAAGGATCGCACCGTATTTCTCGATTTCCAGACCGATCCGACCGAAAACGTCTGGCCGATGGTCCAGGCCGGTAAGGGCATCACGGAGATGCTGCTCGGGTCGGAAGATCTTTAACGGCGCCGCGCGCCGGCCGCGCGCACCCGCTTTCACGAAGAGCGGGCGCGGCGAGGGCGTTGCGGGCGAATCTGGATTAGTCGAGAACGAATCGGGAAGAAGCGAACATGAGACACATCATTTCCGTCCTGCTGGAAAACGAACCGGGCGCGCTGTCGCGCGTCGTGGGGCTGTTTTCGGCACGCGGCTACAACATTGAAACCTTGACGGTGGCGCCGACCGAAGATCACTCGCTGTCGCGGCTCACCATCGTATCCATCGGCTCCGACGACGTGATCGAACAGATCACGAAGCATCTGAACCGCCTGATCGAGGTGGTGAAAGTGGTGGACCTGACCGACGGTGCCCACATCGAGCGCGAGTTGATGCTGATCAAGGTCAGAGCGGTAGGCAAGGAGCGCGAGGAGATGAAGCGGATGGCGGATATCTTCCGCGGCCGCATCATCGACGTGACCGAAAAGACCTACACGATCGAATTGACGGGCGCGAGCGACAAGCTCGACGCATTCATCCAGGGGCTGGACGCCAGCGCGATCCTAGAGACCGTGCGCACCGGCAGCTCCGGCATCGGCCGTGGCGAGCGCATCCTGAAGGTTTGACGCCGGCCCATCGAATGAAGCCGGGTACGCCGTCACGTCCCGGTCGCAGTCCCTCATTAAACCTATTTCATTGAATCAGCGAAGGAACCCATCATGAAAGTTTTCTACGACAAAGACGCCGACCTCTCCCTCATCAAGGGCAAGCAGATCACGATCATCGGCTACGGCTCGCAAGGCCACGCGCACGCGCTCAACCTGAAGGACAGCGGCGTGAACGTGACGGTCGGCCTGCGCAAGGGCGGCGCGTCGTGGAGCAAGGCCGAGAACGCCGGCCTGACGGTGAAGGAAGTGGCGGACGCGGTGAAGGGCGCCGACGTCGTGATGATGCTGCTGCCCGACGAGCAGATCGCCGAGGTGTACGCGAAGGAAGTGCACGCGAACATCAAGCAGAACGCCGCGCTCGCCTTCGCGCACGGCTTCAACGTCCATTACGGCCAGGTGATCCCGCGCGCCGATCTCGACGTGATCATGATCGCGCCGAAGGCGCCGGGCCATACGGTGCGCGGCACCTACTCGCAAGGCGGCGGCGTGCCGCACCTGATCGCGGTGGCGCAGGACCAGTCGGGCGCGGCGCGCGACATCGCGCTGTCGTACGCGGCGGCGAACGGCGGCGGCCGGGCCGGCATCATCGAAACCAACTTCCGCGAAGAAACCGAAACCGACCTGTTCGGCGAACAGGCCGTGCTGTGCGGCGGTACCGTGGAGCTGATCAAGGCCGGCTTCGAAACGCTGGTGGAAGCGGGCTACGCGCCGGAAATGGCGTACTTCGAGTGTCTGCACGAACTGAAGCTGATCGTCGACCTGATCTATGAGGGCGGCATCGCGAACATGAACTACTCGATCTCGAACAACGCCGAGTACGGCGAATACGTGACGGGTCCGCGCGTCGTGACCGAAGAAACCAAGAAGGTCATGAAGGACGTGCTGAAGGACATCCAGACCGGCGAATACGCGAAGAGCTTCATTCTGGAGAACAAGGCGGGTGCGCCGACGCTGCAGTCGCGTCGCCGTCTGACGGCCGAGCACCAGATCGAGCAGGTGGGCGGCAAGCTGCGCGCGATGATGCCGTGGATCGCGAAGAACAAGCTCGTCGACCAGTCGAAGAACTAAGCGAGCAGGTCATCCGGCCCTCTGAAACGGAGGGTCGGTATCAAAAAGCCGCCCGAAGGCAGCAGTGCCACGGGCGGCTTTTGCTATCCTACGGGCTTTGCAATTCACCGAACGAATCATGAACTATCCTCATCCGATCATCGCGCGCGAAGGCTGGCCGTTTATCGCGATTGCAGCCGTCGTCGCGTTGCTGATCCATGCCGTTGCCGGGTTCGGCCTTGCATGGCCGTTCTGGCTGCTGCTGATCTTCGTGGTGCAGTTCTTCCGCGATCCGCAGCGCCCGATCCCGACTCAGGCCAATGCGGTGCTGTGTCCGGCCGACGGCCGTATCGTCGCGGTGGAAACGGCGCACGATCCGTACGCCGGCCGTGACGCGCTGAAGATCAGCGTGTTCATGAACGTCTTCAATGTCCACTCGCAGCGTTCGCCGGTGGACGGCGCGATCAGCAAGGTCCAGTATTTCCCGGGCGCGTTCCTGAACGCGGCGATCGACAAGGCGTCGACCGAGAACGAGCGCAACGCCGTCGTGATCCAGACGGGCAGTGGTCATACCGTGACCGCCGTGCAGATCGCCGGCCTCGTCGCGCGTCGGATCCTGTGTTACGTCCGCGCGGGCGAGCCGCTGTCGCGCGGCCAGCGCTACGGTTTCATCCGCTTCGGTTCGCGCGTCGATGTGTACCTGCCGCTCGGCAGCCGGGCGCGCGTGTCGATCGGCGAAAAGGTGTACGCGTCGTCGACGATTCTCGCCGAACTCGAACAGTAAGCGGCAAGGAGTCTCGATGGCCGCATTCAAACCGCGCAGGCCGCGCAACGGCAACGCTCCGTTGCCGCGGTCGTTCCGCCACAACAAATCGGTCGGGCAGGACGCCGTACCGGTCGAGAGTCGGCGCGCCGCGCGCCAGCGTTTCCTCCGGACGCGCGGGATCTACCTGCTGCCGAACGCCTTCACGACGGCCGCGCTGTTCTGCGGCTTCTTCGCCGTGGTCCAGGCGATGAACGTGCGTTTCGAGACTGCCGCGATCGCGATTTTCGTCGCGATGGTGCTGGACGGCATGGACGGCCGCGTCGCCCGGATGACGCACACGCAAAGCGCGTTCGGCGAACAGTTCGACAGCCTGTCCGACATGGTGTCGTTCGGCGTCGCCCCCGCGCTGGTGATGTACGAATGGGTGCTGAAGGACCTGGGCCGCTGGGGCTGGCTGGCCGCTTTCGTCTACTGTTCGGGCGCGGCGCTGCGGCTCGCGCGCTTCAACACCAACATCGGCGTGGTCGACAAGCGCTTCTTCCAGGGGCTGCCGAGCCCGGCCGCCGCGGCGCTGATCGCGGGCTTCGTGTGGCTCGCCACCGATAACCGGGTGCCGGTCCAGCTGGGCTGGCTGCCGTGGGTCGCGTTCGTGCTGACCGTGTACGCGGGCGTGACGATGGTGTCGAATGCGCCGTTCTACAGCGGCAAGGCGCTCGATGTCCGGCACCGGGTGCCGTTCGCGGCGATCCTGCTGGTGGTGGTCGCGTTCGTGCTGGTGTCGTCGGATCCGCCGCTGATGCTGTTCGGCCTGTTCGTGCTGTACGGCCTGTCGGGCTATGTGTTCTGGGCCTATATGGCCGTGCGGGGGCGGGCCAATCCGGCGCGCTCGTCGCAGCGCGAGCACTGACCTCGTTTTGCGCCTGGACGGCGGCCCGCGCGGCCGCCGTTTTTACGAGATGCCGGCGTCCGGGCGGGCGCGCGGATGTGCGGGACGGCGCCGATTGCATGGCCCTCTGAATGCCGCTATATTCGTCGGCATGACTGATTTTCCCCGCCTCATTCTTCTTTCCGCCGGTGTGCCGCTAGGCGTGCCGGCGCCGGCGCCCCTGCCGCGCTGACTGTTTTCGCCCCCGTCGCCTCGTCTGTTGTCGAGCGTCGCCAGCGGTGGCGCAAGCGCACTCGTTTGTTCCTACATAAAAAGTCCCCGGAGTTCCCATGACAGACAAGCTGATCATTTTCGACACCACATTGCGCGACGGCGAGCAATCGCCCGGGGCGTCGATGACGAAGGAAGAGAAGATCCGCATCGCGAAGCACCTCGAGCGGATGAAGGTCGACGTGATCGAGGCGGGCTTCGCGGCCAGCTCGAACGGGGATTTCGACGCGATCCAGACGATCGCGTCGCAGGTCAAGGACAGCACGATCTGCTCGCTCGCCCGCGCGAACGACAGGGATATCCAGCGCGCCGCGGATGCGCTCAAGCCGGCCGACCATTTCCGGATCCACACGTTCATCGCGACGTCGCCGCTGCATATGGAAAAGAAGCTGCGGATGACGCCCGACCAGGTGTTCGAGCAGGCGCGCCTTGCCGTCCGCTTCGCTCGCCAGTTCACCGACGACATCGAGTTTTCGCCGGAAGACGGCAGCCGTTCCGACATGGATTTCCTGTGCCGCGTGCTGGAAGCCGTGATCGCCGAAGGCGCGACCACCATCAACATCGCCGACACGGTCGGCTACGGCGTGCCCGAGCTGTACGGCAATCTCGTCAAGACGCTGCGCGAGCGCATCCCGAATTCGGACAAGGCGATTTTCTCCGTGCATTGCCACAACGATCTCGGGATGGCGGTTGCGAACTCGCTCGCCGGCGTGAAGATCGGCGGCGCACGCCAGATCGAATGCACGATCAACGGTCTCGGCGAGCGCGCGGGCAACACGTCGCTCGAGGAAATCGTGATGGCGGTCAAGACCCGCAAGGACTATTTCGGCCTCGATCTCGCCATCGATACGACACAGATCGTGCCGGCGTCGAAGCTGGTGTCGCAGATCACCGGCTTCGTGGTGCAGCCGAACAAGGCGGTGGTCGGCGCGAACGCGTTCGCGCATGCGTCGGGCATTCACCAGGACGGCGTGCTGAAGGCGCGCGACACCTACGAGATCATGCGCGCGGAAGACGTGGGCTGGAGCGCGAACAAGATCGTGCTCGGCAAGCTGTCGGGTCGCAACGCGTTCAAGCAGCGCCTGCAGGAGCTGGGCGTCACGCTCGACAGCGAGGCCGAACTCAACGCCGCATTCATGCGCTTCAAGGATCTGGCCGATCGCAAGGCGGAGATCTTCGACGAGGACATCATCGCGATCGTGACCGAGGAATCGGCGCTCGCGCAGGAGAAGGAATACTACAAGTTCGTCTCGCTGTCGCAGCGCTCGGAAACCGGCGAGCAGCCGCAGGCGAAGGTGGTGTTCTCGATCGACGGCGCGGAAATCGCGGGCGAGGCGCGCGGCAACGGCCCGGTCGATGCGACGCTGAATGCGATCGAGAGCGGGGTGGGCAGCGGGGCCGAACTGCTGCTGTACTCGGTCAATGCGATCACGACGGGCACGCAGGCGCAGGGCGAAGTGACGGTGCGCTTGTCGAAGAGCGGCCGCATCGTCAATGGCGTCGGCACGGACCCCGATATCGTCGCGGCCTCGGCGAAAGCGTATATCTCGGCACTCAACAAACTCCACTCGAACGTCGACAAGCTGAACCCGCAGCGTTCGTGAGCGCGGCGGGCGCCTGCCCGGCCGGATCGAAGGCAAACGCCCCGCGAGGCTGTCCGGCCCGCGGGGCGTTTGTCATTCCGGCTCGCCCGGGCTATTGCGCGCTCGGGTTGCGGAACAGCCAGCGGCCGCGGCCGCCGCGCGCATGCTGGGGTTGCCGGTAGTCGACCGTGATCTCGCGGCCGGGGGCCTCCGCGACGAACGCCTCGATCAGTTCGCGCACGTCGTGGTCGATATAGTCGGCGCGGGTCGCGTCGATGATGACGATCGCGCGATCCGGAATCTGCCGCAGGTAATGCTTCACCTGCACCTTGCCGAGAAACGATACGTCCTTGCGGAAGGTCAGCAGGTAGTGGTCGTCGTGCTGCGCGAGCGTGGCAGGGCTGCGCAGATTGGCGAACGCGACGACGAGCACGCTGCACACGAGCCCCAGTGCGATGCCGAACAGCAGGTCGACGGCGAGCACGCCTGCAATCGTCGCGACGAACGGTACGAATGCGCCCGGTCCTTGTTTCGCGACGGACAGGAACAGCGACGGCTTGGCGAGTTTCACGCCGGTATGGATCAGGATCGCCGCGAGCGTGGCGAGCGGGATCAGGTTGATGAGCCCCGTCAGCGCGAACACGCTGACGAGCAGCAGCGCGCCGTGGACGATTGCGGACACCCGGCTTTGCGCGCCCGCGTTGACGTTGACCGAACTGCGCACGATCACCGACGTGATCGGCAGGCCGCCCATCACGCCCGCCACCAGATTGCCGACGCCTTGGGCCTTCAGTTCGCGATTGGGCAGCGACGGCCGGCGCTTCGGATCGATCTGTTCGACGGCTTCGAGGCTCAGCAGCGTTTCGAGACTGGCGACGACCGCCAGCGTGATCGCGACCCGCCACACGTCCGGATTCCACAGCTGCGCGTAATGCGGTCCGAGTTCGGCGCTCTGGAGCGCCGCGCCGAGCGCGGCGAACGACGCCAGTTCCGGCAGCGCGACCCGATGTTCGGCCGGCGGCGCGAGGCTTGGCGAGAGCATGCCGAGTACGAGCGTGGCGCCGATGCCGAGCAGCACGACGGCAAGCGGGGCGGGAATCGTCCGCACGATCGCGAAGCGCCGCAGTGCCCGGGTTTCCCAGCCGGCGAGCAGCGCCAGCGATACGATCGCGATCGCCGAGGCGACGAGTGCGGCGTGGGAGAGCGCCATCCCGCCGGCGTCGCCCGTGATGCCGAGGGCGAACGGCACCTGCTTGACGATCAGCAGCAGGCCGATCGCGGCGAGCATGCCCTTGATCACCGGCGACGGCACGTATGCGGCGAGCTGGCCGGCTTTCAGCATGCCGAGTCCGAACTGGATCACCCCGGACAGCAGGACGGCGAGCAGGAACGCGGGGAAGCTGCCGAGCTGCGCGATGCCCTCCACGACGATCACGACGAGGCCCGCGGCGGGGCCGCTGACGGAGAGCGGCGAACCGCTCAGCAGTGCGACGACGAGGCCGCCGACGATGCCGGATACCAGCCCGGCGAAGGGTTCGACGCCGGAGGCGTTGGCGATGCCGAGACACAGCGGCAGCGCGACGAGAAAGACGACGGTACCGGCGACGAAGTCGCGCGGAAACGTGGTGAAGGAGGCGCGTAGATTCATGGCGTGCGGGAGCGGTTGGGGTCGGAAAAGTCGGTTCGTCGGGGATGGGGGCGGTGCCGGGCCGGTGATCAGGCCAGGGCGGGCGTCATGTCGCGGCGCGCGGCGTCCGGTGCCGCAGGGGCGTAGCCCGACGCCAGTTCCTTGAGGCGGCCGTCGGCGAGCGAGAAGATCCAGCCGTGCACGAGCGGGGCGGGATCGCTGTCGCGGACGATCGCGGTGTCGCGCAGCAAGCGCACCTGTTCCAGCACGTTGAATTCCGCCAGGCGGTCGGCGGCCCGGTCCGGCGGAAGGCCGTCGAGTTCGGTGTGGTGGCGGCCTGCCAGCGCGCATAGCGGCGCGATCCGGCGGTTCACGTGCGGCAGGTCGGGCGACAGGGGCAGCAGCGATGCGCGGACGCCCCCGCAGCCGTAGTGGCCGCAGACGATCACGTGATCGACCTTCAGCACCCGCACCGCATACTCGAGCACGCTCGCGCAATTGTCGTCGTCGGGCTGGAACAGGTTCGCGATGTTGCGATGGACGAACAGCTCGCCGGGGACGCTGTGCGTGATGGTTTCCGCTGGAACCCGGCTGTCGGCGCAGCCGATCCACAGCACTCGGGGGTTCTGTCCGCGCGATAGCGCGTCGAAGAAGTCGGGCGCCCGTTCGGCGGTTTCGCGGGCCCAGGCGATGTTGGCGACGAGCATGCTTTTGGGGCGATTCATAAGTATTCCTTCGGAATGGATCGGATGAAACGAAAGATCGAGGCGTTCGAAACCTAGCACCTTTCTAAGTTGAAAGCTTGTGTTTCGAGTGATATTAGGGGTTAGCCCTATTCGAAAGTTCGTGTTGAAACAATCTGTTTCAAATTAATCAAATGTGCGACGGTTCTGCACCGGAATCGACAATGCGATGGCGGGAGGCGGTGCGAATTGCACCAGAATGGAAGAGGTGGCTGGAGGGTTGGAGCGTGGCGTTAGACGGGCGTCTCACGCTATTTCGTCAATAATTTAAGCCGTTTTATTTCAGATTTTGCTGAATGGATGACGGCAACATGAAAATCAAATAACAAAAAAGCCATTTAGGCGCGAAGCGTAATCTCGCTTCGGCTTAAATGGCTTTTTATCAATCGGTCAGAATGACCGCGGCAGGAAATAATTTCAGAAAATCGACCGGCGATCCGGATCGTGCAGCGGATCGGGCGTCTTCTGCGTGAGACGCAGGATGCCCTGGTCGTCGAAGTAGAAGCTGTAGAGCATGTACCAGACGTTGTCTTCCTGGTAGCGGTAGGTCCAGACCTCGCGCTTCATCAGCGGAAAGTAGGCGGTTTCGACCGGGCGGCCGAAATTGACCAGCACGTCGGTCTTGGTCCACGCGCCGATTTCCGCCCGGTAGAACTCGAGCGGCTGCAACACCTGGCGCACGCTGACGATCTTGCCGGCGGCGTCGACGTCGGCGGCCGTCGTGACCTCGCCCATCGGCTGAGTCGGCCACATCAGGCGCTTGCCGCCGTTCGGCAGGTCGTAGATTTCGCGCGGCGGCCCCATCCGGGCGACGATCGCCGACTGATCCTCGCCCGCTTGAAACTGCTGCCACGGCTGGGCGCACCCGGCGAGGAGCGCCGCGGCGCAGACGAGCAGGACCGGGAGACGGGTGAACATAGGCTTCTCCATGACACGGAATACGGACGTTTTATCACGCCCGGCGTGCCGTCGCGCGCCGCGGTGGCGGAAAAGTTCGCCGGGGCGGCGCACGGACCGCGTCTGTCCGGCGGCCGTACGGCTGCGTCCCCCTTGCCGCCGGGGCGCGGGCGGACCTATGATCCGCGCTTCCCGAATCGAGATACGAGAGGACACACGATGCACGGATGGATGCGGTTGGCCGTCGCCGCCTGGGCCGCCGGCGCGCTGCTCGCGGCCGCACAGGTGCCCGAGGCGCGGGCGCAGGCAACCGGTGCGCCGGTCAGGCTCGCGCTCATCGAGGGAATGTCGGGTCCGTTCGCGAATGCGGGCGCGGCGGTCGAGCGCAACCTCCGCTTCGGCGTCGAGCGGGTGAACGCGCAGGGCGGCGTGAAGCTGCGCGACGGCGCGCATCCGCTCGAACTCGTCGTGCTCGACAGCAAGGGGGGTGTCGAGGAGGCGCTCGTCCAGCTGCGGGCGGCGGCCGACCGCCGGATCGGCTTCGTGATGCAGGGCAACAGCTCGGCGGTGGCCGCGGCGCTCGTGACCGCGCTCGACCGGCAGAACGCCCGCGACCCGGCGCGCCGCGCGCTGTTCCTGAACTATTCGGCCGACGACCCCGCGTTGACCGGCAGCGCCTGCAGCTTTTGGCATTTCCGCTTCGACGCGCACGCCGGCATGCGGATGGATGCGCTGGTTGATCTGCTGGCCGGCGATCAAGCCGTGAAGAAGGTCTATCTGCTGAACCAGGATTACAGTTTCGGCCGCGACGTCAGCGCGCTCGCCCGGGCCGCGTTGAAAATGCAACGGCCGGACATCTCGGTCGTCGGCGACGAGTTCCATCCGATCGGGCGCGTCAAGGATTTTTCGCCCTACGTGGCGAAGATCCGCGCGAGCGGCGCCGACGCGGTGATCACCGGCAACTGGGGCAACGATCTCGCCTTGCTCGTGAAGGCGGCGCGCGAGCAGGGGCTCGGTACCAAGTTCTATACGTTCTACGGCAACAGCCTCGATGCGCCTGCGGCGCTCGGCGATGCCGGGGTGAAGCGCGTGCTCGCGGTGGCCGAATGGCACCCGAACGCGGGCGGTGCACAATCGGACGCGTTCTATCGCGCGTACCGGGCGCGTTTCCCGGCTGCGCGGGACGACTATCCGGTGCTGCGCATGAGCATGATGGTCGAGATGCTGGCCGCCGCGATGTCCAAGGCCGGCACGGCCGATCCGGTCGCGGTCGCGAAGGCGCTGGAGGGCCTGCGGTTCGACAACGGGTTCCATCCGGTCCGGATGCGCGCGGCCGATCACCAGCTGATCCAGCCCCTTTACGTGATGGAAATGGACAAGGCGGGCACGCCGGGCGTGCGTTTCGACAACGAGGGGTCGGGTTATGGTTTCCGGACGGTGCTCGCGCTGGGGCCCGAGCGGACCGAGGCGCCGTCGGTCTGCCGGATGACGCGGCCCTGACGGGACGCGGCGGCCGGGAGGGAGAGTTGTGTTACACTCCCGGCCTGCTGTAAATCACGGCACGGCCATTCTTCCGTGTCCGCCTGTTTAGTCTGAAAGGAAATCAAATGTCTGTTGCTGATATCAAGAAGTCGGAAGTTGTTGCTCAGTTCGCCCGTGGCACGGGTGACACGGGCTCGCCCGAAGTGCAGGTTGCTCTGCTGACGGCGCGCATCACGGAACTGACGGGTCACTTCAAGGCCCACGCGAAGGACCACCACAGCCGCCGCGGTCTGCTGCGCATGGTGAGCCGCCGCCGCAAGCTGCTCGACTACCTCAAGGGTAAGGACGCCGACCGTTACCGCGCGCTGATCGAGAAGCTGGGTCTGCGTAAGTAAGCGGGGCGATCGCCTCTAGCAAGATGCCTGTGTCAGCCCGCTGATACAGGCATTTTGTTTTTGCGCGGTACGCAGCGTCATGCGTATCGCCGGACTTCCGCTCCCCGTCGAGCGGTGCGGAGTCCAACCGGCCTGGCCTCAGGGTTGAGCTTTGTGTCATTCCAGCGCGTTGCTCGCGCGGCGAGCGCGGCGCTGGAATGGCATAAATAACACACCTCATCCCGAGCGGCCCGGTCGCGACGCCGCCGTGCCGGCCGTGTCCGCGCGCGGTGAATGATATGAACGAACAAAAGGAGCGACCATGTCTCTGTTCAATAAAGTCGTGAAGGAATTCCAGTGGGGCCAGCACAAGGTGCGCCTCGAAACCGGTGAAGTCGCGCGTCAGGCGAGCGGTGCCGTGATCGTCGACGTCGAAGACACCGTGGTGCTTGCCACCGTCGTCGGTGCGAAGTCGGCGAAGCCGGGTCAGGATTTCTTTCCGCTGACCGTCGACTACCTCGAAAAGACCTACTCCGCCGGCAAGATCCCGGGCGGCTTCTTCCGTCGCGAAGGCCGTCCGTCGGAGCACGAAACGCTGACGTCGCGCCTGATCGACCGTCCGCTGCGCCCGCTGTTCCCGGAAGGCTTCTACAACGAAGTGCAGGTCGTGATCCACGTGCTGTCGGTGAATCCGGAAGTGCCGGCCGACATCCCCGCGCTGATCGGCGCATCGGCCGCGCTCGCCGTGTCGGGCCTGCCGTTCAACGGCCCGGTCGGTGCCGCGCGCGTCGCCTACATCAACAACGCCTACGTGCTCAACCCGACGCGCGATCAGTTGAAGGCATCGAGCCTCGACCTCGTCGTCGCGGGCACGGAGCGCGCGGTGCTGATGGTCGAATCGGAAGCGGATCAGCTGCCGGAAGACGTGATGCTGGGCGCCGTGGTGTTCGGCCACGAGCAGATGCAGACGGCGATCGATGCGATCCACGAACTGGTGCGCGAAGGCGGCAAGCCCGAGTGGGACTGGCAGCCGGCGCCGAAGAACGAGGCGCTGATCTCGCGCGTGACAGAACTGGCGCAGAACGATCTGCTGGCCGCTTACCAGCTCCGCGACAAGCAGGCCCGCTCGACGAAGCTGAAGGAAGTCTACTCGGCGACCTCGGCGAAGCTCGAGGAAGACGCGCAGGCGGCCGGTACGGTCGCGGCCGACAAGGCCACCGTCGGCAACGTCCTGTTCGACATCGAAGCGAAGATCGTCCGCTCGCAGATCCTGAACGGCGAGCCGCGCATCGACGGTCGCGACACGCGCACCGTGCGTCCGATCGAGATCCGTACCGGCGTGCTGCCGCGTACCCACGGTTCGGCGCTGTTCACGCGCGGCGAAACCCAGGCGCTCGTCGTCGCGACGCTCGGTACGAAGGGTGACGAGCAGATCATCGACGCGCTCGAAGGCGAATACCGCGAGCGCTTCATGCTCCACTACAACATGCCGCCGTTCGCCACCGGCGAAACCGGCCGCGTCGGCTCGCCGAAGCGCCGCGAAATCGGCCACGGCCGTCTCGCGAAGCGCGCGCTGGTCAAGTGCCTGCCGAGCGCCGAGGAATTCGGCTACTCGATCCGCGTCGTGTCGGAAATCACCGAGTCGAACGGGTCGTCGTCGATGGCATCGGTGTGCGGCGGCTGCCTCGCGCTGATGGACGCCGGCGTGCCGATGAAGGCGCACGTCGCGGGCATCGCGATGGGCCTGATCCTCGAAGGCAACAAGTTCGCGGTGCTGACCGACATCCTCGGCGACGAAGATCACCTCGGCGACATGGACTTCAAGGTTGCGGGTACCGAGCAAGGCGTGACCGCGCTGCAGATGGACATCAAGATCCAGGGCATCACGAAGGAAATCATGCAGGTCGCGCTGGCGCAGGCGAAGGAAGGCCGGATGCACATCCTCGGCAAGATGACGTCGGCGGTCGCGGGTGCGAACACGCAACTGTCCGAATTCGCGCCGCGCATGATCACCATCAAGATCAACCCGGACAAGATCCGCGACGTGATCGGCAAGGGCGGTTCGGTGATCCGCGCGCTGACGGAAGAAACCGGCACGACGATCGACATCTCCGACGACGGCGTCGTGACCATCGCAAGCACGAGCAGCGAAGGCATGGCCGAAGCGAAGAAGCGCATCGAGAACATCACGGCCGAGATCGAAGTCGGCCAGGTGTACGACGGCACGGTGCTGAAGCTGCTTGATTTTGGTGCGATCGTGAACCTGCTGCCGGGCAAGGATGGTCTGCTGCACATCTCGGAAATCGTCAACGAGCGCGTGAAGGACATCAACGACTACCTGAAGGAAGGCCAGCCGGTGAAGGTCAAGGTGATCCAGACGGACGAGAAGGGTCGTGTCCGCCTGTCGGCCAAGGCGCTGCTGAACGAAGCAGCGGCTGCCGCACCGCACGAAGATACGCCGCCGCAACAGTAAGCGGCGAACGGCCGGCAGCGCGAATGCGCCGCCGGCCGTTTTTTTGCAGGATGGATGGGTTTGCGCCGGGTGCGGTGCAAACCCATCACGGTCTTGGAGTGGCGCGAATGAAAGCGATCGAAATCACGGAATTCGGTGCACCGGACGTGCTGAAGCTCGCGGAGCGTCCGCGGCCCGAGTTGAAGCGCGGCGAAGTGCTGATCAAGGTGTCGGCGTCGGGCGTCAATCGTCCGGACGTATTCCAGCGCAAGGGCGGCTACGCGCCGCCGCCGGGTGCGTCGGACCTGCCGGGCCTGGAGGTCGCGGGCGAGATCGTCGGCGGGGAGTTGAGCGCCGCCGCGGCGAATCCGTTCGGCCTCAAGCTTGGGGATCGCGTCTGCGCGCTGCTGGCGGGCGGCGGTTACGCCGAATATGCGTCCGCGCCGCTCGCGCAATGCTTGCCGGTGCCGCAGGGGCTCACCGATATCGAGGCTGCGTCGCTGCCCGAGACTTTCTTCACGGTGTGGAGCAATGTGTTCGACCGCGCGCGGCTCGGCGCGGGCGAGGGCGGCGAGCAGGAAACCCTGCTGGTGCAGGGCGGCTCGAGCGGTATCGGCGTGACGGCGATCCAGATCGCGCATGCGCTCGGCTACCGGGTGTTCGCGACGGCGGGCACCGACGACAAGTGCCGCGCGTGCGAAAAACTGGGCGCCGAACGGGCGATCAACTATAAATCGGAAGATTTCGTCGAGGTCGTGAAGTCGCTGACGCATGATCGCGGCGTCGATGTGATCCTCGACATGGTGGCGGGCGCCTATGTGCCGCGAGAGCTGACCGCGCTGGCGGACGGCGGCCGTCTGGTGCTGATCGCGCTGCTGGGCGGCGCGAAGGCCGAGGTGAATCTGAACGAGATCCTGCGCCGGCGCCTGACGATCACGGGCTCGACGCTGCGCCCGCGTCCGGTCGAGTTCAAGGCGCGCATTGCCGCGCAGTTGCACGAGCGGGTGTGGCCGCTGCTCGCGGACGGACGCATCAAGCCGGTGATCTACCGGGTGCTGCCGGCCGCGCAGGCCGCAGCCGCGCACGCGCTGATGGAAAGCGGCGAGCATATCGGCAAGATCGTGCTCGATTGGGGTGCGAACGCTTGACATCGCCGGTTTGACCGGCTCCCGAGCCGCGCAGTAAAATCGCGGGTTTGCTTCGCCAGATGAACCCGACGGCCGGTTTCCCGGCGCGTCCACGACGAGACAAACGATGTCGAAACAGAGAACAAAGCGGGTAATCGGCAACTGGAAGATGCAGGGTCGCCTCGACGGCAACCAGGCGTTGCTGAAGGACGTGATGCAGGGCGCGCAGTCGGTGCCGGGCGAGGTTGGTATCGGCGTGTGCGTGCCGTTCCCGTATCTCGCGCAGGTGCAGGCGCTGCTGCACGGTAGCCGGGTCGCGGCGGGTGCGCAGGACGTGTCGGCGCACGAGCAGGGCGCCTATACGGGCGAAGTGGCGGCCGGCATGGTGGCGGAGTTCGGTGCGACCTATGCGATCGTCGGGCATTCCGAGCGGCGCGCCTACCACGGCGAGACGAGCGAGACGGTGGCCGCGAAGACGCAGCGCGCGCTGGAGGCGGGATTGACGCCGGTCGTATGCGTCGGCGAAACGCTCGACCAGCGCGAAGCCGGCACGACCGAGTCGATCGTCGGCGCGCAACTCGATGCGGTGCTGGCGGTGCTGTCGGCCGACGACGCGGCGCGCATCGTGGTGGCCTACGAACCGGTCTGGGCGATCGGTACGGGCAAGAGCGCGACGGCGGAGCAGGCTCAACAGGTGCATGCCTTTTTGCGTGCTCGCCTCGCAGCGAAGGGCGTCGCGCACGTGTCGCTGCTGTATGGCGGCAGCGTGAAGCCCGAGAATGCGGCCGAGCTGTTCGGCCAGTCCGATATCGATGGCGGCCTGATCGGCGGCGCATCGTTGAAGAGCGAAGATTTCCTGGCGATCTGCCGGGCCGCGCAGTAAGCAGCGAGCTGTCCCGAGCGGCGCTGCCGCGCAATGAATCCAGGTGGCCGGCGGCAATGCCGGCTGCTCAAACCCAAACTCAGGTGAGTGTGATGCCGTATTTGAAAGTATTGATTATTGTGGTGCAGCTGATGTCCGCGCTGGGTGTGATCGGTCTCGTGCTGCTGCAGCATGGCAAGGGTGCCGACATGGGGGCGGCATTCGGTAGCGGCGCGTCGGGCAGCCTGTTTGGCGCAACGGGTTCCGCGAATTTCCTGTCGCGCACCACGGCGGTTCTCGCGACGATCTTCTTCGTTGCGACACTGACCCTGACCTATCTCGGTTCGTACAAATCGGCGCCGTCCGTCGGCGTGTTGGGCGGTGCGGCAACGACGGCTCCGGCTGCTGCCTCCTCGGCCGCTTCGCAGCCGGTCGCGGCGTCCGCATCGGTCGCGTCGGCGGCTTCTGCGCCGGGCACGAACGTACCGAAATAAAAGTTCAAAAAAATCGCGTTTGTGCGTTGAACAATTTGTATGGTCAGGTTAGAATTTAAGTCTTGAAGCGATTCGCGGGTTACGAAGTTCTTCCCGGGTTGCATGCAGTGCCGACGTGGTGAAATTGGTAGACACGCTATCTTGAGGGGGTAGTGGCGAAAGCTGTGCGAGTTCGAGTCTCGCCGTCGGCACCAAAGTTACTCAATGCCAGCCGCTTCGCGTGGGCTGGCATTTTTCATTTCTGGCGTATGCTTGCGGTTGTCTTGGAATCGCGCGTACTCCGAAATGATCCTTTCTCCGGAAGGTGTTATTCTCCGGGGCGCTCAGAACCAACCGATAGAGGATAGCCTTGAACCTCGCAGCCTATTACCCCGTCTTGTTGTTCCTCCTCGTGGGCACTGGTTTAGGTATAGCGTTGGTCGGCATCGGCAAGATCCTCGGCCCCAACAAGCCCGACAGCGACAAGAATGCGCCGTACGAGTGCGGCTTTGAGGCCTTCGAGGACGCGCGCATGAAGTTCGACGTGCGCTACTACCTCGTCGCCATCCTGTTCATCATCTTCGATCTCGAAACCGCGTTCCTGTTTCCGTGGGGCGTCGCCCTGCGCGACATCGGCTGGCCCGGTTTCATCGCAATGATGATTTTTCTGCTCGAATTCCTGCTGGGCTTTGCGTATATCTGGAAGAAAGGCGGCCTCGATTGGGAGTGATGGGTTAATCGCCGGTTTGCATAGGCGGCCACTCTCTGCCGCCTGTCTGGAGTGGAAAGCAAATGAGTATCGAAGGGGTCTTGAAGGAAGGGTTTGTCACCACGACGGCTGACAAGCTGATCAACTGGACGCGTACCGGCTCCCTGTGGCCGATGACGTTCGGTCTCGCGTGCTGTGCCGTCGAGATGATGCATGCGGGCGCCGCCCGCTACGACCTTGACCGGTTCGGGGTGGTGTTTCGCCCGAGTCCGCGTCAGTCGGACGTGATGATCGTCGCGGGCACGCTGTGCAACAAGATGGCGCCCGCGTTGCGTCGCGTGTACGACCAGATGGCCGAGCCGCGCTGGGTGATCTCGATGGGGTCGTGTGCGAACGGTGGCGGCTACTACCACTATTCGTACTCGGTGGTGCGGGGGTGCGACCGCATCGTGCCGGTCGACGTCTATGTGCCCGGGTGTCCGCCCACGGCCGAGGCGCTCGTCTACGGCGTGATCCAGCTGCAAGCGAAGATCCGCCGAACCAGCACCATCGCCCGTCAATAAACGCCCCGAGCACCCCACAATATGGCAAGCAAAATCGAGTCCCTCAAAGCGAACCTCGAAGCCGCTCTCGGCGCTCGCGTGGCGAGCCTGACCGAAGCGGTCGGCGAGCTGACGCTCGTCGTGAAGGCGAGCGACTATCTCGAAGTCGCGACACAGCTGCGCGACGATCGCACGCTCGGTTTCGAGCAGCTGATCGATCTGTGCGGCGTCGATTACCAGACCTACGGCGACGGCGCCTACGACGGCCCGCGTTTTGCCGCGGTGCTGCATCTGCTGTCGGTGGCGAACAACTGGCGCTTGCGCCTGCGCGTGTTCGCGCCCGACGACGATCTGCCGATCGTCGCGTCGATGGTCGATGTCTGGACCTCGGCGAACTGGTACGAGCGCGAAGCGTTCGACCTCTACGGCATCGTGTTCGAAGGCCATCCGGACCTGCGCCGCATCCTGACCGACTACGGTTTCATCGGTCATCCGTTCCGCAAGGATTTCCCGGTTTCCGGCTACGTCGAGATGCGTTACGACCCGGAAGAGAAGCGCGTCGTGTACCAGCCGGTGACGATCGAGCCGCGCGAAATCACGCCGCGCGTGATCCGCGAGGATCGCTATGGCGGTCTGAAACATTAAGAGGGCGCCATGGCAGAAATCAAGAACTACACGCTCAACTTCGGTCCGCAGCACCCGGCAGCGCACGGCGTGCTGCGCCTCGTGCTCGAACTCGACGGCGAAGTGATCCAGCGCGCCGATCCGCACATCGGCCTGCTGCATCGGGCGACGGAAAAGCTCGCCGAAACCAAGACCTTCATCCAGTCCGTACCGTATATGGACCGTCTCGACTACGTGTCGATGATGGTCAACGAGCACGGCTATGTGCTCGCGATCGAGAAATTGCTCGGCATCGAAGTGCCCGAGCGCGCGCAGTACATCCGCGTGCTGTTCGATGAAGTCACGCGCGTGCTGAACCACCTGATGTGGATCGGCGCGCATGCGCTCGACGTCGGCGCGATGGCGGTGTTCCTGTACGCGTTCCGCGAGCGCGAAGACCTGATGGACGTGTACGAGGCGGTGTCCGGCGCACGGATGCACGCCGCATACTATCGCCCGGGCGGCGTCTATCGCGACCTGCCGGACGCGATGCCGCAGTACAAGGCATCGAAGATCCGCAACGAGAAGGCGCTGTCGCGGATGAACGAAGCGCGCCAGGGCTCGTTGCTCGATTTCATCGAAGACTTCTTCAACCGTTTCCCGAGCTGCGTCGACGAGTATGAAACGCTCCTGACCGACAACCGGATCTGGAAGCAGCGTCTCGTCGGGATCGGCGTGGTGACGCCGGAGCGCGCGTTGCAGATGGGCCTGACGGGCCCGATGATCCGCGGCTCGGGCATCGCATGGGATCTGCGCAAGAAGCAGCCGTACGAGGTGTACGATCGCCTCGATTTCGATATCCCGGTTGGCGTGAACGGCGACTGCTACGACCGCTATCTGGTGCGCGTCGAGGAAATGCGCCAGTCCACGCACATTGCGAAACAATGTATTGAGTGGCTGCGGAAGAATCCCGGCCCCGTGATGACGGACAATCACAAGGTTGCGCCGCCGTCGCGGGTCGGCATGAAGACCAACATGGAAGACTTGATTCACCACTTCAAGCTCTTCACGGAAGGTTTCCATGTGCCGGAAGGCGAAGCGTACGCCGCCGTCGAGCACCCGAAGGGCGAGTTCGGCATCTATCTCGTGTCGGACGGCGCCAACAAGCCTTATCGCCTCAAGATCCGCGCGCCGGGGTATGCCCACCTGGCCGCGCTCGACGAGATGGCCCGCGGCCACATGATCGCCGACGCGGTCACGATCATCGGTACGCAGGACATCGTGTTCGGAGAAATCGACCGCTAAGGTAGACGTCGCCCGCGAGCGGGCGACGTGCAGTGAGTCGCAGGCGAGGCGCGCCCGATCCCCGGCGCCGCTTCGCGAGCTGTCAATAGTGAGCGCCAGGTCTGCCGGCGGTACCAGCAAGTCGGCAGGTTGTTCGTTCGGTAGGAATTGAAAGAGTCGTGTCTGAAAATGATCTCAGCTGAAGGCCTGAAAGAAATCGATCGAGCGTTGACGAAGTACCCCGCCGATCAGAAACAGTCCGCCGTGATGTCGGCGTTGGCCGTCGCTCAGGAAGAGCACGGCTGGCTGTCGCCCGAACTGATGCAGTTCGTCGCGGATTACCTCGGCATGCCGGCCGTGGCCGTGCAGGAAGTCGCGACTTTCTACACGATGTACGAACTCGCGCCCGTCGGCAAACACAAGATCACGCTCTGCACCAACCTGCCGTGCCAGCTCGGTCCGGACGGCGGATCGGAAGCAGCGGCGGAATACCTGAAGCGCAAGCTCGGCATCGATTTCGGCGAAACCACGCCGGACGGCAAGTTCACGCTGAAGGAAGGCGAGTGCATGGGCTCGTGCGGCGATGCGCCCGTGCTGCTGCTCAACAATCACAAAATGTGCAGCTTCATGAGCCGCGAGAAGATCGACCAGCTGCTTGAGGAGCTCTCGAAATGACGTCCCTTCACGATCGTCACATCAAACCGCTGATCCTCGCCGGCCTGAACGGCGACAACTGGCATCTCGAAGACTACGTCGCGCGCGGCGGCTACCAGCAGCTGCGCCGCATCCTCGAGGAAAAGATTCCGCCCGAACAGGTGATCGCCGACGTGAAAGCGTCGGGCCTGCGCGGCCGCGGCGGTGCGGGTTTCCCGACCGGCCTCAAGTGGAGTTTCATGCCGCGCCAGTTCCCGGGGCAGAAATATCTGGTCTGCAACTCGGACGAAGGCGAGCCGGGCACGTTCAAGGATCGCGACATCCTGCGCTGGAACCCGCACTCGCTGATCGAAGGCATGGCGATCGGCGCGTATGCGATGGGCATCACGGTCGGCTACAACTACATCCACGGCGAGATCTTCGAGGTCTATCGCCGCTTCGAGGAAGCGCTCGAGGAATCCCGTCGCGCCGGTTATCTCGGCGACAAGATCATGGGTTCGGAATTCACTTTCGAGCTGCATGCGCACCATGGTTACGGCGCGTACATCTGCGGCGAGGAAACGGCGCTGCTCGAATCGCTCGAAGGCAAGAAGGGCCAGCCGCGCTTCAAGCCGCCGTTCCCGGCGAGCTTCGGCGTGTACGGCAAGCCGACCACGATCAACAACACGGAAACGTTCGCCGCAGTGCCGTTCCTGCTCGCGATCGGGCCGCAGAACTACCTGGAAATCGGCAAGCCGAACAACGGCGGCACGAAGATTTTCTCGGTATCCGGCGACGTCGAACGTCCGGGCAACTACGAAGTGCCGCTCGGCACGCCGTTCGCGACGCTGATGGAGCTGGCGGGCGGCATGCGCGGCGGCAAGAAGATCAAGGCGGTGATCCCGGGCGGGTCGTCCGCGCCGGTGATTCCGGGCGACATCATGATGCAGACCGATCTCGATTACGACGCGATCGCGAAAGCGGGGTCGATGCTGGGTTCGGGCGCGGTGATCGTGATGGACGAGACGCGCTGCATGGTGCGCTCGCTGCTGCGCCTGTCGTACTTCTACTACGAGGAATCGTGCGGACAGTGCACGCCGTGCCGCGAAGGTACCGGTTGGCTGTATCGCGTCGTGAACCGTATCGAGCATGGCGAAGGACGTCAGGAAGATCTGGATCTGCTGAACTCGGTCGCCGAGAACATCATGGGCCGCACGATCTGCGCGCTCGGCGATGCGGCGGCGATGCCGGTGCGCGGCATGCTCAAGCACTACTGGGACGAGTTTGCGTACCACGTCGAGCACAAGCACTGCATGGTCGGCGGCCATTCGCACGCGACGTTGGTCGCGGCGGCTGCCTGAAGCACAACCCGGTTGCGGATTTTGAGCGCCCGATCGAGCGAATGCGCGAACGAGCGGTAATAGGTTAAGGACCATTCACCATCATGGTTGAACTTGAAATAGACGGCAAGAAGGTCGAGGTGCCCGAAGGCAGCATGGTGATCCAGGCTGCGCACAAGGCGGACAAGTACATTCCTCACTTCTGCTATCACAAGAAGCTGTCGGTTGCGGCCAACTGCCGGATGTGTCTCGTTGAAGTCGAGAAGATGCCGAAGGCCGTGCCCGCCTGCGCGACGCCCGTGTCGGCCGGCATGGTCGTGCACACCACCTCCGACAAGGCGGTGAAGGCGCAGCAATCGGTGATGGAATTCCTCCTCATCAATCACCCGCTCGATTGCCCGATCTGCGATCAGGGCGGCGAGTGCCAGCTGCAGGATCTCGCGGTGGGCTACGGCAAGTCGTCGTCGCGCTACAACGAAGAAAAGCGCGTCGTGTTCCACAAGAACGTCGGTCCGCTGATCTCGATGGAAGAAATGTCGCGCTGCATTCACTGCACGCGCTGCGTCCGTTTCGGCCAGGAAGTCGCCGGCGTGATGGAGTTCGGCATGCTGGGCCGCGGCGAGCATTCGGAAATCACGACGTTCGTCGGCAAGACGGTCGACTCCGAACTGTCGGGCAACATGATCGATCTGTGCCCGGTGGGCGCGCTCACGAGCAAGCCGTTCCGCTACAGCGCCCGGACCTGGGAACTGTCGCGCCGCAAGTCGGTGAGCCCGCACGATTCCGTCGGCGCGAACCTCGTCGTGCAGGTCAAGAACAACCGCGTGATGCGCGTGCTGCCGTTCGAGAACGAAGCGGTGAACGAGTGCTGGATCTCAGACAAGGACCGCTTCTCGTACGAGGGGCTCAACAGCGAAGAGCGTCTGACGAAGCCGATGATCAAGCAGGGCGGCCAGTGGCTCGAAACCGACTGGCAGACCGCGCTCGAATATGTCGCGAAGGGCCTGAAGGGCATCGCGACCGATCACGGCGCGAATGCGCTGGCCGCGCTGTCGAGCGCGCACAGCACGGTCGAGGAACTGTTCCTCCTCAAGCAGCTCGCGAAGGAACTGAAGACGCCGAACGTCGATTTCCGTCTGCGTCAGGCCGATTTCTCCGCGCCGGTGAACGGCGCGCCGTGGCTGGGCATGCCGATCGCCGATCTGTCGGCGGTCAGCGCCGCGTTCGTGGTCGGCTCGTTCCTGCGCCGCGATCATCCGCTGTTTGCCGCGCGTCTGCGTCAGGCCGCGAAGAACGGTGCGAAGCTGCATTTCCTGCACGCCACCCGCGATGACGCGCTGATTCCGAGCGCGCAGCGTATCGCCGCCGCGCCGTCGGCGTGGCTCGACGAACTGGCCGGCGTCGCCGCCGCGGTCGCGCAAGCGCGCGGCGTGGCGCTGCCGGACGCGCTGGCGGGCGCCGCCGCATCGGAAGCCGCGCAGCAGGTCGCGCAAGCGCTGACGACCGGCGAACGCCGCGTGGTGCTGCTCGGCAACGGCGTCGTGCGTCATCCGCAATTCGCGCAGATCCATGCGGCCGCGCAGTGGATCGCCGACAACACGGGCGCCACGCTCGGCTTCCTCACGGAAGCGGCGAACACGGTGGGCGCCCACCTCGTCGACGCACTGCCGGGCGAGGGCGGCCTCAATGCGCGCGACGCTTTCGCGCAGCCGCGCAAGGGCTATGTGCTGCTGAACGTCGAACCCGAGTTCGACACCGTCGATCCGGAGCAGGCGATCGCCGCGCTGAAGCAGGCGGAGATGGTGGTCGTGATGTCGCCGTTCAGGCAGGGTCTCGACTACGCCGATGTGCTGCTGCCGATCGCGCCGTTCACGGAAACGGCCGGCACGTTCGTCAACGCGGAAGGCCTCGCGCAGTCGTTCAACGGTGTCGTGCGGCCGCTCGGCGACGCGCGTCCGGGCTGGAAGGTGCTGCGCGTCCTGGGCAGCCTGCTGAACCTGCAGAACTTCGAATACGAGACGTCGGAAGACGTGCGGATCGCCGCGCTCGGCGAAGGCGACCTGAGCGCGCGCCTGTCGAACCGGACCGGCGTCGCGCCGGCGCGGGCGGCGGCATCGGCCGGCGGCGGTTTCGAGCGCCTTGCCGACGTGCCGATCTACCACGCCGATGCGCTGGTGCGACGCGC
Source organism: Burkholderia alba (assembly GCF_034721475.1). Taxonomy (NCBI): domain Bacteria; kingdom Pseudomonadati; phylum Pseudomonadota; class Betaproteobacteria; order Burkholderiales; family Burkholderiaceae; genus Burkholderia; species Burkholderia alba. Next base: position 26,516 of record NZ_JAWJWL010000018.1, on the reverse strand, counting down.
CGAGTCGCTGCATCTGACGGTCGCGGCCAAGGCGGCGAACTCCGCGGGCCTGCCTGCCGCGCTGTTCGACAAGCTCGGCCTGAAGAATGGCGACGCGGTGCGCGTGCGCCAGGGCGATCGCACGGTGCAGTTGCCTGCCGTGCGCGACGAGAATCTTGCGGAAACGGTCGTTCGCGTGTCCGCGGCGACGCCTGCCGGTGCTGCGCTCGGCAGCCTGTCCGGTGAACTGGTGGTGGAGAAGGCGTAAATGAGCTTGTTCGATACGATCAACTCGGGCGGAGCCCAGCTTCTCGGTGTCGCGTGGCCGACGGTGTGGGCGCTCGTGCGCATCCTCGTCGTCTGCGTGGTGATCCTCTTGAGCGTCGCGTACCTGATTCTGTGGGAACGCAAGCTGATCGGCTGGATGCACGTCCGTCTCGGGCCGAACCGCGTCGGCCCGGGCGGTCTGCTGCAGCCGATCGCCGACGTGCTGAAGCTGCTGCTGAAGGAAGTGATCCAGCCGACGGCCGCGAGCCGCTGGCTGTACCTGATCGCGCCGGTGATGACCGTGCTGCCCGCGTTCGCGGTGTGGGCGGTGATCCCGTTCCAGGCGCAGGCGGTGCTGGCCGACATCAACGCCGGCCTGCTGTACGCGATGGCGATCTCGTCGATCGGCGTGTACGCGGTGATCCTCGCCGGCTGGGCGTCGAACTCGAAGTACGCGTTCCTCGGCGCGATGCGCGCCGCGGCCCAGATGGTGTCGTACGAAATCTCGATGGGTTTCGCGCTGGTCGTGGTGCTGATGACGGCCGGCAGCCTGAACCTGTCGGAGATCGTCGGCTCGCAGCAGCACGGCTTCTTCGCCGGCCACGGCGTCAACTTCCTGTCGTGGAACTGGCTGCCGCTGCTGCCGGTGTTCGTCGTGTACTTCATCTCGGGCATCGCCGAAACCAACCGCCACCCGTTCGACGTGGTGGAAGGCGAGTCGGAAATCGTCGCGGGCCACATGATCGATTACTCGGGGATGGCGTTCGCGCTGTTCTTCCTCGCCGAGTACATCAACATGATCGTGATCTCGGCCCTCGCCGCGACGCTGTTCCTCGGCGGCTGGGATGCGCCGTTCGAATTCCTGTCGTTCATCCCGGGCATCTTCTGGCTGGTGCTGAAAGTCTTCGCGCTGCTGTCGGTGTTCATCTGGGCCCGTGCGACGTTCCCCCGCTACCGCTACGACCAGATCATGCGTCTCGGCTGGAAGGTGTTCCTGCCGGTGTGCGTGGTCTGGGTGATCGTGGTCGGTTTCTGGATCATGTCGCCGCTGAATATCTGGAAATAAAGGGCGGATGAAATCATGACGGCAATCCAACAATTCTTTAAGACCTTCTTCCTGGTCGAACTGCTGAAGGGGCTCGCGCTGACGGGACGCTACACGTTCAAGCGCAAGGTCACCGTGCAGTTCCCGGAAGAAAAGACGCCGATCTCGCCGCGCTTTCGCGGGCTGCACGCGCTGCGCCGCTATGAAAACGGCGAAGAGCGCTGCATCGCGTGCAAGCTGTGCGAAGCGGTATGCCCGGCGATGGCCATCACGATCGAGTCGGAAACGCGCGCGGACAACACCCGCCGCACGACGCGCTACGACATCGATCTGACCAAGTGCATCTTCTGCGGCTTCTGCGAGGAAAGCTGCCCGGTCGATTCGATCGTCGAAACGCAAATCCTCGAGTACCACGGCGAAAAGCGCGGCGACCTGTATTTCACGAAGGAAATGCTGCTCGCGGTGGGCGATCGCTACGAGAAGGACATCGCCGCGGCCCGCGCCGCCGATGCGCCGTATCGGTAAATGGTGGTGATGCGCGCCGGCTCGAAGCGAGCCGGCCAAGCCGCGGCAACGGTTGCGGCACGCTGCTCTTGTGCCAACGAACCGTGCCTGTCAAAGGCCTAACGATGAATCGGTAATCATGGACTTCACGACCGTACTCTTCTACATCTTCGCACTGCTCCTGGTGGTATCAGGGCTGAAGGTGATCACTTCGCGCAATCCGGTGGCGTCTGCGCTGTTCCTCGTGCTCGCGTTCTTCAACGCGGCCGCGATCTGGATGCTGCTCCAGGCCGAATTCCTCGCGATCCTGCTCGTGCTGGTCTACGTCGGCGCGGTGATGGTGCTCTTCCTGTTCGTCGTGATGATGCTCGACATCAACATCGACGTACTGCGCCGCGACTTCAAACGCTTCGTGCCGATGGCGACGTTCGTCGGCGCGATCATCGTGGTCGAGACCGCGCTGATCCTCTGGCGCGGCTACGGTGCCACCTCGGCGCCGGTGCGCGACATCGCCTCGGGCGCGCTCGCCGGCATGTCGAACACGCGCCTGATCGGCAAGGTCATCTACACCGACTACATCTTCGCGTTCGAAATCGCGGGTCTCGTGCTGCTGGTGGCGATCATCGCCGCGGTCGCGCTGACCGAGCGCAAGGGCAAGGACAGCAAGCGCCAGCGCGTGTCCGACCAGGTGAAGGTGCGCCGCGAGGACCGCGTGCGCCTCGTGAAGATGCAGGCGGAGAAGCCGCAGCCGGAAGCCGCCGCCAGCGATGCCGGCTCGAGCGGCAACAACGGCTAAGCGGAGGAGAGATAAATATGTTGACCTTGGCTCATTACCTGGTGCTCGGCGCGATCCTGTTCGCGATCAGCATCGTCGGGATCTTCCTGAACCGCCGCAACATCATCGTGATCCTGATGGCGATCGAACTGATGTTGCTTGCGGTGAACACCAATTTCGTCGCGTTCTCGCACTACCTCGGCGACGTGCACGGCCAGATCTTCGTGTTCTTCGTGCTGACGGTCGCGGCGGCGGAAGCCGCAATCGGCCTCGCGATTCTGGTGACTCTGTTCCGCAAGCTCGACACGATCAATGTCGAGGATCTCGATCAGCTCAAAGGTTAATTTCAGGCAACGCTGTTATGTCAACGACACTCAATGAAAACCTGCTGCTGGCGATTCCGCTCGCTCCGCTGGCCGGCTCGCTGATTGCGGGGCTGTTCGGGAACGCGGTGGGACGCAAGGGCGCACACCGGATCACGATCCTCGGCGTGGCGATCGCGTTCGTCCTGTCCGCGATCGTGTTCCTCCAGGTGATGGGCGGCGCGAGCTACAACGCGACGGTCTACGAATGGATGAACGTCGGCTCGCTGAAGCTCGAGGTGGGCTTCCTGGTCGATTCGCTGACCGCGATGATGATGGTGGTGGTCACCTTCGTCTCGCTGATGGTGCACATCTACACGATCGGCTACATGTCGGAGGAGGACGGCTACCAGCGCTTCTTCTCGTACATCTCGCTGTTCACGTTCTCGATGCTGATGCTCGTGATGAGCAACAACTTCCTGCAGCTGTTCTTCGGCTGGGAAGCGGTGGGTCTCGTGTCGTACCTGCTGATCGGTTTCTACTTCACGCGGGAAAGCGCGATCTACGCGAACATGAAGGCGTTCCTCGTGAACCGCGTCGGCGACTTCGGCTTCCTGCTCGGCATCGGTCTGCTGCTCGCCTACGCCGGGTCGATGAACTACGGCGAAGTGTTCGCGAAGCGCGGCGAACTCGCCGCGCTGCATTTCCCGGGTACCGACTGGGGTCTGCTGACGGTTGCCTGCATCTGCCTGTTCATCGGCGCGATGGGCAAGTCGGCGCAGTTCCCGCTGCACGTGTGGCTGCCCGACTCGATGGAAGGTCCGACGCCGATCTCCGCGCTGATTCACGCGGCGACCATGGTGACGGCCGGCATCTTCATGGTGACGCGCATGTCGCCGCTGTTCGAGCTGTCCGATGCGGCGCTCTCGTTCATCACGGTGATCGGCGCGATCACGGCGCTCTTCATGGGTTTCCTCGGCATCGTCCAGAACGACATCAAGCGGGTGGTCGCGTATTCGACGCTGTCGCAGCTCGGCTACATGACGGTCGCGCTCGGCGTGTCCGCGTACCCGGTCGCGGTGTTCCACCTGATGACGCACGCGTTCTTCAAGGCGCTGCTGTTCCTCGGCGCGGGTTCCGTGATCATCGGCATGCACCACGACCAGGACATGCGCAACATGGGCGGCCTGCGCAAGTACATGCCGATCACGTGGATCACGTCGCTGGTCGGTTCGCTGGCGCTGATCGGCACGCCGTTCTTCTCGGGCTTCTATTCGAAGGACTCGATCATCGATGCGGTGAAGCTGTCGCATCTGCCGGGTTCGGGCTTTGCCTACTTCGCGGTCGTTGCGAGCGTGTTCGTGACGGCGCTGTATTCGTTCCGCATGTACTTCCTGGTGTTCCACGGCGAAGAGCGCTTCCGCAAGCCGAAGCACCCGGAATCGCCGATGGGCATCGAGGCCGCGCACGGTCACGGCGACCACGGTCACGGCCATGACGATCACGCGCACGAACCGCACGAAACGCCGTGGGTGGTGTGGGTGCCGCTCGTCCTGCTGGCGATTCCGTCCGTCGTGATCGGCGCGATCGCGATCGGCCCGATGCTGTTCGGCGACTTCTTCCAGCATGGCGTGGCGTTCGACCAGGTGATCTTCATCGGCCAGAACCACCCGGCGGTTGCCGAGATGGCGGAAGAGTTCCACGGCTGGGTCGCGATGGGCCTGCATTCGGTGTCCGGCCTGCCGGTCTGGCTCGCGCTGGCGGGCGTGGTGACCGCCTGGTTCCTGTACCTGAAGCGTCCGGACCTGCCGGCGGTTATTCGTCGCGCATTCGGCCCGATCTATACGCTGCTCGACAACAAGTACTACATGGACAAGATCAACGAGGTCGTGTTCGCCAAGGGCTCGGTCGCGATCGGCCGCGGCCTGTGGAAAGAGGGCGACGTCGTGGTGATCGACGGCCTCGTCAACGGCAGCGCGCGCTTCATCGGCTGGTTCGCCGGCGTGATCCGCTTCCTCCAATCCGGTTACATCTATCACTACGCGTTCGCCATGATCATCGGCATGCTGGGGCTCCTGACCCTGTTTGTAACGCTCGGCGGCAAATAAGGCGGGGAACGACTAATGCACTCTTTTCCGATTCTCAGTACCGCGATTTGGCTGCCGATCGTTTTCGGCCTGCTCGTGCTCGCGGTCGGTTCCGATAAAAATCCGGGCACGGCGCGCTGGATCGCGCTGATCGGCTCGCTGCTCGGCCTCGCCGTCACGATCCCGCTGATCACCGGCTTCGATTCGAGCACCGCGGCGCTGCAGTTCGTCGAGCAGGCGAACTGGATCGAACGCTTCAACATCTCGTATCACCTCGGCGTCGACGGCATTTCGATGTGGTTCGTCGTGCTTACCGCGCTCATCACGGTGATCGTCGTGATCGCCGCATGGGAAGTGATCACCGAGAACGTGTCGCAGTACCTGGCCGCGTTCCTGATCCTGTCCGGGATCATGATCGGCGTGTTCTCCTCGGCGGACGGCCTGCTGTTTTACGTGTTCTTCGAAGCGACGCTGATCCCGATGTACATCATCATCGGGGTGTGGGGCGGTCCGAACCGCGTCTACGCGGCGTTCAAGTTCTTCCTGTACACGTTGGCCGGCTCGCTGCTGATGCTGGTCGCGCTGATCTACCTGTATACGCAGACCCACTCGTTCGACCTCGCCATCTGGCAGAACGCGAAGATCGGGATGACGCCGCAGGTGCTGCTGTTCCTCGCGTTCTTCCTCGCGTTCGCGGTGAAGGTCCCGATGTGGCCGGTGCACACGTGGCTGCCCGATGCCCACGTGGAAGCGCCGACGGGCGGCTCGGTCGTGCTGGCCGCGATCATGCTGAAGCTCGGCGCGTACGGTTTCCTGCGCTTCTCGCTGCCGATCACGCCGGATGCGAGCCACTTCCTCGCGCCCGTGATCATCACGCTGTCGCTCATCGCCGTGATCTACATCGGCCTTGTCGCGATGGTGCAGACGGACATGAAGAAGCTGGTCGCATATTCGTCGATCGCGCACATGGGCTTCGTCACGCTCGGTTTCTTCATCTTCAACCAGCTGGGCGTCGAAGGCGCGATCATCCAGATGATTTCGCACGGCTTCGTGTCGGGCGCGATGTTCCTCTGCATCGGTGTGCTGTATGACCGCCTGCATTCGCGCCAGATCGCCGATTACGGCGGCGTCGTCAACGTGATGCCGAAGTTCGCCGCGTTCGCGATGCTGTTCTCGATGGCCAACTGCGGCCTGCCGGGCACCTCCGGTTTCGTCGGCGAATTCATGGTGATTCTGGCGGCTGTCCAGTTCAATTTCTGGATTGCGTTCGGCGCGGCGTTCACGCTGATCCTGGGCGCTGCCTACACGTTGTGGATGTACAAGCGCGTGTACTTCGGCCCGGTGACGAGCGAGAAGGTCGCCAAGCTGAAGGACATCGGCCGCCGCGAATTCACGATGCTCGCCGTGCTGGCCGCGTTCACGATGCTGATGGGCCTGTATCCGAAGCCCTTCACCGACGTGATGCACGTTTCCGTGGAAAACCTCCTCTCCCATGTCGCGCAGTCGAAGCTGCCGCTGGCCCAGTAAGCGCGAGCGGAGGACATAAAGATCATGCAAAACGCACCTTTCACTCATTTGTTGCCCGACGCCATCGTGATGTTGTCGATCGTCGTCGCATCCCGTGTCGGCGACTTCACGTCCGCCGAGATGAACCGGCGCATCATCTACTGGATCGCGATCATTTCGTCGACGGTGGCGGGCGTGTGGTTCGCCGCGCAGGCGCTGGATCCGGAGCAGTATTACTTTTTCTCGCGAATGATCGTCGTCGATTCGTTCGCGAGCGTCATGAAGGCGGTCGTATCGCTCGGCTTCGCCGTGTCGCTGATCTATTCGCGCAAATATCTCGAGGACCGCGGGCTGTTCCGCGACGATCTGCTTCTGCTCGGCATGTTCTCTTTGCTCGGTCAGCTGGTGATGATCTCGGGCAACAATCTGCTGATGCTGTACCTGGGCCTCGAGCTGATGTCGCTGGCGCTGTACGCGATCATCGCGCTGCGTCGCGACGCGGCGCAATCGAGCGAAGCGGCAATGAAGTACTACGTGCTGGGCGCGCTGGCGTCGGGCTTCGTGCTGTACGGGATCTCGATGCTGTACGGCGCGACCGGTACGCTCGAACTGAACGAGGTGCTGAAGGCGGTGGCGTCCGGCCGCATCAATGACGCGGTGCTGCTGTTCGGCGTGATCTTCGTGGTGGCGGGCGTCGCGTTCAAGCTCGGCGCGGTGCCGTTCCATATGTGGGTGCCGGACGTCTACCAGGGCGCACCGACCGCGATGACGCTGCTCGTCGGCGGCGGCCCGAAGGTGGCGGCGTTCGCTTGGGGCTTGCGCTTCCTGGTGATGGGCCTGTTGCCGCTCGCGGTCGACTGGCAGCAGATGATCGTGATCCTGGCCGCGTTGTCGCTGATCGTCGGGAACCTCACCGGTATCGTGCAACGTAACGTCAAGCGGATGCTGGCCTACTCGGCGATCTCGAACATGGGCTTCGTGCTGCTCGGCCTGCTGTCGGGGGTCGTCAATGGCAACCCGGCGTCGGCCGCGGGGGCGTACAGCTCGGCGATGTTCTATTCGATCGTCTATCTGGTGACGACGCTCGGCTCGTTCGGTGTGGTCATGCTGCTCGCGCGCCGCGACTTCGAAGCCGAAACGCTCGACGATTTCAAGGGCTTGAACAAGCGCAGCCCGGTGTTCGCGTTCGTGATGATGGTGATGATGTTCTCGCTCGCCGGCATCCCGCCGACGGTCGGCTTCTACGCGAAGCTCGCCGTGCTCGAGGCGACCGTCAACGCGGGTCTCACGTGGCTGGCCGTGCTGGCCGTCGTCACGTCGCTGTTCGGCGCGTTCTACTATCTGCGCATCGTGAAGCTGATGTACTTCGACGCGCCGCAGGATGCGACGCCGATCGCCGGCGATGCGTGCAAGCGCACGATTCTGGTGCTGAACGGCCTCGCGGTCCTCGTGCTGGGTCTGATTCCGGGCCCGCTGATGACGATCTGCCTGCAGGCCATCAGCCACACGCTGCCGCTGTAATGTCGGCGGCAGGCTGGTTCATCGTGCTGTTGGCGCTCGCGGGCGCCAACCTGCCGTTCCTGAATCAACGGCTCTTTGCCGCGGTGCCGATCGGCGCCGCGAGGAAGAACGGCTGGATCCGGATCGGCGAACTGATCGTGCTGTATTTTGTGGTGGGCGCGCTGGGCTTCTGGCTCGAGTCGCGCGCCGGCAACCGCTTCGAGCAGGGCTGGCAGTTCTACGCGATCACCTTCAGTCTGTTCGTGGTCTTCGCGTTTCCCGGCTTCACGTTCCAGTATCTCGTCAAACGGCGCTGACGGCGGATCGCCGTCGCGCCCCCAATCCGGAGCCGCCGATGGCCGACCTGCCGAATCACGACGCTGCACTCACCGAAACCTGCATCGAAAGCGAGTCGATCTTCGACGGCGCGTTCCTCAAGCTCAAGCGCGACACCGTGCGCCTGCCGGACGGCAAGCAGGCGACCCGCGAATACGTGAAGCATCCGGGCGCCGTGATGATCATCCCGCTGTTCGACGACGGCCGCGTGCTCATGGAGAGCCAGTTTCGCTACCCGATCGGCAAGGTGATGGCCGAATTCCCTGCGGGCAAGCTGGATCCTGAGGAGGGCGCGCTTGCATGCGCGGTTCGCGAACTGCGCGAAGAGACGGGTTACACCGCGCGCGAATACGTGTTCCTGACGCGGATTCATCCAATCATTTCCTATTCGACCGAGTTTATCGACCTGTATCTCGCGCGCGGTCTGACCGCAGGCGAGCGCAAGCTCGACGACGGCGAATTCCTCGAAACCTTCACGGCGGCCTTGCCCGACGTGCTCGAATGGATTCGAACCGGCCAGATTACCGACGTGAAGACCATCATCGGCACGATGTGGCTCGAAAAGGCGCTGTCCGGCGCATGGCCGCTGGGCGACCCGGTACGTCCCTGACGGGCGTGTCCGGCGGCGAATGGCGCCGCACGTTACAATCGACGCCGCCGGCTCTGCCGCGGCGTTCTTTTTGCCGATATTTAGCACGACCGTTCACAAAATTCCCTTTTGCGATACACTCGCAACACGCCCTGATTCAGCATGAAGGTCCTCGATTTGCAGTGCCCGCATGGCCATCGCTTTGAAGGCTGGTTTGCATCGGCCGATGAGTTCGAAGCGCAGTTGTCCCGCAAGCTGGTCGAATGTCCGGTGTGCGGAGCGACCGAGGTCAGCCGCATGCCGTCCGCGCCGCGCCTGAACCTGTCGGGTGCGACGCAGCCGGCCGATCCCCGCGCGATGCAGGCGCAGGTCATGCGCGCGCTGCGGGAGGTGCTGGAGAAAACCGAGAACGTGGGCGAGCGCTTCGCCGAGGAAGCGCGGCGCATTCACTACAACGAAGCGCCCGCGCGCAATATTCGCGGCGTGACCACGCCCGAAGACGCGCAAGCCTTGGTCGAAGAAGGCATCGACGTGATGCCGCTGCCGGTTCCGGCCGCGCTGAAAGAGCCTCTGCAGTGATCGTTCGCTGATCGCCGCGCAAGCTCCCAGCGGCCGCCGGCCGCGGCGAGGAGACACTGCGCATGGATCTGGACTATTCCCCCGCCGACGACGCGTTCCGCGCCGACATCCGCGCCTGGCTTGAGGCGAACCTGCCTCAAGCGCTGCGCGCGAAAGTACTCGATCACAAACGACTGAATCGCGACGACTACACGAGCTGGCATCGCGTGCTCGGCACGCGCGGCTGGTCCGCGTCCGCGTGGCCCAGGGAATACGGCGGGCCCGGCTGGAACGCGACGCAGCGCCATATCTGGGACGAGGAGTGCGCGCGTCTCGGTGCGCCGACGGTACTGCCGTTCGGCGTGTCGATGGTCGCGCCGGTGCTGATGAAGTACGGCAGCGACGAACAGAAGCGCCATTACCTGCCGCGCATCCTCGACGGCACGGACTGGTGGTGCCAGGGGTATTCGGAGCCCGGCTCGGGGTCCGATCTCGCGTCGCTGCGCACTCGTGCCGAGCGGCAGGGCGACCATTACCTCGTCAACGGCCAGAAAACCTGGACGACGCTCGGGCAGCACGCGGACATGATGTTCTGTCTGGTGCGCACCGATCCGGCGGTGAAGAAGCAGGACGGCATTTCGTTTCTGCTGATCGACATGAAGACGCCCGGCATCACGGTGCGTCCGATCATCACGCTGGACGAGGACCACGAGGTCAACGAAGTGTTCTTCGAGGACGTGAAGGTGCCGGTCGCGAATCGGGTCGGCGACGAGAACCGCGGCTGGACCTACGCGAAATACCTGCTCGGGCACGAGCGGACGGGGATCGCCCAGGTCGGCCGCTCGAAACGCGAGCTGGCATTCCTGAAGCGCCTCGCGCTGCGGCAGCACAAGCACGGCAAGCCGCTGCTGGCGGATCCGGTGTTCGCCGCGAAGGTGGCCACGCTCGAGATCGAGTTGATGGCGCTCGAGGTGACGGTGCTGCGCGTCGTCAGCAGCGAGGGGAGCGGGAAGGGGCCGGGGCCGGAGGCGTCGATGCTGAAGATCAAGGGGACCGAGGTCCAGCAGATGCTGACCGAACTGATGTTCGACGCGGCGGGGCCGTTGGCGGCGCCGTTCGACGTACCGTTCCTCGAGGGCGAGCGTGAGCATGCCCTCGCGGGCGACGACGAGATCGCGCCGCTTGCCGCGTACTACTTCAACTTCCGCAAGACGTCGATCTACGGCGGCTCGAACGAAATTCAAAAGAACATCATCGCGCAGATGATTCTCGGACTCTGAGGAGCGGCGCATGGACTTCACCTTTACCGACGAACAGCAGCAATTCGCCGACGCGCTGCGCCGTTATCTCGACGGGCGTTACGGCTTCGACGCGCGGCAGGCGATCGTGCGTACCGACGCGGGCGTATCCGGCGAGCAGTGGCGCGCCTTCGCCGAACTCGGCCTGACCGCGCTGCCGGTGCCGGAGTCGCATGGCGGCTTCGGCGGCAGCGCCGTCGACATGATGGTCGCGATGCAGGAACTGGGCCGGGCGCTGGTCGTGGAGCCCTACTGGGCGACCGCGGTCGGCATCGAGGCGCTGCGGACCGCGGGTTCCGGCGCGGGCGAGGACGCCGCGCTGCTCGAGCGCGTCGCGCAAGGCGATGCGAAGCTGGCCGTTGCGTTCAACGAGCCGGACGCGCGCTACGATCTGTTCGCACTGGCTACGACGGCCGCGCCGCAGGGTACGGGGTTCGTGCTGAACGGCGTCAAGTCGGTCGTCCAGCACGGTGCGCAGGCGGACGTGTGGATCGTGCCGGCGCGGGTGGCGGACGGCTCGCTCGGATTGTTCGCGATCGAGCGCGGCGCGGCCGGCGCCGAGGTCGTCGACTATCGGACGATCGACGGCCAGCGTGCCGCGACGATACGCCTGTCGAACACGCCCGGCCGGGCGTTGGCGGGCGGTGAGCACGATGCGGCCGCGCTCGAGAAGATCGCCGATTACGGTATCGTGCTGCTGTGCGGCGAGGCGGTCGGCGCACTCGATGCGCTGAATCGCGCGACGCTTGATTACACGAAGACGCGCGAGCAGTTCGGCGTGCCGATCGCGCGTTTTCAGGCGCTGCAGCATCGGATGGTCGACATGCTGATCCAGGCCGAGCAGGCCCGCTCGATCACGTACCTCGCTGCCGTGCGCTATGCGGGCGCCGATGCCGATGCGCGGCGCCAGGCGGTGTCGGCCGCGAAGGCGCGGGTCGGGCAGGCCGCGCGCTTCGTCGGCCAGCAGGCGGTGCAACTGCATGGCGGCATGGGCGTGACCAACGAAGTGGCGGCGGCGCATCTGTTCAAGCGCCTGTCGATCATCGAGACGACGCTCGGCGACGTCGATCATCATCTCGAGCGGTTCGCCGCGCGGCCGTCATTCATGACCCCGCAGGATGCCTGAGCAGAACGGCGTGCGGCCGCACGCCGAATCAACGGAGAAGCACGATGGGTATCAGCTACGAAGATCTGGAAGTCAACAGCAGCACCGAAGTTGGCCGGCATACGTTCACGCCGGACGAAATCATCACGTTCGCGACGCAGTTCGATCCGCAGCCGTTCCATCTCGACGAGGCCGCCGGCAAGGCGTCGCCGTTCGGCGGGTTGATCGCGAGCGGCTGGCATACCTGTTCCGTGTTCATGGGGATGCTGGTGCGCAACGTGCTGGGCGATTCGACCAGCATGGGGTCGCCGGGCATCGACGAGATCCGCTGGCTCAAGCCGGTGCGCGCGGGCGACACGATCACGATGCACAACAAGATACTCGACAAGCGCGTGTCGGAAAGCCGTCCCGATCGCGGCATCGTGTCGACCGAGTGGGTGGGCGTGAATCAGCACGGCGACACGGTCATCACCGTGCGCTCGAAAGTGATCTTCGGGCTGCGCGATCCGCAGCGTCGCGCATGACGCCGGAGGCGGCCGAACTGCCGCTGATTGCCTCGGCGCAGGCGCTGCGCGAGCTGGCCGGCGCCGAGCCGGTGGCGAGCGGCTGGCTCGAGGTGGATCAGCCGCGCGTGGACCGCTTCGCCGACGCAACGGACGATCATCAGTGGATTCACGTCGATCCCAAGCGGGCCGCGAGCGAGTCGCCGTTCGGCGGCCCGATTGCGCACGGGTTCCTGACTTTGTCGCTGATTCCGGCGCTGATGGCGCGGGCGTTGCGTTTCGAGCAGCGAATGGGGGTGAATTACGGGCTCAACCGCGTGCGTTTCCTGAAGCCGGTGCCGGTGGGTGCGCGGGTGCGCGCCCTGTTCGCGATCAAGGAGGTGCGTGATGCGGCCCAGGGCGGGGTGAACGTGACGTGGTCGGTGTCGGTGCAGATCGAGCATCCGGTCGAGCCGATGCTTGCGTGTGCCGCGGAATTCATCACTCAACACTATTTCTGACCGGATCGGGCATGCATGAACGACGAAGGGACAGGGTTCGTACCCTGTCCCTTCGTCGTTGTGTCGATCCGATCTTGTACGCGGAATCCAGACGGCCGGTGTCAGCGCTTCGCGTACTGGGTCGCGCCGAACAGCATTTCGCGCGCCTTGTCGTCCTGCAGCGGCTTGCGCAGCGACGCCAGCACCTCGACACCACGCTGTACCGCGGGGCGCGCCGCAATCGCCTCGTGCCAGCGCTTCACGTTCGGGAAGTCGTCGAGCGCGATACCCTGGTTTTTCCACGAGCGCGTCCACGGGAACGTCGCGATGTCGGCGATCGTGTATGCGTCGCCCGCGAGGTAGGCGCTTTCACCGAGCTGACGGTCCATCACGCCGTACAGGCGTTTGGTCTCGTTCGTGTAGCGATTGATCGCGTACTCGATGGGCTCCGGTGCATAGATCCGGAAGTGATGCGTCTGGCCGAGCATCGGGCCGACGCCGCCCATCTGGAACATCAGCCATTGCAGCGTCGTATAGCGCGCCGCCGGATCGGCCGGCAGGAACTGGCCGGTTTTCTCGGCGAGATAGATCAGGATCGCGCCCGATTCGAACAGCGACAGCGGCTGTCCACCGGGGCCGTCGCGGTCGATGATCGCGGGGATCCGGTTGTTCGGGCTGATCTTCAGGAAGTCCGGCTCGAACTGGTCGCCGGCTCCGATGTCGATCGGATGCACGCGATAGTCGAGGCCGATTTCTTCCAGCATGATGTGGACCTTGTGGCCGTTCGGGGTCGCCCAGCTATAGACATCGATCATCGTCGTTTCTCGTTTGCGGTTCGTTGAATGCGGCGCCGTTGCGGCACGGCAGCAGGCGGAAATTAGAGCATAGATCGACGGGGGCTGCAGGCGGCGGGGCGAGGTGCCGCCTGCGGGATCGCGCGGGTTGCGCGGCGGCGGTGGCCGCGCATTCGTGCTACGCCGCCGACGGCGCGATGGGCGCATGGCGCGCCAGTTCGAGTTTTGCGATCGCGTTGCGATGTACCTCGTCGGGGCCGTCGGCGAAACGCAGCGTGCGTGCCGATGCATAGGCATAGGCGAGCGGAAAATCGTCGCTGACGCCGCCGCCGCCGTGCGCCTGGATGGCCCAGTCGATCACCTGGCAGGCCATGTTCGGCGCGACTACCTTGATCATCGCGATCTCGCCGCGCGCCCCCTTGTTGCCGACCGTGTCCATCAGGTAAGCGGTCTTGAGCGTCAGCAGGCGCGCCTGCTCGATCAGGCACCGGGCTTCGGCGATGCGCTCCTGCGTGACGGTCTGCGCGGCGATCGGCTTGCCGAACGCGATGCGCGACGATGCACGCCTGCACATCAGTTCGAGCGCGCGCTCCGCGAGTCCGATGAGACGCATGCAGTGATGAATCCGACCCGGCCCCAGGCGCCCCTGCGCGATCTCGAAGCCGCGTCCTTCGCCGAGCAGCAGATTCGACGCCGGCACCCGCACGTTCTCGAGCGTGATTTCCATGTGGCCGTGCGGGGCATCGTCGTAGCCGAATACGTTGAGCGGGCGATGGACCGTAATGCCCGGCGCGCCGGCCGGCACCAGGATCATCGATTGCTGGGCGTGGCGGGGCGCGTCGGGGTCGGTCTTGCCCATCACGATGTAGAGCTTGCAGCGCGGGTCTCCGGCACCTGACGACCACCATTTATGGCCGTTGACGATGTAGTCGTCGCCGTCGCGTTCGATGCGGGTCTGGATATTGGTCGCGTCGGAAGATGCAACCTCCGGTTCGGTCATCAGGAACGCGGAGCGGATCGCGCCGTCGAGCAGCGGGTCGAGCCAGGCGCGCTTGTGCGCATCGGTGGCGTAGCGTTCGAGGGTTTCCATGTTGCCGGTATCGGGCGCGCTGCAGTTGAACACCTCGGGTGCCCACGGCACGCGGCCCATGATTTCGCACAGCGGCGCGTATTCGAGATTCGTGAGTCCCGCGCCCAGTGCCGAATCGGGGAGGAACAGATTCCACAGGCCGGCGTCGCGGGCCTTCCGCTTGAGCGTCTCGATCAGCGAGACGGGCAGCCATGCGTTGCCGTTGCCCCGGTTGCGCGCGATTTCCTCGTAGAACGCGCGCTCGTTCGGATAGATGTGTTCGTCGAAAAAGGCGTTCAGTTGCCGGCGCAGCGCCTGAACCTTCGGGGAGTAGTCGAAATGCATCGCGAACCTCGCTGGTCGGGTACATCGATCTGAAAAGACGTGCGCGGATCAGCGCACCTTCTGCGCGTAGCGCCAGGCCAGTTCGGCCATCGGCTTCGCGCGGCGGCCCGCATCGAGCGCCTGGGCGCTCGATGCGGTGCCGTCCACGACGCGTTTCATGATCCCTTGCAGGATCGCCGCGATCCGGAACATGTTGTAGGCGAGATAGAAATTCCAGTCGCCGCGGATCGTCAGTCCGGTGCGTTCGCAATAGCGCTCGACGTAGCGCGTTTCGTCCGGAATGCCGAGGGCTGCCCAGTCGAGCCCCGCGATGCCGCGGAAGCGCTCCGGGTCGACATGCCATGCCATGCAGTGATAGGCGAAATCGGCGAGCGGGTCGCCGAGCGTCGACAGTTCCCAGTCGAGCACGGCGAGTACGCGCGGCTCGGTCGGGTGGAAGATCAGGTTGTCGAGCCGATAGTCGCCGTGCACGATCGAGACGCGCGCCGGGGGATCGGCTTCGGGCGGCATGTGATGCGGCAGCCAGTCGATCAGCCGGTGCATCGCGTCGATCGTTTCTGTTTCCGACGCGAGATACTGCTTGCTCCAGCGGCCGATCTGACGCGTGAAATAGTTGCCGGGCTTGCCGTAGTCCGCGAGACCGGCTGCTTGCGGATCGACCGCGTGCAGCGCGGCGATCACGCGATTCATCTCATCGTAATAGGTCGCGCGTTCGGCGGGCGTCATGCCGGGCAGCGACGGATCCCACAGTACCCGGCCCGGCACGAACGCCATCACGTAGAACGCGCGGCCGATCACGCTTTCGTCGTCGCACAGCGCAAGCATGTCCGCGACCGGTACGTCGCTATCGGCGAGTGCCGCCATCACACGGTATTCGCGATCGATCGCGTGCGCGGACGGCAGCAGTTTCGCGGCGGGCGCCGGCTTCGCGCGCAGCACGTAGCTGCGTCGCGGTGTCACGAGCTTGAAGGTCGGGTTCGACTGCCCCCCCTTGAACTGCTCGACAGCGAGGGGGCCCGCGAAGCCTTCGACGTGCCGTGCGAGCCACGCGGTCAGCGCATCGAGATCGAAGCGCTGCGCGGCGCCTATCGGGCGGGTACCTTCGAACGCGGTGTAATCGGTCTGCGGCGCTTCTGGCTGGCTGGGATTCGCCATGGTCTCCTCCAGGTCCGTGAATGACGTTCAGGTGCGCGTGTACTGCAGGAATTGCTGATAGAAAACTTCCATCGTCGTGTTGCGGTTGTCGCGATGCAGCGCTTCCGGCGGCGCGTAATTGAGCAGGCGGATCACCCAGTCGTCGTCGCGTTCGCCGACGTCGAGGGCGTTGATGCAGCCCGTGGTCTGCGACAGGTTGCCGATGAAGAGCCGCTGGCCCGGAACCGTGGCGTGAGACAGCAGCGCGCAGTTCACGCCGCCGTGCAGCACCAGCAGCACGGTATCCCATGCGGGATCGGCGCGCAGCGCGGCGAGCGGTGGCAGTACGCGATCGATCAGTTCGCCGATCGTTTCGCCGCCGAGAAAGCGGGTATTTTCGGGGACGATGCCGTCGAGCACGCGGAGGAACGCTGCCTCCTGCTGGTCGGGGGCAATGTCGGCGAGATGGCCGCCGCGGATTTCGCGCCACGCCGGCTCGATGTCGATCGCGACGGACTGCCCGGTCTCGGCGAGTACGTGCCGAGCGGTCTCGATCGTACGGGGCAGGCCGCTCGTGATCACGCGGTCGAAGCGGATCTCCTGTTGCGCGAACACTCGGCCCGCCGCGCTGGCCTGTGCGCGGCCGCGCTCGTTGAGCGGCACGGTGTCGGGATCGATCGCGCGGCCGCTGCCGTCGAAATAGGTGACGTCGCCATGCCGCATCAGGAAGATGCGGCGGCGTTTCGGTAACTGATAACGGGTCATGGAAGGGCTCAACGTTTGTAGACGGGTGGGCGCTTGTCGAGGAATGCGCGGATTCCTTCGAGAGCGTCCGCATGATGTAGCGCGGCAACGAAGTTGTCGCGTTCTGCGATCAGGTGGGGCGCGAGCGGTTGCGTCTGCGCATCGGCGAGCAGCGACTTGATGCGCGTGAGCGCATGGGGCGAGATCCTGCCGAGTTCGTCGGCCCAGCCGACGGCCTCGTCGCGCGCGGCGCCGGGCTTCGCGAGGCGGTTGACGACGCCGAGCGCATGCAGTCTCGGGGCGGCGACCGGCTTGCCTTCGTAGAGGATTTCGGCCGCCAGCGCGCGGGGCAGCGCGCGAGCGAGGAACCACGAACCGCCGCCGTCCGGCGTCAGCCCGACGCGGGCGTAGGACATCAGGAATTTCGCGTCGTCGGCCGCCACGATCAGATCGCAGGCAAGCGCCAGCGAAAAGCCGGCGCCGGCCGCCGCGCCCTCGACCGCCGCGATGACCGGCTTCGTCGACGTATGCAGCGCGGTCACCCATTCGGCCAGCAGGTCGATGCTGGCCGCCTGCATGGCGGGGTCTTTCGCGCGGTTCTCCAGCAGGCGGTTGAGATTGCCGCCCGCGCAGAAGAAGTGGTCCGCACCTGTCAGCACGACGGCGCGAATCGCCGGATCGCGCTCGGCCGTATTGAGCGCTTCGAGACCGGCGGCATACATGTCCGGGTGCAGCGCGTTGCGTGCGCCGGGATTGGATAGGGTGAGGACGAGGGTCGATTCGCTTTCGGGCGGGCGCGCTGCGAGTAGTTCTGCGCTCATGCGAGGGTCTCCTTGGGGGCGGCGATTCGCGACCGGAACGGGCGTCGACGGATAGCCGGTTGAAGGGATACTGCGCTCGGGCAAACGATCCTGTCGTGACAAGTGCCGAAGTTGCTTTAGACTAGCACGAACGTGCTTTTTAACGCGATGCCGAACCGGCGGCCATCACGCAGGATGCGGCCGTGATCCGGTAACAGGAAGGAGACATCCCATGTTGCAGCTTTGTGGTTTCCCGCTGTCCAACTATTACAACAAAGTGAAGTTCGTGCTGCTCGAGTACGGCATTCCGTTCGAGGAATTGCCGATGACGATTCCGCTCGACGATCCCGCCGCGCTGGCCGATTCGCCGTTCGGCAGGGTGCCGTTCCTGCGGACCGAATCCGGTCCGCTGAGCGAGTCGCAGGCGATCGTCGACTATCTCGCCGCCCGTTACCCGGAAAAGGGAATTTACCCGGCCGATCCGTTCGCTGCAGCGAAGGCGCGCGAGCTGATCGCGTGTACCGAACTGTATATCGAATGGCCCGCCCGCGACCTGTACCCGGAAGCCTATTTCGGCGGACGGGTGAGCGACGGCACCAAGGCGCGGGTGGAGAAGCGCCTGCCGCGTTCGCTCGAGGTGTTCAAGCGAATGACCGTGTTCGGGCCGTACGTGCTCGGCGACACATTCTGTATCGCGGATGCCGCCGCGTTCGTTCATTTGCCGCTCATCGCACTGACGACGAAAACGATCTACGGGCGGGATTTCGTGCTCGATGCGGGGATCGACTGGAAGGCGTACATGAAGTGCGTCGGCGAACGTCCGGCCGCGCGGCGCGTGACGGACGAGCGCAAGGCTTATATCGCGGCAACCACGAAGCCGCGCTGACGCGGTCGGCCTGTTCGTCGCGCGTCCACGCCGGGCGCGCGACGCAATGCCGTTACAGGCCGGCGAGCCGCTCCAGTGCGTTGGCCAGCGTCTGCTCCTGCTTCGCGAAGCAGAAGCGCACGACGCCCGATTCGTGCGGCTCGTGATAGAACGCGGAGACCGGTATGGCCGCTACGCCGATTTCAGTCGTCAGCCACTTCGCGAATTCCGCCTCCGGCAGGTCGCTGATCGCTGAATAGTCGACGCACTGGAAGTAGGTGCCGGTACACGGCAGCAGCTTGAAGCGGCTGCGGGCCAGACCGGCGCGGAAGAAGTCGCGCTTCTGCTGGTAGAACGCCGGCAGCGTCAGGTAGGGCTCGGGGTTGCCGAGATAGTCGGCGAGGCCGATCTGCATCGGCGTGTTCACGGTGAACACGTTGAACTGATGGACCTTGCGGAACTCGGCTGTCAGCGCGGCGGGCGCGGCCACATAGCCGACTTTCCAGCCCGTTACATGGAATGTCTTGCCGAAACTCGACACGATGAAGCTGCGCGAGGCCAGTTCCGGATAGCGCGCGACGCTCTCGTGCCGTTCGCCGTCGTACACCATGTGTTCGTACACTTCGTCGGACAGGATCAGGACGTTGGTGCCGCGCACGATGTCCTCGAGCTTGCGCAGGTCCGTATCGCGCCAGACCGTGCCGGTCGGATTGTGCGGCGTGTTGATCAGGATCAGGCGGGTATTCGGTGTGATCGCGGCGGCGAGCCGGTCGAACGGGATGGCGTAATCGGGCGCGTCGAGCGTGACGAACACGGGTTTGCCGCCCGCCAGCTCGATCGAGGGCAGGTAGCTGTCGTAGGTCGGTTCGACGACGATCACCTCGTCGCCAGGATGCACGGCGCAGAGGATGGCCGTCAGCAGCGCCTGCGTGGCGCCGGCCGTGACGGTGATTTCCGTGCCGGCGTCGTAGCGGCGGCCATAGAGCCGGGCGATCTTGTCCGAGATCGCTTCGCGCAGCGGCGCGACGCCCGCCATCGGCGGATACTGGTTGTGGCCGTCGCGCATCGCCTTCGTCACGGCGTCGATAATGCGCGGATCGCAGCCGAAATCGGGAAAGCCCTGGCCGAGGTTGACCGCGCCCGCTTCGGCGGCGAGTGCGCTCATCACCGTGAAGATGGTGGTGCCCACCTCGGGGAGGCGGGAAGGGAAGGACGGCGTCGTCGGCATGTCGTGAGGTGCGTTCATCGTGGCGTACGGGTAAGAGTGCGAAACGGTAACGGGAAGGAGGGTGTCAGACGGAGACCGGCTCGGGCTCTCCGTCCGCGAGCGCGCACGCGGCGACGAACGGCGCGGGCTGCGCGATCCGGAACCCGAAGTCGCGGGCGGTGCGGCGCGCGAGTTTCAGCAATGCCCTGTCTTTCGAGACCAGCCATTCTGCCTGCGCGGCGTGGGCGAGCTCGAGGAATTTCTGATCGTCGCGGTCCTTGCATCTGGGCAGCGGCCGGCTTTCGGCCGCGTCGGCGGCTGCCTGGGCGGGCGAAGCCACCTGGCGGGCGAGACGGGCCACCGTCGCGAGCGCGGCCGCCTTGTCGAGCGCGCGTTCGCGAAACTGCGGATAGTCGAGCACGCGCTCGAGTTCCGTCAGGCAGCGGGCGTCGATGAGCGCGACGAGCGTGCCGGCTTCAAGGGCGGCGCGGATCGGGCGCGTGGCGGGGTCGTCGAACACGAGGATGTCGATCCAGACATTCGAGTCGAGTACCACGCTGCGCGGGACGTGAGGGCTGGGCATTCGTTACAATCGGTGGTTTTGGTCTGACCGCACGGCACGGCGTGCCTGCGAGCCTCTATGATAATCGTTCTCTCCCCCGCGAAATCGCTGGACTACGACACCCCGCCGCATATCCCGACCCATACGCTGCCCGACTTCGTCGACGACGCCGCGCAACTGATCGACGAACTGCGCCGGCTGTCGCCGCAGCAGATCTCGGCGCTGATGGGCATTTCCGATCCGCTTGCCCGGCTGAATTTCCAGCGCTACGCCGACTGGTCGCGCGTCTTCAGCCCGGCGAACGCGAAACAGGCGGTACTCGCGTTCAACGGTGACGTCTATGAAGGTTTCGACGCCGCGTCGCTGTCGGCGGCCGACCTCGATTACGCGCAGCGCCACGTGCGGGTGCTGTCCGGGCTCTACGGTCTGCTGCGTCCGCTCGATCTGCTGCAGCCGTACCGGCTCGAGATGGGAACCCGGTTCGAGAACGAGCGCGGCAAGGATCTGTACGCGTTCTGGGGCGAGCGGATCACGCACGCGCTGAACGAGCAATTGAGGCGCCGCACGGGCCCGGCGCGGGTGCTGATCAATTGCGCATCGACCGAGTATTTCAAATCGGTGAAGCCGAAACTGCTCGATGCGCCCGTCATTACGCCGGTATTCGAGGACTGGAAGGGCGGCCGCTACAAGATCATCAGCTTCCACGCGAAGCGGGCGCGCGGCTTGATGGCGCGCCATCTGGTCGAGAACCGGATCGAGGCGCCCGACGCGCTGAAAGCGTTCGCGGCCGAAGGCTACGCGTTCGATGCCGATGCGTCGAACGATGCGACTTACGTGTTTCGCCGGCGAATCGGCGCTTAATCGACCAGGCGGTTCACGAGACCGCTGAACCAGGAGATGCAATGAACCTCTCGATCACGAGCAATTTTGATGCGGGCGCGATCGACGTCGTGTCGTGCGAGCGTGCCGACGCGATCCGTCTGCGCGTGCGCGGCGACAACCGCTCGGAATTCGCCCAGTGGTTTTACTTTCGCCTGTCGGGCGCGCGCGGCGAGCGCTGCGTGATGACATTCGAAAACGCGAACGACTGCGCGTATCCGGCCGGCTGGCGCGACTATCGCGCGGCCGCGAGCTATGACCGGGTCAACTGGTTCCGCGTGCCGACCTCCTACGACGGCACCGTGATGACGATCGATCATACGCCGGAGTTCGACAGCGTCTATTACGCGTACTTCGAACCGTACAGCGAGGAGCGCCACTCGGAGTTCCTGGGCGCCGTGCAGCAGATGCCGCAGGCGAACGTCGTCGAGCTGGGCCGCACGGTCGAGGGGCGACCGATGTCGCTGCTCGTGCTCGGCACGCCGGACGACGCGGGCGTGCCGAAGAAGAAAGTATGGATCATCGCGCGCCAGCATCCGGGCGAGTCGATGGCCGAATGGTTTGTCGAAGGGCTGGTGAAACGCCTCGCGGGCTGGGGCGATTGGGCCGGCGACCCGGTCGCGCGCAAGCTATACGATCACGCGACGTTCTACATCGTCGCGAACATGAATCCCGATGGCAGCGTGCACGGCAATCTGCGCACCAACGCGGCCGGCGCGAACCTGAATCGCGAATGGATGGAGCCGGATGCCGAACGCAGTCCCGAGGTACTGGCCGTGCGCGATGCAATCCATGCGATCGGCTGCGATCTCTTTTTCGACATCCATGGCGACGAGGATCTGCCGTACGTGTTCGTTGCCGGATCGGAGATGCTGCCGGGCTTCACGGAGCAACAGCGCAAGGAGCAGGCCGCATTCATCGAGGCGTTCAAGTGGGCGAGCCCCGATTTTCAGGATCAGCACGGCTACGCGGCGAGCAAGTACAAGGAAGACGCGCTCAAGCTGGCGTCGAAGTACATCGGTCACCAGTTCGGTTGCCTGTCGTTGACGCTGGAAATGCCGTTCAAGGACAACGCCAATCTGCCTGACGAGCGTGTCGGCTGGAACGGCGAGCGCAGTGCCGCGCTCGGCGCGGCGATGCTGGTCGCGGTTCTCAACCACGTTCAGGCATTCGCCTGACACGTCGCCGCGCCCTGCTTGCTGGGGGGGCGGCGTGCCAATCCGGTAAAAAACCGGCGCGCGTTGGGTGACGTGCACCGGTTTTTTATGGGGTCGCTAATCCGCGGCTCAGGACGACTTCTTCGCAGTCGACTTCTTGACGGTTTTCTTCTGCGTGCCCGACTTCTTCGCCGCGGCGGATTTCTTGGTGCTTTTGCCCGAGGCTTTCGCCTTGCTCTTGCCTTTGCCGGCGTGACCCTTGAATTTCTTCTTCGACGACGCGGGGCGCTCGGCGCGCGGCTGCGCGGGCGGCACGGGATCGTTCCAGCTGAACGCCAGCATTTGCGTGCCGACGTAACCGCAGCGGAACTTGAGGTGTGCCGGGTCGCTGCCGTTGTTGCGGATGCCGAGTCCTTCGACGGTGACGATGTTGTCGACCTTGACGCGCTGTTTGCCCTGGTCGAACGAATCGTTCCACGGCGTGATGGCGGCGCTGCTGGGATCGAAGGCGCTTGGCGGGAATTCGACGTGATCGAAGGCGGTCGACGTGCCGGCGATGAAGTTGCCGTGAGCGGCGCAGTCCGCGACGAGCGGATCGGCATGCATCTCGTTGACGAACTTGTTGACGAGTTTGGCGCGCTGGTCGAGCAGATCGGCGAACGCGGGTGCGGAGCACACAAGCGACAGGCCCGCGATGCAGGCTGCCAGCTTGCCGAGCGCGCCCAGAATGCGGTGCGAGGCGGGGAAGCTGTCCATCTAGATATGAGGTATGCGCAATAGAGACACCGGGCACGTAAGATGTCCGGTGAAGAGCAGGAGTTCAATCTTAGCGCAATTTTTTTGCAGGTCAGTAGGGGAAGTGCTCATTTCGACCGATGCATGGCGTTGTCCGACTGCGATGAGGCAGTGAAGCCGGGTGGGCGAGACGGAGGTGTCGTTCAGGCGCGCGGTCCGCCGAGGCGATAGCGGCGCACGTCGAACGTTGTGACCCACGCGGGTTTGTATACCGCGATGAGCGCGGTTGCCATGCCGGTGAACCAGGCTTCGCCGAGCGCGAGCAGCAAGGTATTGAAGCCATAGCCCGTCGGGAGCACGGCGGCGTCGCCGCCTGCGAGCGCGATCTGCACGCCGGCGGCTGCGCCGGCCACCGCGCCGATTGCCACCATCGGCGAAACGAAGCCCTGCGCGGTGATGAGTGCGAACAGATTATGCGGCAGCCAGGCGATGGCCGCGCGCTGCAGCAGCGCGGAAACGGCGACGGGCAGTGCACCGTACACCAGATACGTAATGCCGATGCCTTGCCAGGAGGCGTCGAAGATGACCGCGGCGACGCCGGCGATGACCGCCGTCGCGACGAGCGCAAGGGTCCAGTCGAACAGGATGACAAGCAGCGTGGCGCCCAGCAGGTGCATGACGAGGCCATCGTCGAGCCAGGCATTGGATGCCCACAGGGCCGTGATCGCTGTAACGAGCGCGAGCCAGACGTGCTGCAGCGTGGCGTCCTGCAGGCGGGCGAACGGGGCTTTCCACAGCGCGAGCGCGAGCAGTGCCACGGCGGCGATCCAGCCACCGACGGCGATCCAGAACGGAAGCGGCGTGTAGAGGAAACCCATGTTTTTATATTACTCGTTGAATCCCAAATAGGGGAATGGATTCAATGCCCGACTAAGGTTTCGCCAGCCGGCGGCCGGGCTCGAACGGAACCGTGGGCTCGGCGGCCATCGGCTGGATGCTGCGCGCGCGGCTGTCGGGCATAAGGGGGTATTTGCGTCGCTCGGGCCCGCCGCGCAATGGTATCGGGCAAGGCGCCCCCAGCACGGGGCGGGGTGCGCTGTCGCGGACGGAGAGCAGCACCTCGAGATGTGGCGGTAACCAGCCGTTATAAATGGCGACCGCGGCGGCGCGATTGGTGGCGCCCAGTTGCTGGAAGATACTGGCCAGATGGATCTTGACCGTGCCTTCGCTGATTCCCAGCGTGCGCGCGATCATCTTGTTGGTGCTGCCCATGTGAACGAAACGCATGATCTGCGCCTGCCGGGGCGACAACACGCTGCGTGTTGTCCGTCGCCTGGGCGGCAATTCATCGATCAGGTGGTGAGCCCGTGCGTCGCTGGCCGGCGGCGGCTCGGCGAGATCGAGCGCGCCGGGCGGGACATAGTGGCCACCGAGCAGGACCATTTCGAGCGCACGGACGATCAGATGGGGGCGGGTCGAACGCGGGATCACGCCGAATACGCCGGATTTGAAGAGCGCGTGAGTCTGCTCGGGCGACGCGTCGTCGGTCAGCACTGCGACTGGCGTGGACCCACAGGCCTTGCAGAGCAGATGCAGATCGCCGAGGCACTTGATGTCGTGCCAGTCGACCGCGATCAGGTCGAAGTTGTGCTGCTTGAGAAGTCGTTGCGCGTGGCGCCAGTCCTTCGCATCGTTGTAGCCGGCTTGGCGGGCGATCTGCTTGAGGAGAGCCTTGAGTCCATCACGCCGTTCGGCATCGGAATTGAGCACCAGGAATCGCATGTTTTGCCTCTTTTTTTTGCAGAGATTTTGGAATGGCGGCAACGCGCCACCGACCCAATCATGACAAATTCCTTACGATATGTCGGCCTAGCTGAACGACATAAGACGATTCGTCGAAGCATAAAAGAAAAGGCCGCCCCGGTAGCCGGGGCGGCCTTGGTGTGATGTGCGGATGTGAACGCGCGGCGTTTCAGTGGAAATGCGGCTGCGCGGGCGTCGCGTCTTCAGGCATTTCGGCATGCACGATCTCGCCGAGCGGGTCCGCATAGAGCGGCACGCCGCAGTCGTCGCAGTACTCGGGTTCGAAACGCCCGGCATGCCGTCTGATATCGGTCACACCGGCCTCCTTGAGGAGCGTCGCGATTTCTTCGAGCGGTCCGTCCGCGGGGGTGTCGGTTTCCGTCACGGTTTCGTCGAGCACCGCGTCGCCGTTTTCGCGGCCGTACAAAGGCCAGACGACGCCATAGATCACGTCGTTGCTGCCGCGCCGGGTGAAGCCGACACGATACTCGTCGATGCGGCGTTCGCCGAACCCCGCGATCACTGCGCGCAGCTCCTGGGGCGCGGCGCCAATTGTGTCGAACAGATAACGAATCGCGGTCCGGACGGTGTGCGGACGTACGCGTTCGTCCGCGTCGCGGCATGCGGAGTAGTAGGCATCCGGCAGCAGACATTCGAATTCGCAGCCCGGCAAGGCGGCGGCGAGATTGACGCCGCCTTGTGCTGCCCATTGCTCGAGGCATTGACTGCGTTCGATCCGGGTGCCGCCCGGCTCTTCTTCCTGCCAGCGGAACAGGGGCGCGCCGGCGGGCGCCGCGACGACGGCCAGCAGGAAGCGCGGATCGGCGAGGATCGGCGAGGTTTCGGGCAGGTCGCCGTAGCTGAGCTTGACCGGGTGACCGCCCAGCGCCGCATGGGCGAGCTGCTGGGCGAGCCGGTAGGTTTCGACGTGATGGCGCGGGAGCTGATCGATGCTGTACAGGAACGGTGCCATCGCGACGAGCGTGTCCTGCGCCAGCACGTGGGCTTGCAGATGGGTGCGCAGCACGTCGGCGATATCCGTCTTGAGTGAGCCGGATGGAATCATGTAGCGGGTCCATGCGAGCACGGGAACGGCGACGAGGAGGGCTTCGTAGGGTTTGTCGTCGTGTTCGACGTGCAGCGATTCGCTGTGCGTTTCGGCCATGTCCGCAAGCGCGCCGTAGGCGTCGGGATGGTTTTGCTGGAGGTGGTCGAGCGCGGCGTCGAGCGTAGTCTGGTTGCCGTTGCGAACGACCTTCGCGAGCAGGGCGTCGAGCTTCGCTTCCCAGAAGCGGTCTTCGACGCGGCTGCCGGAGGCGAACAGCGCGAGCGACAGGCCGACCAGTTTGTCGGCATCGGGAGGAAGGCGTTTGGCGATTCGCTGGCGCATATATATAGACGTGGTAGATGCGGAGAACCCACCATTCTAGTCCGATCCGTGCCTGTTAAGCGTCTAGATGGGCGTAGGCGCTGTTGGTCGACCGCAGATATGGGGTATGAAAATAATTTCAGGAAACCTCTTGCGCGAAGTGAGCAGGGTACCTACAATCACGCCTCTTTCGCAGTAACGGAGACGTGAAGCGGAAGGC